>JANYEY010000097.1 GCA_025359685.1 Sphingomonadaceae bacterium | reverse complement strand
CATCGTCGCGGCGGTGTTGTTGCACCAGCCGGTCAGCGTCGCGGTCTTGCCGTTGACCTTGCTCGTGTCGAGCTTGCCGTTGCTGGCGAGGCTGAGCTCGCCCAGCGACAGCGTGACGCTCGGCAGGGTAAAGGTGCAGCGGCCAGCCACCGAACCGTCGATGTTGACGGTCCCGGTAACAGACGTGCTCTGGGCAAAGGCCGGGCTGGCCACAAGGACCGCCGGAATTGCCAGGAACATCAGTATGCGCATCGGTGTTCTCCTTGTCGGTATTCGCTAACGTGAACTGTGTCAGGTCGGCGAGATGACCACCGTGATCGTGCCGGTGTATGAACCGGCGCCGAGGATATCGGTGGCAGCCGGCGTCGCGAAGCCCGTGGTCGTGATCACGACATTGTTGGCCGAGTTGGCGAGCGCAGCGCCGACCGCAATAGCCGCCGAGGGGGCCGCAGTGGTCGCGTTGCTGAAATTCACCGTGCCCGGAGTCGCGGTCGCTACGGCGACGTTGGCGGTGTAGTTGATGGTGTTGGCATAGCCGGTCGGAACCGGAGTGAATGCCGCATTGACCATCGGGTTGGCATCTACCGAAACCTTTGGCGTGCCGGTGTTGCAAACCACGGTGGCTTGGACCGGGGTGGTGCTGAAGTCGGTCGAAAGGCCCGAACGCAGCGTGCCATCGGCCTTGGCCAGCTCACCGAAGTTGACAGTCTGCGCAAAGGTCGTCCCGGCGGGAGCCGAGGTGACGCTGCACTTGCCGGCAACGGTGCCGTTGAGCGTGATCGTGCCAGTGACGTTCTGCGCCATGGCCGGGGTAGCGAGGACTGCAGCGGTCGCTGCAGCAAATAGTGCAATCTTCTTCATGGTCGCCTTCCTTCATCAATGCCGGATCCCCCCGGCGTTTCTTCATTTTCCCGAAGCTGACCCCAGCTTCGGGCATTTACACTTCCCCGCTAGACCGCGGGTGAAACCGTTACCGTCAGTGTATCGCTGTAGTTGCCGGAATAGAGGACGTCCGAGCCGGTGTAGGCCGGGGCCGTCATCTGGATGTACGACCCTGGAAGGTCGAAACTGCGCGCGACCTGCAGCCCGTTGGTGGTGCTGGCGGTACCCTCGAAACTGCACGGGGTACTGCCGGCCGCCTGGTCGAGCTGCGCGACCGGGCAAGTGCCAGTAACCGGCCCGCTGTCGGACACAACATTGAGCGCGACGTCGTAAGCGGCCTTGTTGGTGTAACCCGCTGGCACGGTCGCGGTGTTCTTCAGTGCGCCGTTCAGCGACGAAACCGCAATCCGCCACGGGGCGGTGCATTCTGCAGTGAAGGCAACCTGGCGGGTCCAGCCCGCTTCGATCGGAAGCCCGGTGAATGATGCATTGGGCGCGCCGTTGGTGGCAAAGCCGCAAGTGCCGCCGACCGAGGCTTTGACGTCGATTGTCAGCACGGCCTGAGCGGGACCAGGATAGATGTAGGTTATCGAGTTGTCGCGGAAATAGGCCGTGATTGTTTCAGTGCTGGTGCTGGCAAGTGCTGGAGTCGCCAGCGCGCCACAGGCCAGCATGATTGCTGCCAGAGCTGCGCGCTTACCGATGCCTTGCCGAATTCGCATCTCAATCAACTCCGCGTAACACTGCCACGCCGAAAGAGTCCGGCGGACGATTGTTCGATTAACTTTTTATGCGGCCCCGAAAGTCAGCTGGCTGGATATTTGCAATTCCGACCGGTCTGATTTCCAACACAAGTTAACGCAACCAAGGGGGGGGTTGCCAAGCAGAATCGTCCGAGGACGAAATCTTAACCATTTGTCCCTTTCGTAAAATTTCAAACTCACGATCAAGCAATTGAACAAAAACGCTTTTTAAGTTGACCGCGAATGCCCCATTTTGGGCCCTTTGCTTGATGTCATTGGTTAACTCGCGTGGTTACCCGGATCGCTGTGCCGATTCTGCAACGCGACTCACCCGCGGTTCGCCTGGTGGGTCGCCCAGCGAGTCGCATGCCGTTTGAAGGGTGTGTTCGATGAGAGACTTGCCTCCGCTCGATTGCTGTGGGAGGCATGCCCAATGGCCGCGCAACCGATTGCAATACATGGGCATGGGATCCTGCCCGGACTGCTCGCCGTCCATCTGCTGGCACAGCGGCCGCTGCAGTTACTGCTGGTCCTTTCAGGCGACTCCAAACTGGGCGGCAGTCATCTCGAGCCGGTGGTGGCGAGCCGGCTCAACACAGTAGCGCGAAGCCTGGTAGAACCCTTCGTTGTATCAAGCTGGCCGGCCTATTACCTCGTCGCCTCGGGCAAGACCGATCTTCAGGAAGATGAAGTGCTGCTGCTGGATCCGTTGCAGGTCTGGCTCGACCTTCACGGGCGCCTCGATGAAGCCGCGCTGATTGCCCCGTGCGGGCCGATCCGGGTGTCCGGACACCGGGTGCAGTGGGCCGGCGGTGAAGCCGAAGTGGACCGGCTGATCGACCTCGACCCGCTGACTGCCCATGGCGGCGAAAGCGAAATCGTCGGCGTTGATGCCGCGCGCCAGCTAACCCTGCCGGTGCTGGCGGACTATGACGCGGGCGGGGATCAATGGCTGGCGCAGCAATATCTGCCGCTGGGAGACGAACGGCTGGTCGTGCGCAAACTGCCCCGCGCCGCGCATCTGATCGGCGCGCAGAGTTCCCTCGAAACGCTGCTCAACGGGCTGACCTCGGCTTGACGGCCGTTCGGGGCTTTCCTCAGCCGGATCAGGTATCAACAGTCGTATGACTCTTAATTGATGCGCTGATTTTGCTTTGGCCATGAATGCCATGGCGGCAGTTGCGTGTAGCGGCGGCTGACAGTACCGGCGAGTAGAGGATCGAACCACAACCATGCCGCGTCGCCATCTGTTTGCCGCTCTCCTGTTCACTGTGCCGGGCACCGCCTGGGCCAACACTACGCCTGCCGAGGACGAGCCCGAGATTGTCGTCACCGGCACCGGCCTTTCCGCGCCGCCCGCGGCTCCGGCCTACGATGTGACCGACCTTAGCGCCGAGCAGCTCAGGTCAAGTGCCTCGGGACGGATCGAGGACGCACTCGGCGCGGTCGCGGGGTTCCAGCAGTTTCGCCGCTCGGACAGCCGCAGCGCCAATCCGTCGGCGCAGGGGGTGACGCTGCGCGCGCTGGGTGGCAACGCCACCAGCCGCAGCCTGGTCCTGCTCGATGGGGTGCCGATGGCCGATCCGTTCTTCGGCTATGTACCGTTGTCCGCGCTCGCTCCCGAACGGCTGGCGCGGGTGCGGGTGACGCGTGGCGGCGGGTCGGGGGCCTTTGGTGCAGGCGCGGTTGCCGGCACGATCGAATTGGAAAGCGCCGGGCCGGATCAGCTCGGTTCATTCAGTGGCGAGGCGCTGGTCGACCATCGCAGCGAAAGCGAACTTTCGGGCACCTTGGCACCGCGGCTCGCCGCTGGCTTTGCGGTAGTCTCCGCGCGCTGGGACCGCGGGCAGGGGTTCTGGACCACGCCTGTCGCTCAGCGCGTACCGGCCAGTGCGCGGGCGCGCTATGATAGCTGGTCGACGTCACTCCGCGCGGTTGCACCGCTGGCCCCCGGTGTGGAACTGCAGGCCAGCGGGCTGGTGTTCGGCGATGCCCGCACCCTGCGCTTCAAGGGCGCGGATTCGACCAGCAGCGGCGAACAGGCGAGCCTGCGGGTGGTCGGCAAGGGGGCATGGCAGTTCGATGCATTGGCCTATCTGCAGGCGCGCAATTTTTCGAACGTGGTGATCTCCTCGACCAGTTTCCGCAAGGCGCTCGACCAGCGCGCCACCCCGTCGACCGGGTGGGGCGGAAAGCTCGAACTGCGTCCGCCGGTGAGCGGCACCGCCGTGCTGCGCCTCGGCACCGACTGGCGCATTGCTGATGGCACCATGTTCGAGGACGCCTATTCGGCTGTCACCGGCCTCGTCACCGCACGGCGGCACGCGGGCGGGCGGACCAGCGACCTTGGCTTCTATGCCGAGACTGACTGGCGGCTCGGCGCGCTGACCCTGACCGGCGGGCTGCGGGCCGATCGCTGGGCGATCACCGGGGGCAATTTCATCGAGGCCAATGCCGCTGGCCTGATCACCACCAGCAACCGCTTTGCCGATCGGTCGGGCTGGCAGGCATCGCTGCGCGGAGGGGCGGTGTTGGGGCTAGGCGGCGGGCTTGATCTGCGCGGCTCCGCATACAGTGGGCTGCGCGTGCCGACGCTTAACGAGCTCTACCGTCCGTTCACTGTCTTCCCGGTTGTCACCCGCGCCAATGCCGCCTTGGTCAATGAACGGCTGGTCGGGTTCGAAGCCGGGTTCGACTGGAAGCCCATCGCCGGGATCAACCTGTCGGCCACCGTCTTCGACAACCGCGTCGAACATGCCATTGCCAATGTCACGATCGGCACCAACCTGCGCGAACGGCGCAACGTTGATGCCATCCACGCGCGGGGGCTGGAGCTGGGGCTTGCAGCACGGCGCGGCCAGTTCGGGTTCGACGCCTCGCTCACGCTGACCGATGCGAAAGTGGAAGCCAGCGGGGCTTCTGCGGCGCTTAACGATAAGCGCCCAGCGCAAACGCCTAAGGTTGCCGCCAGCGCCACGCTGAGCTGGCAGCCGCGCCTGCGCTGGCGGTTCGCGCTGACGCTCAAGCACACCGGCGCGCAGTACGAAGATGATCTTCAAACCGACGTACTTCGCGCGGCGACCACGCTCGACGCGTTCGTTTCCGTGCCCATTAGGCATCGCTTGCAGCTGGTGCTGCGCGCGGAGAACGTGACCGATACGCAGGTTGTAACCCGCAACCAGGCCGGGTCGATCGATCTTGGCGCCCCGCGCACGCTGTGGGCCGGATTGCGCATTTCCCTGTAGCGGCTAAAACGGCGGACGAAACGCAACCGGAGAGATCGCCATGGCCACCCAGCTTAACGCACACGCACGCAATTACGATTGCAGCGAAGAAGAATGGCAGGCCCGCCTCCAGCTCGCCGCCGCTTACCGCATCTTCGATTACCTCGGCTGGTCGGAATCGATCTACAACCACATCTCGGTCAAGGTCCCGGGTGAAGAAGGCGCCTTCCTGATCAACCCGTTCGGGCTGCTCTATTCGGAAGTCTGCGCCTCGAACCTGGTCAAGATCGACCTCGACGGTAACAAGCTCGACGGCAACCCGTACCCCGTCAACAAGGCCGGGTTCGTCCAGCACGGGCTGTTCCACCGCCACATTCCGTGGGCCCATGCGATCTGTCACACCCACACTACCGCAGGGATGGCGGTGTGCAGCCTTGAAGGCGGGCTCCAGCCGGTCAATTTCTACGCCTGCAACTTCGCCGGGCGGCTCGCCTACCACGATTTCGAAGGCATCACGGTGCGCGAGGAGGAAGGCGTGCGGCTGCTGCAGAACTTGGGCGAAGGGCGCATCCTGATGCTCAAGAACCACGGGCCGGTGGTGCTGGCGCGCTCACTGCCTGAGATGTTCGTAACCCAGTGGTCGCTGCAGCGCGCCTGCGAGATCCAGCTGGCGACCATGTCGATGGGCCAGCCGCTGCTGGTGGCCGAAGAGGTGGTCGCGGTTCACCAGCGCGATCTCCATGAAGGCGGCGTGCCGGGCATGCAGCCGGGGCAGGCCGATTTCGACGCCTGGACCCGCCGCATCGACAAGATCGACCGCAGCTGGCGCGATTGATCCTGCCTCAATGCCCAGCCTGACGATCAACGGCCGTGCGGTTGAGCTGCGGATGGACCCGCAGACGCCCTTGCTTTGGGGCCTGCGCGATGCTGCCAACCTGACCGGCACCAAATATGGCTGCGGGACCGGCGATTGCGGGGCCTGCATGGTCCTGGTCGATGGCGAAGCATTGCGCAGCTGCCTGATCACCTTGGCTGAAGCTGAAGGCCGGACCGTCACCACAATCGAGGGCCTGTCGCCCGATCGCAGCCACCCGGTGCAGCAGGCGCTGGTGGCCGAGCAGGCGATCCAGTGCGGGTTCTGCACGCCGGGGATCGTGATCGCCGCAGCGGCGCTGCTCGCCAAGAATTCCGATCCCAGCGCCGACGATATTGCTGCCGCGGTGCCCAACCTGTGCCGCTGCGGGGTCTACCCGCGGCTGGTCCACGCGGTCCAGCGCGCCGGGCGGGTGATGCGCCGGCTCGAAACGATCAGCGCCGCGCCGGTCCCGGGGATTTCACCGCAGGACGCGGCGCGCGCGGTGCCCGCGCTCAAGCCCGCCTAGAACTTCACCCGCGCCGTCACCCGCGCGGTCAGCGGCTTGCCGGGCAGGATGTTGTTGTCCGAACTGGCGCTGGCGTAATACCGCGCGTCAGTCAGATTCTCGACATTGAGCTGCAGCGAGACGCGGTCGCTCAGCGTCACGAAAGCCGCCGCGTCGAGCCGGGTAAAGGCGGGCAGCTTGACCGCATTGCTGATCGACGCGAACTGGCTCGATTGGTGGACCACGCCCAGACCCAGCCCGAAGCGCGGGGTGAAATCATAGCGTGTCCATGCGGCGAGCTGATGATGCGGCAGCAGGGCAAGCTGGCGGCCCGCCGGGGCTGCCGTGGTGGCCGAGCTGATTTCGCCCTCCTGATAGGTATAGCCCAGGCTCGTCTGCCATTGGGGAGTGAGGTGGCCATTGAGGCTCGCTTCGATCCCGCGCGCGCGGCTGCTGCCGGTCAGCACCCAGAAGCCCGGATTGGCCGGATCGGCCACGCGGCTATTGCTCCGGTCGAGCTGGAACGCGGCGGCAGTCAGGCTGAGATCGCGGGTCAGGTCCCACTTCGCGCCCACTTCCAGATTGCGGAACGCTTCGGGCTCGAGCGACTGATAGGTCGGGTCGAGCGTGGTGAACTGGTCGCCCGATTGCGGCAGGAAGCTCTTGGCATAGCTCGCGTAGAACGAGATGCTTTCCTGCGGCTTCAGGACCAGCCCGAAGCGCGGCGACCATTTGCCGTCGCTGCGGCCAGAGCGCGCGCTGTTGACCAGATTGGTCGCCGATATTTCGAAACGGTCGTAGCGCAGCCCGCCGATCACCTGCAGCCACGGTGCCAGCTCGATCTGGTCCTGCAGGTAAGCCGATTTGCTGGTGACACGCGTGGTGCTCGCGGTGTGGGTGCCATTGAAGGTGATCGCCGGCAAGGTCAGCACCGGTGCCAGCGTTACCGCCGCAGTGGACGCGCCGCCCAGCAGCGCGTTGTAACGCTCCGAATCGGTCGACTGGTCGCCGATCTCGACCCCGGCCAGCAGGGTGTGGCCGACCGGCCCAGTGTTGCCCTTCCACACCAGGTTGGCCTGCCCGATCCAGTTATCGCGGCTTTGCGCATTGTTGTAGCCGCTGAGCGACACCGTGGTCGCGGTCGCGACGCCGGGAACCACGTTCTGATAGAACTTGTCGTAGTGCGCGAACTGCCCCGACACATCGAGAGACAGCCCGTCTGCCAGTTCGCGCTCGATCCGGATCCGGCCAACGTGCGCGTCGACCTTGCTGCGGTTGAGCGCCGGGCTGCCGAACAGGGTGTGGTCGTAACCCTTGATCGGCACCCCGCCGAACGAGGGAATGCCGCGGTCGGCAAGGCGCTCGTCCTGATCGTATTCGTAAGCGAAGGTCAGCCGGGTGCGGTCATCGGGGGCAATCAGCAGCGTCGGCGCGGCACCGATGAAATGGCCGCCGAAGAAATCGCGCTGATTGGCGAGGTTCTCGTAAGTTGCATTGAGGCGCAGCGCCGCGCTGGCAGACAACGCGAGGTTGAGGTCACCTGATCCCGACCAGGCTCCGAAGGTGTCGATCCCGCCCGACAGGGCACCGCTGCTGCGCGTCAGGTTCGGGCTTTTCGAGACGCGGTTGATCACCCCGCCGCCGCCGCCGCGCCCGAACAGCAGCGCATTGGCGCCCTTCAGCACCTCGACCCGTTCGATGTTGTAGAGCGGGCGATAATACTGGGCGTCGTCGCGCAGGCCGTCGAGGTAGAAGTCGGCCGTCGTCGGCTGGCCGCGCAGCACCACCTGATCGCGGTTGCCTTCGCCCAGGCTGAGCGTGACGCCTGGGACATAGCGTAAGGCGTCGCCAAGCTGCTCGACGCCTTGATCGTCGAGCCGCTCGCGGTCGAGCGTCGTCACGCTTTGCGGGGTATCGCGCAGCGTGGTGCCGGTTTTAAGTGCCGCAACGTCGGGTTCGCGAACCCGTTCGCCGGTGACTACGATCAGAGCGCCGCCATCATCGGCGACTTCGTCAGCCTGCGCGGCACTAGACCACGCCAGCGCTCCCACTGCGAGCAACGAAGCGGAACGGAGCAGCGGGCAGGTCATGGTAATCCTTATTGATAATAATTCTCAATACGAAATCTGTCGCTAATGCGAATCGTTCGCATTGACAAGGATCAAATTGCCGGTGGGGAAATTTGCCGATAGGCGGACGAGGCTCTTTCAACCATCCGGGACAGCTCATGAAAGCCACCATCTGGCACAACCCTGCATGCGGTACCTCGCGCAAGACGCTGGCTATCCTTGCGGAGACGCCCGGGATCGAGCTCACTGTGACCGAATACCTCAAGCACCCGCCCAGCGCCGAAAAGCTTGCCCAGCTCTACCGCGATGCAGGTCTCACTCCGCAGCAGGGACTGCGCCGACATGGCACCGATGCCGAAGAGCGCGGCCTGCCCGAGGCAAGCGATGCGGCTGTTCTGGCTGCCATGGCCGCCGAGCCTATCCTGATCGAACGCCCGCTGGTGGAAACCGCCAAGGGCGTGCGGCTGTGCCGGCCGCAGGAAGTGGTGCGCGAAATCCTTTAGTCGGCGGAGCGGTGCATCAGGCTGTCGTCGCTGGTCATGCCCTTGATCCCGAAGACGACAACCCCGGCGCAGAGCGTCAGGATCGCCCCGAAGCCGATCCACGGATTGTGCCCATACAGCCAAACCCCGATAGCCGGGGCGACGATATACCCCGCGCCATTGACCGAAGCGACGATCCCCGCCGACTGGCCCTGTTCGGCGCGGGTCATTGCCAGCGATGCGCCAGAGGTGAAGCCGGGGCGGAACAAACCGAAGCCGAGCGAAACCACCGCAATGCTCACCGTGATGGCGTGCAGCGTGAAGGCAAAAGCCAGCGCCGCGACCCCGGCGGCGCCCAGCGAAATACCCCACAGGCAGGATGCGCGCGGGCCCAGCCGCAAAGTCGGGATCACCCCCCACTGCGCGAACAGCGTTGCCGCAGCACCCGCGAACATGACTACCGCAATGTTCTGCGCGCCCGCGCCCGGATCGCCGCGGAGCCCCAGCCGGTCAAGCACGAGGAACCCAACGAGGCCCATGGTTGCCGCCTGCGCATGCCCGCCGAGCAATCCGGCGACGATCCACGGGCGCAGCCGCTCGTCGAACCAGCTGACCTTGGCCACATCGCCAAACAGTTCGGGCTCGGCCGCGCTATCTTCGCTTGGGCGCGGGCGCGAATCGGAGCTGGCGCTGAACGGGGCCGCAATCACATCGCCGCGCGCCGCATAGGCGGGCGAATCGTCGGGCAGCCGCAGCCGCAGCGCGATCAGCACCAGCACCGCGATCAACGAAAAGGCCGCGAACGGGCCGACCAGGCCGATCCCGGGCAGGATAAAGAACGGCGCCAGGGTTGGCCCGATCACGGTCCCCAGGCCAAAGCTCGAGGAGATCAGCGACAGCGACTTGGTCCGCTCTTCGCGGCTGGTGCGGCTCGCGACGTAGGCCTGCACTGCGGGCGGCGCGGCCGAACCGAAGCCGCCGTAAAGCGAACGGAACAGCGCGAAAGTGAGCAGCGTACCGATCCCGGAGAGGAAACCATTGAGCCCCAGCCATAGCGCGAGGCCGCACAAGCTGAAGCTGGCGATGAAGCCCATGAGCCCGATCGCCATCATTTCCTTGCGCCCGCGCTTGTCGCTTTTGCGCGCCCACAGCGGCGCGCAGATCATCCACAGCAGCGCCGACCAGGTGTAGGCAAGGCTGATCCAGAAATCGTGGACGTGCAGTGCGGTGCCGATCGAGGGCATGACCGATTGCATCGCGGTATTGCCCGCGGCGGTCACCAGGCTGACGGTGAACAGCAGGGTCAGCCGCCCCAGCGGCAAGCTGGCGGTGCGGCTCTCGGCCTGATCGGCGAACTCGTCTGGATCGTCGCGTGACATCGCTTCGTCGCTAGTACCCTCGCTCGTGCCTTGCAATGCCGAGGCTAATTTGGAAAGGCCGGGAACCCTAACGGAACTCAGGACTTTTACCCCACATGACCACTTCCGAGCTTGCCCAACGTTCGCTGGGCCGCCGCGCGTTGTTGAGCGCGAAGCGCCAGATCATGCAGGCCATGGGTCCGTGGGGTGTGTTCCTGCAAGGGTTTATCGAACACCCGGTGATGGTCGGCTCGATCATCCCGTCGTCGCGTTTTACCATCCGCAAGATGCTCGCCCCGGTCAACTGGGAAACCTGCAAGCTGTTCGTCGAATACGGCCCCGGGGTTGGCACCTTCTGCCGCCCGGTGCTCGAAAAGCTGCGCCGCGACGGCCAGTTGATCGTGATCGACACCAACCCGCTCTACATCGATTATCTCAAGGCCACGATCAGCGACAGCCGCTTCGTGCCCGTCCTCGGCTCGGCGGCCGACGTTGAATCAATTGTGCGCGCACATGGCCACGATCATGCCGACTATGTGCTGTCCGGCCTGCCGTTCTCAACCCTGCCCGACGGGGTCGGCCTGGCGATCGCCGCGGCGACGTACCGCGTGCTACGCCCCGGCGGGGCCTTCCTGGTCTATCAATTCAGCGCCAAGGCGCGCGATTTCATGGCCAAGCACTTCAAGCATATCGACGCCGGGTTCGAAGCGCTCAACGTGTTGCCGTGCAAGCTGTTCTGGGGCTGGAAAGACTGAGCGCTTCTATTTCGTCGCGCCGCCGATTTGGCGATAGCTGACGGCAATCACCGCGACGAAGCAGGCGGCGAGCGCGGCCTGAACGAAACAGGCGATCAGCGTCCCGATCAGCGCGCCGCCCGCCGCCCCGGCGATCAGAGTGGTCACGATCACCACTGCCGCGGTCATCAGCCAGCCGACGAGCTGAAAAGCGAAGTATATCAACAGCAGGAAGAGAAGTAATTGCCAACCAATACCCTTGGTGGTGCGCAATGAACTGCGAAGCGCGACGATCGGGTTGCGCACTCCTCCCAGCATTATCGTTGGGCCGATAAAAGCGAGTCGCGCCAGTAAGTAGAGTGTCGGCACGATGGCGATCAAAGCGATCACTGTGGTCAGCTGCTGCTGCCCCGCCAACACCGCAAATGTCATCAGAATTACTAAGCCGAAAATGGCGATCGCAAAGGAAACTATGACAGCAGATATGAAGCTTGGGACGACGCGAGCTGCTTTGCGAATCGCCTCAAGGACAGTCGGTCTCGCTGGATCACCAAGTAGCGCTAGAGAGATCAACATCCCGAAAAGCTCTAACGCCATGCCCGCGAGCATGGGTATCAGATAGATATCGGTATATTGCCCAACTCGCGCAAACCATTGTGCGGGCAACTGCCCTGAGATTGGCTCGGGCACCGGAGCGAGCATCTGCAGCGCGAAGTTGGGCAGGATCACAAACACCCCGAGCACCGCGAGCAACACCTCACGATTGGCGAGCAACGCGCCGCTCGCCTCCTCCCAGATCTTCATCGTATCGAAGCGTGGCCTCGCGCGGCGTTCGTCGGGTGACCTGGGTGGCGGGGGCGGCGGCGGCGTGGGCTGGAATGGATTACTCATGCCCCCTTGATAACCACAGCATTTGTCGCCACGCAAACAATCGATGGCAGCCAGCGCCTCCTTGCAGCCCGAATGGCGGATCGACACCGCGCCGGTGCCCTACCGCGGCGCGCTTGCCACGATGACCGCGCGCAATGCCGATATTGCCGATGGCCGCGCCGCAGAGCTGATCTGGCTGCTTGAGCATCCGCCCGTCTACACCGCCGGTACCAGCGCCGCCGCTGCCGAATTGCTCGATCCGCGCTTCGAAGTGGTCGAGGCCGGGCGCGGCGGGCGTTACACCTATCACGGCCCGGGCCAGCGCATCGGCTACGTGCTGCTCGACCTCAAACGCCGCGCGCGCGACGTGCGCGGGTTCGTCCACGCGCTCGAAGGCTGGGTGATCGATACGCTGGGTGACTTCGGCGCCGAAAGCTGGCGCGCGCCCGGACGGATCGGGATCTGGACCACCGACATCGACGGACGCGAAGCCAAGATCGGCGCGATCGGGGTGCGCATCCGCCGCTGGGTGACGATGCACGGCTTTTCGGTCAACCTCTCGCCCGACCTGTCGCATTTTGGCGGGATCGTACCGTGCGGGATCGAAGAATTCGGCGTCACCAGCCTTGCGCGGCTGGGGATTACGGTTGATTCTGCGGCATGGGATGCGGCATTGCGGCTGCGCGCCGCGAGCTTCCTCGCCGCGCTCGAACGCCCCTGCGGCGAGGAGGCTGCGTGATGAAAGCTGGACTGATCCTCGCGGTGTGTGTGCTCGCGCTGGCGGGCTGCAAGGGTGAGGCGAAGAAAGATGCCGGCGCGGGCAAGGCGCAAGGCGAAGTGCTCCCCGGCTCGGCCAGCGACGCGATGCTGCCATTGGATACCGTCAAATCGCAAGCTCCGCTCGCGCCCAAGAGCGAAGGCGGCGAGGCTGCTGATACCAAGGGCGCGAAAGCCAAACCCGGAGCGAAGCCAAGCGCAGCGGCAACGGTTGCGCCTGAGTTGAAGTCCGAAACCACACCCAGCGCGGCAGAATCCCCAGCGGCGAATTGACGCGCCAATTGCCCGGCCGGCCAAAGGCCGCCGGGGTGGACAAGGGACTGATGACCGGCGCGGGGTTGCCGCATTTTGTGCCCGGACTCGGCGGCACTGGTTGTAAGTCAATTTAACGCGCCGAGATTTGATGCCGCCAGCCGATGTCCCCATTCCAGCGATGACGCGGCGGAAAGGGGCGCAAACGTGGCGGACCTGCTTGGCGAACGTTCGGCTTGAAATGCCGGGACGCCCGCGCCGGTCGTCTCCCGCGCCTGACTGCCGAAGGCACTCACCGCAGGAAGGTCCATCCGAAAACGCTGCAGCGAACCGGACGATTTGCGGGGTATGCGATTCGGGCATGTGTAGGAAAGTGGAAAATGCGGCAGGGTGGCCGGGTGAGCGCTTCGCAGCCCCCTACTGCTCCAATCCCAGCACCCGCAGCGCCAGCTTGTAGTGCGGCATGTCGATCATCTTGCCATCGATCTGCAGCGTACCCACGCCGGGATTGGCCTTGAACGCGGCGACGATCGCGCGGGCTTCGGTTTGCTCGGCTTCGCTCGGCGTGAAAGCCGCGTTGATCACCTCGACTTGCGCGGGGTGGATCGCGAGCATTCCGGCAAAGCCATCGGCGCGGGCTTCTTCGGCGGCGCGTTTGAGGCCTTTGCCGTCGGCGAAATCGGCGTGGAGGGTGTCGACCGCGATCACCCCGCGGGCGTGCGCGGCCAGCAAGGTCTGGGTCCGGGCGTAGCGGAAGGTGTCGGTCCAGCGGCCGTCCGCATCGCGCTTGCGGGTCGCGCCGAGTGCAGCGGAGAGGTCTTCTGCGCCCCAGGTCAGGCCAGCCAGCCGCGGCATCGGAGTGTGGCAATACTGCGCAATCGTCAGCGCAGCCGCTGCGGTCTCGCTCACCAATGGCAGGATCTTGACCGAATTGGGCGCGAGCCCGCTGCGGCCTTCAAGCTCGTAAATCTCGGCCGAGAGCTGCTGGACTGACTCCGGTCCGGCGCTTTTGGGCAGCATGATTCCGTCGGGCCCGCCGGGCATGACTGCGCGCAGGTCTTCGCGCCATTCATTGGTGTCGAGCGCATTGATCCGCACCCAGCGGCCTTGGCGCTTGCCATCGGTAACCTGCTGCCGATGCGCGGCGAGCCATTGCCCGGCCATGGCCCGCGCCGCCGCCTTGTTTTCCGCCGCGACCGAATCCTCAAGGTCGAGGATCAGCACGTCCGCGCCGGTCGCGATCGCCTTGCCCAGCTTTTTCTCGCTGTCGCCCGGAACGAACAGCCATGACCGTACCGGCATTGCCTTGCCTCTTCGCCTTACGCCGGCACCAGCGCCGGATAGTCGATATAGCCCTCAGGCCCGGGCAGATACCAGCTTTTCGGCACATTCGTGTTGGGCGCCCATTCCGCGCCGACGCGGATCCGCTCCGCCAAGTCCGGGTTGGAGATATAGGGGCGACCAAAGCTGATCGCATCGCAGCGCCCGCTGGCTACGTCGGCGGCGGCCTCTTCGGCGGTGTAGTCGGAATTGAGCACCAGCGGTCCGGTGTAGATCGAGCGGATCAGGCCGTCCTGCTGCGGCACCTCGGTCTGGCCGAAGGTGCCTTCGGGGCCGGGCTGGCGCAGTTCGACAAAGCTGACGCCAAGTTCCTGCACCACACGCGCGGCCTCGCCGAAAATGCTCGCCGGATCGGGATCGTCGCAGCCTTGCGACATGCCGTTGGGCGAAAGTCGGATCGAAACCCGGTCAGCGCCCCACACGGCGATGATCGCCTCAAGCACTTCGCGCATGAACCGGGTGCGGTTCTGCGGGCTGCCGCCGTACTCGTCGGTGCGCAGGTTGGTCCCGGCGCGCAGGAACTGGTCGACCAGATAGCCGTTCGCGCCGTGGAGCTGGACCCCGTCGAACCCGGCTGCCTTCGCGTTGCGCGCAGCATTGGCATAGTCGGCGACGGTCCGCTTGATGTCTTCGAGCGCGGCCGCGCGGGCCTGTTCGTGCGGCTTGCGGCCCGTTGGCGTGTGCGCGTGATCGGGGGCAGTGGTGGCGCTGGCCGAAAGCCCGGGCTGGCCGCCAAGGAAATCGGGGTGGACGATGCGGCCCATGTGCCACAGCTGCAGCACGATCTTGCCGCCTTCGTCATGAACCGCCTGGGTTACCGGCTTCCACCCGGCAACCTGCGCGTCATTCCAGATGCCCGGAGCGGCGGGCCAGCCGAGCCCTTCGACGCTGATCCCGGTCGCTTCGGAAATGATCAGGCCCGCGCCGGCGCGCTGGCGGTAATATTCGGCCATCATCGCATTGGGGACCGAACCCGGGTCCGACCGGCCGCGGGTCAGCGGGGCCATCATGATGCGGTTTTTCGCAGTGAATGCGCCAAGTTGAAGCGGCTGGAAAAGAGCGTCGTGCAAAGAAGGTCTCCATCACATTTCGTTTTGCAATCTTTGTCGGCTCGCTAAGGCATGGCCATGGGCATTGCAATGGGGACAACCGCGGAGCCGTCGCGCGGCGTGAGATGGGCGCGGCTCGCAGCCCTGCTGGGCGGCAATGCGGCGCTGGCGCTGGGGCCGTGGTCGGTCCGGCTGGCCGATTGCGGACCGGTCTCCTCGGCATTCTGGCGCCTTGCTCTGGCGGTGCCGGTGCTGGCCTTGCTGGCGCGGGTCAGCGGCCAGAAGCTGCGCGGACTGGGCACCGGCATCTGGTGGGCAATCGTCGCCGCCGGGCTGTTCTTCGCACTCGATATTGGCGCATGGCATATCGGGATCGGCATGACCCGGATGGCCAACGCCTCGCTGTTCGGCAATGCCGGCAGCCTGGTAGTGATGATCTGGGGGCTGATCAGCCTGCACCGCCGCCCGCACCTGCGCGAATGGCTCGCCCTGGTGGCGGCGCTCGGCGGGGGGGCGATCCTGCTCGGCCGCAGCCTCGAAGTCGACCGTGCCACCCTGATCGGCGACCTCTACTGTGTGGCCGCCGGCCTGCTTTATTCGGGCTACATCATCATCCTGCAGAAATATCGCGCCTCGCTGGGCGGCTGGTCGCTGCTGACCTGGTCGAGCCTGGCCGGCCTACCGGTGCTGCTTGGCATTGCCCTGCTGCGCGGCGAACCGGTCTGGCCCAGCAACTGGTGGCCGGTGATCGCGCTGGCGGTGCTCAGCCAGCTGCTCGGGCAGGGGCTGCTGGTCTATGCGCTCAAGCATTTTGCGCCGCTGGTGATCGGACTGGCGCTGCTGACCCAGCCGGTGATTGCGGTGGCGGTGGGGTGGCTGGTGTTTCACGAGAGTCTCGGCCCGCTCGATTTCGCCGGGATGGCTGCGGTGGCGGCGGGACTTGCCCTGGCGCGCTCGACGCAGGATTGAGACTGCGCTAGCTTCTCTTCAATGATAGTTTGGGGAGAATTCCTGTGAAGCGCTTCGCTCTACTTGCCGCACTGCCGCTCGCCGCGCTGGCCTTCGCGCAATTGCCCGCCGACGCGGCCAAACCCCGCCCCCATGCAATGCGCATGGTGAGGTCCGACGAGGTGTTCCAGAACATCGCCAGCCGCTTCATCGCATCGGCCATGCAAAGCTCGCCGATCGAAGCGACCGCGCTGGGTGAACACAAGTATGACAGCCTGCTCCCCGATATCACCGCCAAGGGCCGGGCCGAGCGGCGTGCGACCTGGCAGGGCTTCCTGGCCGATCTGGCCAAGCTCAACCCGGCATCGCTCAGCCGCGACAATCAGGTCGACCTGGCCCTGCTCAAGAACGAACTGCAATACCGCGTCTGGTCCGACCAGTCGGAGCAGGGCTGGGCGTGGAACGCGCAGATCTACAACGATGTGGCGGCGGGCTCGCTCTATACCTTGGCGGCGCGCGATTTTGCGCCGTGGGATGTCCGGCTGAAAAGCGCGACCGCGCGAATGGAGGCGCTGCCTGCCTTGCTCAAGGAAAGCCGCAGCCAGCTGGTCCCTGCGCGCGTCCCGCTGATCTTCGCGCAGACCGTGTCGAAGCAGAATTCGGGGATCATCGAGATTGCCGAGGGGATGCTCGCTACGCACGCGGATAGCCTGGCGGGGGCGGACCGGGCGCGGTTCGATGCGGCACTGGCGGGGCTGAAGGCCGCGGTGGCCGACCAGCAGAAGTGGTTCGACACGGTGCTGATCCCGCAAGCCAAGGGCGATTTCCGCCTGGGCTCCAAGCTCTATGACCAGAAGATGCATTTCGGGCTGATGAGCGACATGACCCGGCCCGAGCTCAAAGCCCGCGCGCTCAAGGCCAAGGCCGATACTCGCGCCGAGATGTATGAGCTTTCCCGCCAGACGCTGCGCGGCAAAGTGGCCGATCTGCCGATGCCGGACAAGCCCACCGCGGCGCAGCAGCAGACCGTGATCGAGGCCGCGCTGCGGCTCAGCTATGCCAAGCACCCACCGCGCGCGCAGCTTGAACAGCGCGCCCGCGAAACCTTGGCCGAGGCGACTGCCTTCGTGACCAAGGCCGGGTTCGTGCGGATGCCCGACGGCCCGGTCAAGGTGATCACCATGCCCAAGTTCCAGCAAGGCAATGCAGTCGCCTATAACGATCCGCCGGGGCTGTTCGAAAAGGGCCAGCAGAACTTCTACGCGGTCAGTCCGATCCCCGACGATTGGACCGATGCGCAGGCCGAAAGCTTCTTGTCCGAATACAACGATTACATGATCCACGACCTGTCGATTCATGAAGCGATGCCGGGACATTACCTCCAGCTCGATCATTCGAACAAGTCGCCCGACGTGCTGCGCGCCTATTTGGGGTCAGGCCCGTTCGTCGAAGGCTGGGCGGTCTATGCCGAAGGGATGATGAAGGACGAGGGGTACCTGAGCGGCGATCCCCAGGAGCAGCGCTTGTTCCAACTGACCGTGCTCAAGATGCGGCTGCGTTCGATCACCAACACGCTGCTCGATATCGGTATCCAGACCGAGGGCATGACCCGCGATCAGGCGATGGACCTGATGCAGCACGGCGCCTTCCAGGCCGAGCGCGAAGCGGCTGGGAAATGGGTGAGGGCGAGCCTGTCATCAGTGCAGTTGCTGAGCTATTTCACCGGCTTCAGCGAACACATGGCCTTGCGCGAGGAAGCCAAGCAGCGTTGGGGCGAGAGCTATTCGCTGCGGCGGTACAACGACACGGTGCTGAGCTATGGCTCGCCGCCGGTGAAGTTCGTGCGCGAGCTGATGTTCGGGCTGCCGGTGCGGTAGGGGCTAGCGCGCCCCCAGATCACCCTTACCAACAGTCCCCCCAGCCATCTCCAGCATCCGGTCCAGGCTCTTCTTCGCCTGCAACCGCAGCCCTTCCTCGATCTCGATCCGCGGCGTCAGATCGCGCAGCGCGAGGTACAGTTTCTCGAGCGTGTTGAGCGCCATGTAGGGGCAGATGTTGCAGGCGCATTGGCCGTCGGCGCCGGGGGCGCCGATGAAGGTCTTGCCGGGCACCGCGAGTTCCATCTGGTGGATGATATGCGGCTCGGTCGCGACGATCAGGGTGTCGCCGGTGAAGGTCTTCGCGAACTGCAGGATGCCGGAGGTAGAGCCGATATAGTCGGCATGGTCGGCGATGTGCGGGGGGCACTCGGGATGCGCGGCGACCGGCGCGCCGGGGTGCTGGGCTTTGAGCTTGAGCAGCTCGGTTTCGCTGAACGCCTCGTGGACAATGCACACGCCGGGCCATAGCAGCATTTCGCGGTCGAACTTACGGCTGAGATACCCGCCCAGATGCCGGTCGGGGCCGAAGATGATCTTCTGGTCCTTGGGGATTTGCGACAGGATCGTCTCGGCGCTCGATGAGGTGACGATGATGTCGCTGAGCGCCTTCACCTCGGTCGAACAATTGATGTAGGTCAGCGCGATGTGATCGGGGTTGGCTTTGCGGAACTGCGCGAACTTTTCGGGCGGGCAGCTATCTTCCAGGCTGCACCCGGCGTTGAGGTCGGGCAGCGCCACGATCTTTTCAGGCGCGAGGATTTTGGCGGTCTCGGCCATGAATTTGACCCCGCAGAAGGCGATCACTTCGGCGTCGGTGGCGGCGGCCTTCTTCGACAGTTCGAGACTGTCACCGATATAGTCGGCGAGGTCCTGAATTTCCGGGCGCTGGTAATAGTGCGCCAGGATGATCGCGTTGCGGTCTTTGCGCAGCCGGTCGATTTCGGCGCGCAAGTCGAGGCCGGAGAGGTTGGGGGTGTGTTCGCTCATACCCCCTCAATGGGCGCTCAGCGGCCGGTGATCAACCCTCCGCTCGGCGGCGCGGGGAATTCGAGACTGGGCACCGAGGCACCAGGCGAGCCTGCGGTTGCCATCTGGTAAAGGCTGTCACCCAGCGGCGAATAGGTGATCACTTCGCCGATCACGACCATCAAGGCGAGCACGCCCAAAGTAACCAGCCAGGCCGGATGCACGCGCCCGCTGCGCTTCAGATCGATCCCCATCCCGATCAAAGGAAAGGTCACACATGCGGCCGCAGATGCCTCGTAGGCATGCGGGGCGAGCAGCGGCATTGGCAGCAGCCGCCCGAACGCCGGGCCCATCAGCAGCGCCATGGCGCCAAGCTGGAGCCGGACGTGCCAATCGCGCTGCTGGCGCTTGGATACCGCAAACAGCACAAAGCCGGTGAAGACCAGCACGTTGAGCGGATCGAACACCAGGAAGTGCTGCGGGCGGAAGAAGAACGGCACGTTGCCCGCGCGGACCATGCGAACGGTCACCACGAAGGCCATCACGATCATCAGCCCCAGCCACGCGATGGCGAGGCGGCCAAGCTTGCGGTGCTGTTCGACCATCCCGCGCGCGCCCAGCGTGGCCTGGGTCACGAAGATCGCCACCCAGCCCATGAAAGTCAGCGCATGCGCGTGGACCACCAGCGGCGAATAGAAGGTCGATCGGCCCGCCAGGTTCTGCATCGCGAAAGCCGCGACGATCGTGGCAGCCATGGCATAGGCCATGCCCACTGGCGGACGGTCTGCGATAGGTTCGGGCCGAATATCGGAAGCAAGCGTCGCCATGAAATCCCCCTCAGGTTCCAGGTGCGACCCTGTGTGCCGCGCGGATAATGCACCCGCTGGCGGGTCAGTTCAAGTCCCCGCATCCTGCGCCGGCTCGCCGTCGAAGTGCACAGTCACGTCGACATCGCCAAAACCCGAAACCTGCAGCGGGATCGCCAGGTTCTGGCGGATCGCGTCCTTGGCCGAATTGCGCGCCAGTGTTAGCAGCGCGGGGTTCTGGGCCTGGCTCGCGGCCTGCTGCTCGGCGACCAGCGTGTTGTCGCGGGTCAGCTTGGCCTGCGCGTCGCCGGTGATCCATACCCCTTCGCGCAAGTACTGGGCATGCGCCTCGTCAAGGTTGGGGCGCGACACCTGGAGCGGCGGCAGGGTAACGTCGAGCCGGCCGCGCGAAACATCCCATTTGAACCGGTTCTTGTCGACCAGCGACAGGTCGATCGTGTAATCAACCCGGGCGGGGATCACCGCGACCTGCTTGCTTTTGAGCAGGCCGAACGCGCGTTCGTCTTGCGACGCGCTGACCAGCGCGAGCTGCGCGGAAAACACCGTCAGCCGGTTCTGTTTTTCGAACGCGAGCAGGCTCGCGGCGACCGGGTCGCCGTGATCCGGCCGCAGGGTGCGGATCGCGTACCACCCGCCCAGCGCCAGCAAGCCCAGCGCCATCACCGCAGGGAGCGTAAACAGCGGGCGCTGCCGGGCCGGCTGGGTCAGGTCAGATGCCATGTGTCGCCATCGTTGGTCACGCGGGCCTTGTGTCTAAGGTCGATCAGGTGAGCGAGCACTGAACGCCCCGCTGCCCCGTTCAAGCGTGGGTCGAGCCCTTTGTACATCGCCTTGACCATCGCCGGAATATCCTGCGGTGCCGCGCCCAGCAGCCGCAAGATCTGCGCTTCGCGCTGGCGCCGGTGGCCGAGCATGCCGCGCACCAATTGCTTGGGCTTGGTAATCGTCGGGCCGTGCGCGGGGTAGAGCACCTTGTCGTCGCGGTCATACAGCTTCTGCAGGCTCGCCATATAGGCCGCCATATCGCCGTCGGGCGGGGAGACCACGCTGGTCGACCAGGCCATCACATGATCGCCGGTAAACAGCGCGCCGCTTTCCTCCAGCGCGTAGCACAAGTGATTGCTGGTGTGCCCGGGGGTGGCGACCGCGGTGATCGTCCAATCGGGGCCGCTGAGCTGCTCGCCGTCGGTCAGCACCCGGTCGGGCGCATAGTCGGGATCGAACGCGGCATCGGCGCGCGGGCCATCGTCTTCGAGCACCAGGGGCGCGCAGCCGATGATCTGCGCCCCGGTCAGGCGTTTGAGTTCGGCGGCGGCGGGGGAATGGTCGCGGTGGGTGTGAGTGCACATTATTGCGGTCAGCCGGGCATCGCCGATCGCAGCAATGATCGCCGCAACGTGCCCCTCGCCGCGCGTATCGGCGTGGCCTTCCGCGCCGGTTCCCGCTGGGCCGGGATCGATCACCGCGAGCTCATCGCCCGCGCCGATCACGTAAGTTTGCGTGCCGGTATAAGTGTAAGGCGAGGCATTGGGCGCGAGCACGCGGCGCACCAGCGGTTCGCACTGTTCGGAAAGACCGGTTGGCCAAGGCTGGGGCGGGGCGTCCATCAGCGCCGATATGGGGAGCGGCGGCCAGCCTGTCGAGCCGCAATCAGCCGCGCAGCTGTTGCCCCAGCCGTTCGCGCAGTGCGGCGATCGCGCTCGGTTCGTCGGCCGAACGTTCGCGCCAGCCGTTGTCGATCCGTTTGAGCCGCGCGTGGAACCGCTCGGTTGCGGTGACCAGCGCGCGGGTCGGAGGGTCGAGCAGGGCCAGCCGCGCGAGCTCGCTTTCGGGGAAATCGGCGAGCTTGCCATAGCGGCGCAGCTGGAATTCGCTGAGCTCGCCCGAAAAATACGCGCGGTGGTTAAGCAGCCAGGCGACCGCGTGCATCATCCGGGTGGTGGTGCGCAGCGCCTCGCACGACAGCGCGATCCGCGCTTCGTCTTCCTCGGCGCCGTATAGTGCGGCATTGGCCGCGGCTGCATCGATCCGTCCCGACAGCGCAAACGCGTCGCGCACGTCGTCCGACAGCACCAGGGCCTCGCAATAAAGCCCTTCGATGATCCTCGGATTGATGCTGGCGGGTTTTCCCATTGATCCCGATTGGCCGAGCAGGGCGCACCTGCCAACGGGTGGATGCGAAGTTTCACACACCAATTTGGGACTGTCCCTTGAGGGGACGTATTTTTACGGTGAGCCGTGCGGAGATGCGTTGCCCCGCGGCCTTGGTGGCGGGCAGCAAAGCTAGGCGATGATATCGGGAATCAGATAGTCCTCGATCATTGAGATCTGGTCCTTCAGGCGCAGCTTGCGCTTTTTCAGGCGGGCGATCTGGAGCTGGTCGGTCGACCCGGCGCCGCTCAATGCGTCGATTGCCGCGTCGAGATCGCGGTGCTCGGTCCGCAGCACGTCGAGGCGCTTTTTCATTTCCTCTTCGTTCACGCGCGCCTCACCCCGGTGTTTTCGAATGATTACCCGCTCATCGCGGCTTGGAATCGCCCCACCGCATAGCGGTACGGATGCCCTTCGCAAGTTAAGCTTAATATGCTTCCATGACAATTGCAGTGACCCGTCGGCACTCCGAGTCGGAACCGGTGGAGATCCGCGCAGCCTGTTAGGCAAACGACCTGGGGGCGAACGATAAGGAGACTCCTGTATGGAACAACCGCATGTCAGCGCATTGCAGCTCAAGCACGCCGGGCTCGAACGCCAGCTTGCCGATGAATTGAGCCGCCCGGTGCCTGATCTTTCGACCATCCAGCTCCTCAAGAAACGGAAGCTACGCATCAAGGAAGAACTGGCGCACCACTAAGCGCCGGCCTGGCGGGCCCCGCCGCGCTGGCGGGGCCGCTGCCTTTAGCGAAATAATGACGATCCGCACGGTTCGCGCCGTTCCCTTGGGCCGCGCTTTGCGATAGGCAAGGTGCATGACCGCTCCCAGCGCCGTATCGGCAGCCCGGCAGATCCTGACCAGCCTTCATGACGTGATGGCCTCGCGCAGCAATGCGCAGTCCAAGCTCAACACCGTGGTCGATGTTATCGGTCAGGGCCTCGATAGCGAAGTCTGCTCGATCTACCTGCTGCGCGAAGGCATGCTCGAACTGTTCGCGACCAAAGGCCTCGCGCAGGAAGCCGTCCACGTCACGCGGATGGATATCGGCGAAGGGCTGGTTGGCACGATCGCCGAGAGTAGCGAGATGCTCAATCTGGCCGAGGCGACCGCGCACCCGGACTTTTCCTACCGCCCCGAAACCGGCGAAGACAAATACCACTCGTTCGCCGGGGTGCCAATCGTCCGGCGTGAGCGCGCGGTGGGTGTGCTCTGCGTCCAGCATGCCGATCCGCGCCGCTATGAAGAGGTCGAGATCGAAGCGCTGCAGACCGTCGCCATGGTGCTCAGCGAACTCATCGCCAATGCCGATCTGGTTGATGAAGAAGACGCCGCGCTGCTCGGCCCGCAACACACCGGCCCGCTCCGGCTGACCGGGCTCGCGCTGGTCAAGGGGCTGGCTTCGGGCAATGCGGTCTACCACCAGCCGCGGATCACGATCGAACACGTGATGGCCGACAACCCTGAGGCCGAGCTGAGCAGGGTCTATCTCGCGTTCGACAAAATGCGCGAGCAGATCGAACGGATGGCCAGCCAGGCCGAATTCGGCGTCGGCGGCGAGCATGAAGAGGTGCTCGAAACCTACAAGATGTTCGCTTACGACGAAGGCTGGAGCCGCCGGATCATCGAGGCGATCGAGACCGGATTGACCGCCGAAGCCGCCATCGAACGGGTTCAGCAGCGCACCCGGATGCGGATGCGCCAGATCGACGATCCCTTGCTCGCGGACCGGATGCACGATCTGGAAGACCTGGCGAACCGCTTGCTGCGGATCGTTTCCGGGCAGATGGGCACCGCCGCCAGCCAAGGGCTGCGTTCGGACACGATCCTGATCGCGCGCAATCTGGGCCCGGCCGAGCTGCTCGAATATGACAAGCGGCGCCTCAAGGGGGTGATCCTCGAGGAAGGTTCGCTCACCGCGCACGTGGTGATCGTTGCCCGCGCGATGGGCATTCCGGTGCTCGGCAGGGTACGCGGCCTGCGCGGTGCGGTGCGCGATGGTGATGCGCTGCTGCTCGATGCCGATCAGGGCAATGCCACGGTCCGCGCCGCGCCGCCGATGATCGAGGCGTTCGAGGCTCGTTTTGCCAAAAGCAAGGAACGCCAGGCCAGCTATGCCAAACTGCGCGATGTCGAACCGTTCACCAAGGATGGCACCCGGATCACGGTCATGATGAACGCCGGGCTGCGCGACGATATGCCCGCGCTCGCCCAGACCGGGGCCGACGGGATCGGGCTGTTCCGCACCGAGTTCCAGTTCCTCGTCTCGGCCACCCTGCCTGCGCGCGAACGCCAGACCCGGCTTTACCGCGATGTGCTCGATATTGCCGGGGACAAGCCGGTGGTGTTCCGCACAGTCGATATCGGCGGTGACAAGGTGCTGCCGTACCTGCGCCACAACAACGGCGAGCACGAGGAGAACCCGGCGATGGGCTGGCGCGCGCTGCGCGTTGCGCTTGAGCGCGAGGGGCTGCTCAAGGTCCAGGCGCGCGCGCTGCTTGAAGCCGCGGCAGGCCGCACGCTCAACGTAATGTTCCCGATGGTGTCCGAACCGTGGGAATTCGATGCCGCGTGCGAGGTTTTCGAAAGCCAGCGCAAATATCTCAAGAACCTCAAGAAGCCGCTGCCTGAGGCGATCCGTTACGGTGCAATGCTCGAAGTTCCCGCGCTCGCCGAAACGCTGGATATGATCGCGCCAAGGCTGTCGTTCCTGTCGATCGGAACCAACGATCTGACCCAGTTCCTGTTCGCGGCTGATCGTTCGAACCCCAAGCTGGCCGAACGCTATGACTGGCTGTCGATCTCGATCATGCGCTTCCTGCGCCGGGTCCAGACCAACCTGGTCGGGCACAGTGTCGATGTGACCGTGTGCGGCGAGATGGGTGGGCGCCGGCTCGAAGCGCTGGCTTTGATGGGCATCGGCATCCGCCGCTTGTCGATCACCCCCGCCTCGGTCGGCCCGATCAAGGAATTGGTGCGCAAGGTTGATCTCGCCGAGATCGGCGAGGCGATGACCGGCTGGCTGTCGGTGCCGCCGCCCAGCCTGCGCGAGGCCCTGACCGGATGGGCCGAAGCGCGCGGAATTGAAATCGATTGAATTCGCGCCGCGGCGGCTGGGTCACCGCCCGGTCACAATTCTAGCCCACCCTGCCGTCCTGTGGCCGGACCGGCTTGATTTTGCGTTGACTCAAATGCTGAAATCGCGCTGTCTGTCTTCCGAAAACAAAACACGCATATTCTCGGGGTCGGCATGTCAGATGATTTAGCGGTAGAGGCGCAATTGCCTCTCGAAACGGTTGGCTCGCGCTTGCGACGGGCCCGCGAGCAGGCGGGCATGGGGATCGCTGCGCTGGCCGCACAAACCCGTATATCGACCCGCCAGATTGAGGCGATCGAAGCTGGTGATTTCGCGGCCTTGCCCGGGCGGACTTACGCCGTGGGGTTCTCGCGGACCCTGGCCCGCGCGGTCGGGCTTGACGAGGTCGAGGTTGCTGCCTCGACCCGGGCCGAGCTCAACGCGCTTCAGGGTGATAACCAGCAGCGCCCGGCGGCGACGTTCGAGCCCGGTGATCCGGCCCGGGTGCCAAGCGGGCGGCTGACCTGGCTGGCGCTTGCCGGGGTGGCGATCGCGGTAATCCTGGGCATCGTGTTCCTGCCCAGCCTGTTCTCACCTTCAGGCTCGCTGCCGTCGATCCTCCCCGCCGACCAGCCGAGCGCACCGTCCGCCGCTGCGCCTGCGCAGGCACTCGCGCCGTCGCCGGCCGGTCCGGTGGTGTTCACCGCGTTGCAACCGGGGGTCTGGGTCAAGTTCTACGACGCGGCCGGAAACCAGCTCCTGCAAAAGGAGCTGGCGCAGAACGAAAGCTACACCGTGCCGGCCGACAAGAGCGAAGTGCTGCTGTGGACCGCGCGGCCCGACCAGCTCGGCATCACCATCGGCGGTCAGCCGGTCGCCAAGCTGTCCAATCTGCAGAAGACGATGAAGGATGTGCCGGTCAGCGCGGCTGCCCTACTGAACCGCGGCGCTGCCCCGGCAGCAACGAGCAGCGCGCCGCCTGTCCCCGCTCCTGCCGCCGAGCCGCGACGGCAGGTTGCGCGCCCGCGTGAACAGCGCATCCCCACGGTGCGGGTTGAAGCATCGCCCGCGCCGTCCGGCTTGCCATCGGCCAGTCCGCCGCCAGCGGCTCCAGCCAGCCCGGCACCGAAGCCGAGCGCCACTTAGGTTGCGGATAGACTTGCCGCCTCGCTCGACAGCAGCGCCGCGCGCGCGTTAACATGGTCCCGTGGTTAATGACTGGTTCCGATTGAACCGGGCAGGCTGCGGGCGGACTTACTGGATGGGTACTTCAACGATGAATTTGCTCCCGTGGAAACGGCGGTCGCTTCAGGCGGTCGCGCTTATTGCGCTGGTTGTACCGGCGGTCTCGCCGCTCATGGCGCAGACAACCAGCAGCGATACCGAGATTCGCCTGCGCAAGGTTGAGAGCGAAGTCGCCGCTATCCAGCGTGTGGTGTTCCCGGGCGGCGACGGCAAATTCTTCCCGCAGCTGCAATCCGGCACCGCCAGCACGGTCCAGCCGGGCAGCCCGGCGAGCGCGCCGAGCTCGGACATGCTGGTGCGGATGGACGCACTCGAAGGCCAGGTCGCGCGGCTCACCGCGCAGGTCGAGGAAGACCACAACCGGATCGAGAAGATGGACGCGCGGCTCGCTGCGATCGAAGGTGCACACAAAGTCCAGACTGTGACCGACGCGCCTGCAAGCAGCAGTACCGATGCCAACCTCGCGGCGATGGGGGCTACGCCCAAGCCAGTTCCGGCGACCAGTGCAGCCAAGCCAGCACCCAAGCCTGCCGCAAAGCCGACTGCGGATGCCGCCGCCAAGCGGGTCGCAGCAGTCAAGGCGGTGGTCAAGCCGAGCACTAGGGACGCCGGCGACGATGAATATTCGTACGGCTTCCGCCTGTGGGAGGCCAAATTCTTCCCCGAGAGCGAACAGCAGCTGAAGATGTTCCTGCAGAAGTATCCCAAGCATGCGCGGACCAGCTATGCCCGCAACCTGCTCGGCCGCGATTACCTCGACGATGGCAATCCCCATGAGGCCGCCGGCTGGTTCCTGCAGAACTACAAGACCGAACCCAAGGGCGATCGCGCGCCCGACAGTCTGCTGATGCTGGCCGAATCGATGCGGCAGCTGGGTGACACCTCCCGCGGCTGCGTGGCGCTGAAGCAGTTCGGCTCGACCTTCCCGGCCGAGGCTGCGGGGCGGCTCAAGGGTCAGTATGACTCCACCAGCTCTGGGCTGAAGTGCAAGTAGCCAGTTCGGGCGATGCCCTGAATGACCGCTTTGCGGAAGCGCTTGGCTCGTTGTGGCCTGCCGCACTGAATGCCGAGGCGAAATTGGGACTGGCCGTATCGGGCGGGCCCGACAGTCTGGCCATGTTGCTACTGGCGCACCGCGCCCTCCCGGGACGGATTGCTGCAGCTACCGTCGACCATGGTTTGCGGCCCGAGAATGCGGCCGAAGCGGCAATGGTTGGCGAGTTATGCGCGAACCTTGGGATTTCGCACACCGTGCTGCCGGTCGTGCTTGCGGCTGGCAATGTGCAGGCGCAGGCCCGCGGGGCGCGTTATGCCGCGCTGGCAGAATGGGTCAGCGCTCAAGGGCTCGGCGGACTCGCCACCGCACACCATGCCGATGATCAGGCCGAAACTTTGCTGCTGCGGCTCAATCGGGGCAGCGGAGTTGCAGGACTGGCCGGGGTGCGCGCGCGCGGACTGGTGCCGGAAACCTCACTTCCGCTGCTCCGCCCATTGCTCAGCTTCCGCCGCGCCGAACTGGCCGCAGTGGTCGCCGAGGCGGGG
>JANYEY010000080.1 GCA_025359685.1 Sphingomonadaceae bacterium | reverse complement strand
GCTGGCCTTGCCGCAATCTCCCCCGGCGCTAGAGAAGGTAGTCCGCAAATTGACCGCAAGGAGCCGATTCCGGTTACCTGCGTTGGCGACTAGGGGACTAGACCGACCATGAAGGCCACCATCGAACGCGCGACGCTGCTGAAGTGCTTGTCGCACGTCCAGTCCGTTGTTGAACGTCGTAACACCATCCCGATCCTCTCGAACGTGCTGATCGAAGCTGCGGCTGACGGCACGGTCAAGGTGATGGCGACCGACCTTGATTTGCAGGTGGTGGAAAGCCTTGGCGCGGTTTCGGTCGAAGTGCCGGGCGCGATCACCGTTTCGGCTCACCTGCTGTTCGACATCGCTCGCAAGCTTCCCGATGGCAGCCAGGTAAGCCTTGAAACGGCGGACAACCGCATGGCGGTGAAGGCCGGGCGCAGCCGCTTCAGCCTGCCGACCCTGCCGCGCGACGATTTCCCGATGATCGTTGAAGGCGATCTGCCGACCAGCTTCGAACTGCCCGCAGCCTTGCTGGCGCAGATGATTGACCGCACCCGCTTCGCGATCAGCACGGAGGAAACCCGCTACTACCTCAACGGCATTTTCCTGCACGTAACCGACGACGAATTGCGCGCTGCGGCAACCGATGGCCACCGCCTCGCGCGGTTCACCATCGGCAAGCCCGACGGCGCCGATGGCATGCCTGACGTGATCGTCCCTCGCAAATGCGTGGCCGAGCTGCGCAAGCTGCTCGATGAAGCGCAGGATTCCAATGTCCTGATTGACCTTTCGGCCAGCAAGGTACGCTTCACGCTGGGCGGTCAAAACGGCGTGGTGCTGACCAGCAAGCTGATCGACGGGACCTTCCCCGATTACAGCCGGGTGATCCCGACCGGGAACGACAAGCTGCTCAAGCTCGATCCAAAGAGCTTCTGGGAAGGCGTGGACCGCGTCGCCACGATCGCCACCGAAAAGACCCGCGCGGTCAAGATGGCGCTGGAAACTGACAAGGTGACCCTCTCGGTCACCTCGCCCGACAACGGCACCGCGGCCGAAGAAGTGCCTGCCGATTACAAATCGGCCGGGTTCGAGATCGGCTTCAACGCCAATTACCTCAAGGACATCCTCGGCCAGATCGACGGCGATACGGTGGAACTGCACCTCGCCGACGCCGGGGCGCCAACGCTGATCCGCCAGGATGAGAAGAGCCCGGCGCTTTACGTCCTGATGCCGATGCGGGTGTGAGCCGGACGGCCCAAATCGTTCGCGGCGACCTGGCGACGTCACGGATTGTCGATGCGGCGCTGCCGCCGCTCGGCGACGGCGAAGTGCGGCTCAAAATCGAGAGCTTCTCGGTAACCGCCAACAACGTCACCTATGCTGTGGTCGGCGACGACTTTGGCTACTGGAATTTCTTCCCCGGCGAAGGCGAATGGGGGGTGGTGCCGATGTGGGGGCACGCCGTGGTCGAAGCCTCACGCCACCCGGATATTGCGTTGGGCGAGCGGGTCTATGGCTACCTGCCGATGGCCGAGCACCTCGACGTGCTGCCTGGCCAGGTTTCGCCCGGCGGGTTCATCGATGCCGCGGCGCATCGCCTGCCGATGAGCCCGATCTACAACCAGTACAGCCGCCTCGCCGCCGATCCTGAACACGATCCTGCGCGTGAGGCTGAGCGGATGATCTTCGGCCCGCTGTTCAAAACGGGGTTCCTGATCGAGAGCATGATGCGCGGGCAGGGCTGGTTCGGGGCAGAGACGCTGATCTGCACCAGCGCTTCGTCCAAGACTGCGATGGCCACGGCCAGCGTGGCGCGCGATTGTTCGCCGCAGATCAAGCGGATCGGGCTGACTTCGGCCGGGAACGTCGATTTCGTCCGGCGCGGAGGGTTCTACGATGAAGTGCTGGCTTACCATGATGCTGGCTCTTTGCCGCAGGCGCCGTCGGTGCTGGTCGATTTTGCCGGTAACGCCGGGCTGATCCACGCTGTCCACGCCGCGCTAGGCGATAACCTCAAATATTCGTGCACCGTTGGCGCGACGCACGTCGGCGCCGGGTTCGGCCAAGACAACGGGTCGCTCCCGGGACCGCAACCGGTGCTGTTCTTCGCCCCCGACCATGCCGTCGCGGCGATCAAGGAGCTTGGTCCCAAGGCCTTCGGCGAAGCTATCGCGGCGAGCTGGGGCAAATTCATCGGCGAAGCTGGCGGCGCAGTGACGGTCGATGAACGCAGCGGGCTTGAATCAGCACGCGGCGCTTTTGCTGACACCTTGGCGGGAACTGCCGATCCGGCGGTCGGCATTGTGATCAGACCCTGATGTGGCGGCGATGAACGAGAACGTCATCCTCGGCCTGTTCCCGTTCTTCTTCGTCGGGGTGTGGTGTTTTGCGATGTGGACAACCGCCGTTTTCTCAGGCTGGCGAACGCTGCAGAAGCTCTATCCCGATCGGCTTGACCAGTCTCTAGATCGGCTGCGCTTTCGATCAGGCAACATGGGCAGATTTCTGGGCACAGGGGTCAATTTCGGCAATTGCCTGACCTTCGATGTCTGCCGCTCGGGCCTGCGGGTATCGGTGCTATTTATCTTGGCGCTGTTCCAGAAGCCGTTCTTCGTCCCATGGAGCGACATCACCGCAAGCGAGCGGCGGCGGTTCTTGTTCCGCGGGGTAGAGCTGCGGTTCGGCGCGGCAGACGATGCTAAAGTCTTGTGGATTTACCGCAAAACCTTCGATCGCATCGCCGCCGCCGGACCGCTGCGCCTGACCGCCTAGATATCCACTGCGATCTTGCCGAAGTGCTTGTTCGCGGCCTGATGGCGGAAAGCGTCGGCGAGGTTCGCCAGCGGAAAGTGATCGCTGATCACCGGCTTGATGCCGCCCGCCTCGATCCCCGCAATCATCGCGAGCTGCTGCGCACGGCTGCCCACGGTCAGGCCCTGAACGCGCAGGTTCTTGGCCATCAGCAGCGCGGTCTGCACCGGTCCGGCAAAACCTGCCAGAACCCCGATCAGCGCGACATGGCCGCCGACGCGGGTTGCCATCATTGATTGGTCGAGCGTTCCCGCACCGCCGATTTCAACCACGCAATCGACCCCGTTGCCGCCGGTCAGCTCAAGCGCCTTCATCGCCCAGGCAGGCGTTTCCTTGTAGTTGATCAGGTAGTCTGCGCCGAGGGCCTGCAGTTTCGCCAGCTTGTCATCCGACGAACTGGTCGCGATCACCGTCGCGCCCGCCGCCTTGGCGAATTGCAGCGCGAAGATCGAAACCCCGCCGCTGCCCTGGACCAACACGGTCGAGCCGGGGCGGATCGCGTCATCGACAAACAGCGCGCGCCATGCGGTTAGCCCGGCGCAAGTCAGCGTCGCGGCTTCGGCGGCGTTGTAGCCAACGGGAACGCGGGTGAACCAGTGTTCGGGCGTGACCACCGCTTCGCGCGCATAGCCATCGATCCCGTCGCCCGGAACGCCGCGGAATGCGGTGGCGGGCGGAGTGCCATCAAGCCATTCGGGGAAGAATGTGGAAACGACCAGGTCGCCGACCTTGAACTGGCTCACGCCGTCGCCGACTGCCTCAATCGTACCCGCACCGTCGGACATTGGAATGCGCCCAGCGGCCGCGGGGATCATTCCCGTCACCACCGCGAAATCGTGGTAATTGAGCGACGAGGCCGCGAGCCGTACGCGAATCTGGCCAGGGCCGGGCTGGCCGGGATCTTCGATGGTCGTGGGGAGCAGGTTGTCGAGGCTGGCGGGCGAACCCGTGCGGACGGCAGCGATGGTCATTGGATTTCCTCTGGTTCAACCCAAACCCGCTCACCCTGAGCTTGTCGAAGGGCTGTCCCTTTCTTCGAGCGTCGAGAAGAAGGACAGTGCTTCGACAAGCTCAGCATGGGCGGTATTTAGGGCGGGTTCTTGACTACTCAGCCGCTTCCAGCATCGCCGCGCGTTGCGGTCCGCGGATCAGGCCGCCGGGGGTTTCGCCGGTCCAGGCACCGTCCTTGAACGTAACGACGCCGGTCTTGATCGTGCAGACATAACCGTCGGCCTTTTGCAGCAGGCGCTTGCCGCCCGCCGGAAGATCGAACGCGAGCCACGGCTTGCCCAGCTTCACCGCATCCATGTCAATCACGTTGAGGTCGGCGAGGTAACCCGGCGCGATAATCCCGCGATCATCGAGGCCGTAAAGCCGCGCGGTATCATGGCACTGCCGCTTGACCGCATTCTCCAGCGTGATCTTGCCGCCGCGCTTGCGGTCACGCACCCAGTGCTGGAGCATGAAAGTCGGGCTCGCCGCGTCGCAGATTGTCCCGCAGTGCGCGCCGCCGTCAGACAGCGAATTCACGCAGTCGTCGCTGTTTTGCAGCGCTTCGAGGAAATCGAGGTTGCCGTCGGCGTAGTTGAGGATCGGCAGGTAGATGAACCCGGTGCCGTCGCCTTCACACAACAGGTCATAGGCGTATTCGTCAGCCGACTTGCCGGCGGCCTCAGCGCGCGCGGCGATGCTGGCTTCGGCTTGCGGTTCGTAGTCGAAATCGTCGTCCATCTGGTACTGCATCGCCCAACCGCCGCAGACCACCATGATCAGTCCGATGATGTCCTGGTTGACCTCGGAATAGTCGCTCGGCTCAGCCAGCAGCTGCGCCTTGAATGCGGGATCGAACAGCTTGGCCTTCTGCTCAGCCCATGGAAGTTCCATGATGGCCTGCCAGCTCGGCCGCAGCCGGAACGGGTGGACCGTGCCTTGCCAAGCCATGACGATGCCATTCCCACGCAGCGCGATCTGCGCGACAATGTTAGCGCCGTTGTCATTTTCAGCGCGCATCGCGGCAATCTGCTCTTCGAGCGGCAATTCCTTGGCGATCGATTGCAACGCGGCAAAGGTGCAGGGCAGGCCGGTCTCGCGGCTCAATTGGCCCATCCAGCCAAATTCGTCCCATTCACGGCGCATGTCGCTGGCCATTTCGAAAACCCCGTGACCGGCACGGCCCATGGCCCGGCCGATCCCGATCAGCTCTTCCTTGGTTGCCGTGGTGCCGGGCACCACTTCGCCGTCGATCGAGCGGTGCAGCACGGTGCGGCTGGTCGAAAAGCCGAGTGCACCGGCGCGGACGCCATCTTCGACGATGGCCGACATCTTGGCGATATCGTCCTCGGTCGGAACCGCGCCGGGGCGTTCGCGATCACCCAGCACATAGGCGCGCACCGCGCCGTGCGGTACATGCGTGCCAACGTCGACCGTGCGCGGAAGTTCTTCCAATGCATCGAGGTATTCGGGGAAGGTTTCCCAGTTCCACTTCATCCCCTCGGCAAGCGCGGTGCCGGGAATGTCCTCCACGCCTTCCATCAGCTCGATCAGCCATTTGTGCCGGTCCGGCGCGGCGGGCGCGAAGCCAACGCCGCAGTTGCCCATGACCACGGAGGTCACGCCGTGCCAGCTGGACGGGGCCATTTCCTGGTCCCAGGTCGCCTGGCCGTCATAATGAGTGTGAACATCGACGAAGCCGGGGGTGACGACTTTGCCGGCGGCATCGATTTCCTTGGTGGCGTCGCCGTGCACCGTACCGACTGCGGCGATCAGCCCGTCCTTGACCGCAATGTCGCCCGAAAAGCGCGGGTTGCCGGTTCCATCCACGATGGTCCCGTTGCGGATGATCAGGTCGTAGGTCGCCATGTCAGTCTCCCGTAAGGCCGAGTCTGGATCGGCTCTTAACCGGGCGATTAAATCATGAATGGCTGAGGAGAGCAAGGGGGAGGCGTTCTGGGCCAGTCCAGCACGTGGGCTTCGACAGACTCAGCCTGAGTGGTTGTTGTGTTTGACCCGAAATTCTACCGAACAGCAGCCAAACCCCGCTCAGGCTGAGCCTGTCGAGGTCCATGCGCGACCTTAGTCCCTACGTGCCCGGATCATCTCGCCCACGTCGACAAATTTCTCGCGCGGGGCACCAGCGCGGGCGCGGCTTTCTTCCTGGGCTTCGATTTTTTTCCAGTCGCGGAAGGTGACCACGTCGAGATCACGTTTGTCCGCCAGTTCATCGAAACCTTCGCGGCCGCGCTTGCCGGCACCACCGCCAATATCCTCGGCGATCTTTTCGATGACACTGAAGCCATCGGGGCGGTTGGTGCCGATCGTACCCGACGGCCCGCGCCGGGCCCAGCCGACGCAATAGAGCCCGGGGAGGATACGGCCTTCGTCGTTAGCGAACTTGCCTGCGCGCTCGTCAAACGGAACGTCGGGGATCGGCGAGGTCTGATAGCCGATGCAGCTCACCACCAGGCTGGCGGGGACGCTGTAAAACTCCCCCGTACCGACAGCGCGGCCGGCTTGGACTGCGGTGCGCTCGAGCTCGATCGCTTCGACCTGGCCGCCACCCTCACGCGTGCCGGTGAGCGCGTGCGGGGCGGCGAAGAAGTCGAACTCGATCTCGACTTCCACATCGGCGAAGTGGCTTTCGGGGATCGCGGCGAAGCTGCGAATGTGGGTGACCGATTTGCGCAAGCCCGGTTCGAGCAGCGCGTCTTCGCCAAGTTCGGGCAGATCGGCCGGATTGACCCGAGGTGCAGCGCGGGCGAGGTGGCCGAGCTCGCCCAGTTCCTTGGGCGTCATCATGATCTGGTGCGGCCCGCGCCGACCGACGATCACGACCCGGCGAATTTTGGAAGCCATCAGTGCATAGAGCGCGTGGCCGACGATATCGCTGCCGGTGAACTCGCCCTCGGTCTTGGACAGGATCCGCGCGACATCGAGCGCGACATTGCCCATCCCGATCACCACCGCCGTTTGCCCCGAAAGGTCAGGCGCGAGGCCGGCGAATTGCGGATGGCCGTTGTACCAGCCGACAAAAGCCGCGCTGCCGAATACATTGGCAAGATCGCTGCCGGGGATATCGAGCGGGCGGTCGTTGGGCGCGCCGGTGGCCAGCACCACGGCATCGTACAGCCCCTGCAGCTCGGGCACGGTAACGTCGCTACCGATATGAACATTGCCGACGAACCGGACATTGTCCGACAGCGCAGTGCCTTCGTATCGCTTCGATACGCCTTTGATCGACTGATGATCGGGCGCCACCCCAGTGCGGATCAGGCCGTAGGGAACCGGCAGCATGTCGAACACGTCGACCCGCACTTCGTCGCCCCAATGCTTCTGCGCGGCCTCGGCCGTGTAGTACCCTGCGGGGCCCGAGCCGATGATCGCGATGTGGCGCATAGCCTTATGCCGCTTTCCGTTTGGGCTGGTCGGGCGCGTCAAGAAAGCCGCGCATCGATGACAAGGTCTGCTCGCGGTGCGTGAGCATGAACAGATGCCCGCCTTGCTCGAACACCTCGAGGCGGCTGTCAGGGATCAACGTTTCGAGGAAGCGGCCATTGGCGAGCGGGATGATATTGTCATCCTCGCCCATCATGATCAGCACCGGCTTTTTGAGGAAGGGTAGAGCCGGCACACTGGTCCAGCCCATCATGCACAGCAACTGATAGACATAGCCGCGCGGGGTGGGCGGGGTCAGGCGGCCGATATGTTCGACCTTGCCGCCGGTGAGGCCGCCGTAAAGCGTCTTGAAATGCTTCTCCATGAAGGCGGCATCGATGTAGCGCCGCGGGTCGGCCATCTTGGAGAGGGCAGCGGGATTGCCCGGGAGCATGATCATCCCGGCGGTCGTCGCTGCGAGGATCAACCGGCGCACGTGGCTGCCGTGCTGCAGGGTAAAGTGCTGCGCCATCGCGCCGCCCCACGACACGCCCATGACATCGACCACGCCTGCGTCGAAGCGCTTGAGCAGCTCCTTGGCGATCCAGCTCATGGTAAAGGGGTTGTAGGGCACCGTGGGTTCGGGCGAGCCGCCGACGCCGGGCATGTCGAACATGATGAAGCGCCGCTCGGTCAAGGCCTCGGCCAGGGGGGCGACTGCTTCGATGTTCGCGCCGATGCCGTTGAAAAACAGGATAGGCGGATGATCGCCGGGTTGATCCCAGCGCCAGCGCGCGACGCGCAGCTTACGTCCGCCGACATCCTCCATGGAAAATTCGGCAGTCAGATCGTCCTTCACCAGTTTCAATCCCTTCAGGCCTGTTCGAGCACGTAGAGGCCCGGTGCCGCTTCACGCGGCGGGTGCTGCTTGCTGCCCAGCGCCTTCGGGCCAGCGACCTTGTTGCCGGCGCGCTGCTGCACCCAGTCCATCCACATCGGCCACCAGCTTCCGGCCACTTCCTCGGTCCCCTTCAGCCAATCGTCAACGTCGGCGGGCGGATGACCCGGCTTTTTCGACACATAATATTTGGCCTTGGGGTTGCCCGGCGGGTTGAGAATGGCCTGCATGTGACCCGCCTGGCTGAGCACGAAGGTCACATCCTTCGATCCGAACAGCTGGGTCGACCGGTAGCAGGCGCGCCACGGCGTGATGTGGTCGGTGGTGCCGCCCAGGATGAACAGGTCGCTGGTCACCTTGGACAAGTCGATCTTGTGCCCGGCCATTTCGACCTCACCCTTTTTGGTAAAGGCCAGCGTTTCGAACAGTGTCAGGAAATCTCCCATCAGCGTGCCCGACAGATTGGTAGCATCGGCGTTCCAGAACAGCACGTCGAAGGCGGGCGGATCGTCGCCCATCAGGTAATTGTTGATCACATAGTTCCAGATGAGGTCGTTCGGGCGCAGCCAGGCGAAGCCGCGGGCCAGATCATTGCCCTTGACGATCCCGGCCTTGGCCGCGCGCCGCTTGGCCAGTTCGAGCCCGTTTGCGGTCATCAGCGAACCCGCTTCGATGTCGTTCTGCTTGGGGTGCAGCACCGTTACCATATAGGTCAGTGCGCCGAGCCGCTGATCGCCGGCCGCGGCCATCTTGCTGGCCAGGATCGCACCGGTCTGCCCGCCCGAACAGGCCGACGAGACATTGACCGTCGGCGCGCCCGTTATCTCGCAAACCACGTCGATCGCCTTGAGGCATGCGGCGATGTAATCGTCCATCCCCCAGATCCCTTCCTCATTGGTCGGGTTCTTCCACGAGATGACGAAGCACTGGATGCCATTGTCGACCTGCAACTTTACCACCGACTTTTCGGGGCTCAGGTCATTGATGTACATCTTGTTGATTTGCGGCGGGATTGTCAGCTGCGGGATCGCATACACCTGCTCGGTAGTCGGGGCGTACTGGATCAGTTCGAACATCGTGTCGCGATAGACCACCGCGCCCTTCGACGTCGCGACATTCTCGCCCAGCTTGAACGGGCGCTTGTCGACCATCGAGACCATGCCGTGATTATGCGCGATGTCGTTGTAGGCGTTCTTCAAGCCCTTGATCAGGCTCAGCCCGCCGCTGTCGATCAACCGTTTCTGCGCGGTGGGATTGCCGATCAGGCTGTTGGTGGGAGCGAGGCCGTCGATGATGATCTGGCTGATGAAGTTCGCCCGGTCGCGCTCAAGCTCATCAAGCTCAAGGTCTTCGACCCAGTTCTTCATCCCTTTCTGCACTGCCAGGTAATACTGGGCACCGGCGCGAAAGAACGGGTTGTACTGCCACGCCGGATCCTTAAACCGCTTGTCCTTGGGGTCGGGGGCAAGATCGGATTTGCCGGTAACGATCCGCACCATATCCTCACTCAAGCCGCGCATATGCCTCATGGTCCGCGCCGGATCTGTAGCGGTTTCCCTAAGCAACAGTGCCACCGCGCCAACGAAATCTTCGCGCGCCAGACCGACGAGCGGACCGAGCGCCGTGGTCGATTGCGCAGCTTCGTGTTCAAGCGGCGAATTACCCTTGGCCATCCACTCATTCCCCGTTCTGCTTTTGCTCTGGCGCCAGCATGCCTCGCCCGCCCAGGCATTACAAGCGGGCCAGTACAAGCCAGCAATCAGGCGCAGAAATCCGTCCGTTCCGATGGTAAACTTAACGGTTCTGCAATCGTTTAGATGGCACAGGCGATGCCATGGCGGCCCAACCCGCACGACAGGTCGAACCCTTTCCAAAAGCGCTGCCCGCAAGCGCGCGACCTCGTGCGGCCAACGCAAACGAAGTTTCGGCTCCCAAGGCCCAGGCCGCCAGTATCTCGGCGCTGAACCGGCGCGGCGGCAGCGAGCAAGACCCTCGCCTCAAACTGATCGAGCCAAGCTGGATCCTGTTAGCGCCGGTCATCGGCGCGGCCGCGCTGCTGACCGGGTTGGCCACGAAAGCCTGGCCCGACCCGCTCACGGCCGTCATGTTGGTGAGTGCGGTCGCAATGGCGGCGCTGACACCGCTGGCAGTGCGATTCGAACGAAATCGCCTAGAAACTGCGGCGCGTCGCTATGCCTTTGCCCTGACCGTGGTCAGCCTGCCGATGGCGCTGTTCGGTACGGCCATGACGCGGTGGAAGCTGGTCGCCAATGCCAATTGGCAGGATACACTGGGACTGATCGTGATCGCGAGTACCTTGGCGATCATCATCCTCAACCGCCGCGTATCAAGCATTACTGCAGCGCAGGTGGGCCTGTGGGGCGCAATCGCGCTCCAGACGGGGAACGCGGCGACTTATTTCACACTGGCGATCGGCGGGGCAATCGGGCTCTATGCAGCGCGGCGCGAAGCGCAAAGCGACGCTCAGAACGCCGCAGCCGCGCGCGAACGGCGCCGATCGCAATTGCGCGCCGAGGAGATACTCAACGATTTCGAACAGACCGGCCAAGGCTGGTTCTGGGAGACCGATCGCCGCGGAAATCTCGTCTACATTTCGGCCACGATCGGGGCATTGCTCGGGTGCGATGCAGCGCGGCTCTATGGCCGGCCATTGCCCGAACTGTTCATTCCAGATCCGCAAGGGCAGGAAAGTGAGCGAACGCTGGCCTTTCATCTGACCGCCCGGTCGGCATTCAGCGAACTTGGCCTGCGCGCTGCGACCAAGGGCGAAGAGCGCTGGTGGTCGGTCAATGGCCGTCCGCTCTATGACAACTTTGGCAACTTCCTAGGCTTTCGCGGGTCAGGCAATGATCTCACCGAACGCCGGCGCTCGGCCGAGAATGCCACGCGGCTGGCGCATTACGATTCGCTGACCGGTCTCGCCAATCGGCTGCAGATGGCACAGACCTTGGAGAAGATCTTGATCGCGCCGAACATGGAACACCGCACCTGCGCGGTGTTCCTGCTCGACCTCGATCGCTTCAAGCAGGTCAACGATACCATGGGACATCCCGCTGGTGATTATCTGCTGACGCAAGTTGCCAGCCGGCTGGAACGGACGATCGGCGAGCATGGCCGCGTCGGAAGGTTGGGCGGCGACGAATTCCAGGTCGTGCTGCCCGGGCGCCACCGGCGTGAAGATCTGGCGCAACTTGCCGTGCGCGTTATCCATGACGTGTCGGAACCTTATTCGATCGATGGTCACCGCGTGATGATCGGCGCTTCGGTGGGGATTGCGTTCTCTCCCGAAGATGGAGTTACGTCCGAAGCCCTCATCCGCAACGCCGACCTTGCGCTTTATGCCGCAAAGGACGGCGGGCGCGGGCGCTATCACTTTTACGCCGAAGATCTGCACAGCGATGCCGAGGAGCGCCGTCAGCTCGAGCAGGACTTGCGCGATGCGATCACTTCAGGCGGGTTCGCAGTGCACTACCAGCCAGTCGTTCACACCTCGACCGAACGGATTACCGGGTTTGAAGCTCTGCTGCGCTGGCACCATCCTACGCGCGGGCCCATGTCTCCGGCCAAATTTATCCCGATCGCTGAGGATTCCGGTCTGATCGCGCAGATTGGCGAATGGGTGTTGCGGCAGGCTTGCCAGGACCTGGCCAAATGGCCGGAAAGCGTCCGCGTGGCGGTCAACGTTTCCCCGCTACAATTTGCCAATCCGGCACTGCCTTCGATCATCACCCACGCACTTGCCACCGCGCAGGTCAATCCGGCACGGCTCGAACTTGAGATTACCGAAAGCGTGTTCCTCAACGATGATGAGGGGACCGACGCCATGTTCGCGGCACTGAAGCGGGTTGGAGTGCGGCTCGCGCTTGATGATTTCGGCACTGGCTACTCCTCGCTCGGTTATTTGAAGAAGGCGCCGTTCGACAAGATCAAGATCGACCAGTCGTTTGTTCGCGGCGCGACGATCAACGGCAGCCGGAACGGAGCGATCATCGCCGCGATCGTCAGCCTGGCCGAGGCCCTGGGTATGGAAACGACGGCAGAGGGGGTTGAGACACTCGACGAACTCGATCTGGTCCGCATGCTCGGATGCAGCCACGTGCAGGGCTATATCTACGCAAAGCCGCTCGATTTTGCTGCGGCCAGCGAGAGCCTGACATCGGGCATGAACGCAATTGCCAAGGGCCCGCGCGCGGCGCGTTCGACCCGCCATACGATGCTGCGCAAGATCGTGCTCGATCACGGCGGCCAGCAATATCACGGCACGATCCGCAACATTTCGGCCACGGGCGCTATGATCGAAGGGCTGTGGAATGTGCCGCCGGGGACAATCTTCCGGATCATATTGGCCGAAGGCGGGGTAGTGACCGGCACCGCGCGGTGGTGCCAGGAAGACCGGATGGGTGTCGAGTTCGCAGATCCACTCGAGCTCGATGCCGGTCGCATCGCGGTGCTATCTCAAAGCTCAGCGCCGGCCCACCGTGGCGGATTGCGCCGCAGCGCCGTGGCTGCGTAACGATGCGGGCCCGGAAAGCTGCGCGTTAGCCAATTTTCAACCATGTCTGACTATGGCTTTGCAATGAACCTGGTTCGAATTCTCAAAGGGGTTTTGCTTCGCTTATGACTGCCAGTTCGCCTTCAGCGTTTGGCCGTTTCCGCACCATGCTGGGCGGGAGCGGCAGTGCCGACTCAGCGCGCAAGGAAGCGGCGCTGAGCGGGGAAGAGCTGAAGCAGGCCGTATTGCTGCTGCATGATTATGAGGCTTCGGGTCTGGGCTGGTTCTGGTCAACCAACCAGGACGGCGCGTTGACCTACATTTCGCAAACCGTGGCTGATGCTGCGGGCTGCAGCCGAGCCGAGCTGCTCGGGCGCCCGGTCCAATCGCTGTTCATTCTTGAGCGCGACGATGACGAGGCGCTGGAACGGCCGTTGCCGCTGATCCTCAGCGCGCGCAAGACCTTTGCCGACCTGTCTGTTCGCGCCGCAGTAGAAAAGAACGAGCTCTGGTGGTCGATCTCGGGCCGTCCGCAATTTGCCGCTGATGGAACGTTCATCGGCTACCGCGGCAATGGATCGGACGTGACTGCAACGCGGCAGAGCCAGAAGGATGCCTCGCGCCTTGCCCAGTATGATTCGCTCACCGGGCTCGCCAACCGTCACCGCATGGGCAAGCGTCTTCATGCGACGCTGACGGCTTATCAATCAGCTAAACGCTGCTGCGCGATCATGATGATCGATCTTGACCGGTTCAAGCAGGTCAATGATACGCTGGGGCATCCGGCTGGCGATGAACTGCTCAAACAGGTCGCGCAGCGCCTGCAGCGCGTTGTGACTGACAAGAACTGCGAGATCGGCCGCCTTGGCGGTGATGAATTTCAGATCGTGTTGCCCGATATCGACGATCGCGGGCGGCTTGGCGAAATCGCCCGCACGATCATCACCATGGTTTCGCAACCATACCAGATCGAAGGTAGCCGCTGCGTGATCGGTGCTTCAGTCGGCATCGCAATCGCGCCTTATGACGGGATCACCAGCGAAGAGCTGGTCCGTTCGGCTGACCTTGCGCTCTATGCCTCAAAGGGCGGCGGTCGCGGCCAGTTCCGGTTCTACTCGAGCGACCTTCACAGCGAAGCGGAGCGTCGCCGCCAGATCGAAGAAGACCTGCGTGACGCGCTGTCCAGCGACCAGATGCATGTCGCTTACCAGCCTATCGTCGACACCAAGACCAACAAGGTCGTCAGCTTGGAAGCTCTGGCCCGCTGGGAACACCCTGACCTTGGCGCGGTATCGCCTAGCGTGTTCATCCCGATCGCCGAAGAGTGCAATCTTATCGGAGCGTTGGGCGATTGGGTCATGAAACAGGCTTGCGCCGACGCTGCGTCGATCCCCGGTAGCGTACGCGTCTCGGTCAACGTCTCGGCCATGCAGTTTTCCAATCCCGGCTTCGCTGCGGTGGTCGCTCAGGCGCTGGCGCACGCCGAGCTTGCACCCGAACGGCTTGAGCTGGAACTGACCGAGTCGATTTTCCTCGGCGATCGCGAAGCGACCGAGGACATGTTCAACGCACTCAAATTGCTGGGCGTCAGGCTGGTGCTCGACGATTTCGGCACCGGCTATTCATCGCTTTCGTATCTTCAGCATGCGCCATTCGACAAGATCAAGATCGACAAGACTTTCATTACCGGGGTGACCCAGCCGGGTAATCGCAACGCCGCGATTATCAGCTCGATCGTCAGCCTGGCTCAGGCTCTGGGGATGGACACGACCGCCGAGGGGATTGAAGCCCACGACGAGCTCGACGCGATGCGCAAGCTGGGGGTCAGCCAGATTCAGGGCTTCATTTACGCTCAGGCAGTCGGCTTCGATGACGTCTGCGAGGCGCTGCTCAGCGGGGACTGGGTGATCGAGCCCGATGGGCCGAGCAAATATCGCCCCGAACGCCGCACCGTGCTGCGCCGGGTTGGCTTGATCCACGAAGACCATCGCTACGAAGCAATGATGCGCAACCTCTCACGCGCCGGCTGCATGGTCGAAGGTTTGCTCGATGTTCCGACGGGAACCAAATTCGTGGTCGATTTCGGGGAAGGGCAGTTGGCAGTTGCAGTCGCGCGGCGCTCGGCCGGATCGATGCAGGGCCTTGAGTTCGAGCACCAGCTAGTCGACGATGGTGCTGGCGGCCTGTGTACCCGGCACCGCGTTTCGCCATATGTGATGGCCCAGGCCGGCATGCCGCTTCAGGCTCTGCCGCCAGGGCAATATCCGATGCAGTTGATTCAGCAACAAGGTGCGGCGCTGAGCATGCCCAAGTTCGGCCAAGCCGACGTCAAGCACAAGACAAAAATCGCCTAACCCGTAGCTAGGGGCCGGCTTACTTTACCTGCGTGCCAGGTGCGTACTTCTGCACCAGCTTGTAGGCCTTTTCGTACCACTTGCTGCCCGGGTAGTTCGCCCCGAGCACTGCCGCGTACTTCTGCGCCTCTTGCGGCACGCCTAGCGCAAGGTTGCTTTCAACCATGCGGAACAGCGCTTCCGGCGTATGGCTGGTCGTCTGATAGGTATCGATCACATTGCGAAAGCGCAGCGAGGCGGCGAGCCACTTGCCCGATTTCTCGTAAAAGCGCCCGATCTGCATTTCTTTGCCCGCCAGGTGATCGTTGACGAGGTCAATCTTGACCCGCGCATCGGATGCGTACTGGGTGTTGGGATAGCGGCGAACAATCTCGGTCAGCGCCTGCAGGGCCTGCATGGTGATCTTCTGGTCGCGGTCGGTATCGCTGATCTGTTCGTAATAGCACAGCGCGATCAGGTAATAAGCGTAAGGCGCATCGCGGTTGCCGGGGTGAATCGAGAGGAACCGCTGCGCCGCCTGGACCGACTTGTTGTAATCCTTCGCCACGTAGTACGAGAACGCGCTCATCAGCTGCGCCCGGCGCGCCCACGGGGAATAGGGATGCTGACGCTCAACCTCGTCGAACAGGGCGGCGGCAACCAGCGTATCGCCGCGGTCGAGCCGGTCCTTCGCGGCGGCATAAAGCGTATCGACATCGCGCGCGACGAATGCCGTATCCTTCGGCCCGCCGCCGCGGCCACCGCAAGCGGCAGTCGTCAGGAGCACCGCAAACATGGCGGTCGAAAGGGCGAGCTTGAACGGGGAACGGCTGTGCATGCCGGAGCCTATAGCCAGAGCCAGCCTGAACGCCAAGTGAAGTTGTCCCGTTTATGCCGCGCATCGTGACACTGCGCGCAACGGTCGCTAAGGGCGCGGGATGACTGACCTCGCGCGTATTCGTAATTTTAGCATCATTGCTCACATCGACCATGGCAAGTCGACCTTGGCCGACCGGCTGATCCAGTTCACCGGCGGGCTGACTGACCGCGAGATGAGCGAGCAAGTCCTTGATAACATGGACATCGAGAAAGAACGCGGGATCACCATCAAGGCCCAGACGGTCCGCCTCAGCTACACCGCCGACGATGGCCTGACCTACGAACTCAACCTGATGGACACCCCCGGCCACGTCGACTTCGCCTATGAAGTCAGCCGCAGCCTCGCCGCCTGCGAAGGCGCGCTGCTGGTGGTCGACGCCGCACAAGGGGTCGAAGCGCAGACCCTCGCCAACGTTTACCAGTCGATCGAGCACGACCACGAGATCGTCCCCGTCATCAACAAGATCGACCTCCCCGCCGCCGAGCCCGAGAAAGTCCGCGCCGAAATCGAGGAAGTCATCGGCCTCGATGCCAGCGAAGCCGTCCTGACCAGCGCCAAATCGGGCATCGGCATCAAGGACGTGCTCGAAGCCGTCGTCAAAAAGATCCCCCCGCCCACCGGCGACGCCGCCGCACCGCTCAAAGCCATGCTGATCGATAGCTGGTACGATCCGTATCTGGGCGTGGTCATCCTCGTCCGCGTGATCGACGGCGTGCTCAAAAAAGGCCTCCAGGTCAAATTCATGGCCGGCCTGACCGAACACCTGATTGACCGGGTCGGCTGCTTCACCCCCAAGATCGAGCAACTGGCCGAGCTTGGCCCCGGCGAAATCGGCTTCATCACCGCGCAGATCAAGGAAGTGGCGCAAGCCAAGGTCGGCGACACCATCACCACCGTCAAGAACGGCGCGGTCCAGGCGCTCCCCGGCTTCAAGGAAGTCCAGCCGGTGGTGTTCTGTGGGCTGTTCCCGGTCGACGCGGCGGACTTTGAAAAGTTGCGCGAATCGATCGCTCGCCTGCGTCTCAACGATGCCTCGTTCACCTTCGAGATGGAAAGCAGCGCTGCCTTGGGCTTCGGCTTCCGCTGCGGCTTCCTCGGGCTGCTCCACTTGGAGATCATCCAGGAGCGCCTGACCCGCGAATACGATCTTGACCTGATCACCACCGCGCCATCGGTGGTCTACCGCATCCAATTGCGCAAATCGAAGACCGACGACGCGCGCGAGATCCTGCTCCACAACCCGGCCGACTATCCCGATCCCAGCCGGATCGAACAGATCGACGAACCGTGGATCAAGGCGACGATCTACACGCCGGACGAATACTTGGGCTCCATCCTCAAGCTCTGCCAGGACCGCCGCGGGGTGCAGACCGGGCTCACCTATGTGGGCGGCCGCGCCCAGGTGAATTACGAACTGCCGCTCAACGAGGTGGTGTTCGATTTCTATGACCGCCTGAAGAGCATCAGCCGCGGCTATGCCAGCTTCGATTACGAGCAGATCGGCCTGCGCGAAGGCGACCTCGTCAAGATGAGCATCCTCGTCAACAACGAGCCGGTCGACGCGCTCTCCATGATCGTCCACCGCGCCGTCGCCGAAGAACGCGGCCGCGGCATGTGCGAACGCCTCAAAGACCTGATCCCGCGCCACCTGTTCAAGGTGCCGATCCAGGCCGCGATCGGCGGCAAGGTAATCGCCCGCGAAACGATCCAGGCGATGCGCAAGGACGTGACCGCCAAATGCTATGGCGGCGACATCAGCCGCAAGAAGAAGCTGCTCGACAAGCAGAAGAAGGGCAAGGCGAGGATGCGCGAGTACGGGAATGTCAGCATCCCGCAGGAGGCGTTTATCGCTGCGCTGAGGATGGGGGAAGAATAAGCGCAGGTGCCCAAGCGACGTTTGCCCTTGCGAACGGTAGCTTGGAAGCCGGTGGCCGCCGGCCAGCGCTTATTCCGGCCGGGGGCCGCAAGCCCATGGCGAAGCGAGCCCTTCGACGTCACGGCTCCGCCGTGACCCTTACTTTCCCTTACTTCTCATTCCGTTCAGGCTGAGCCTGCCCAAACCCCGCCAAACCTGCTAAGCCCCAACCCAATCAATCACGCTAAACCAAGAGAACCGCAAAAAATCATGGCTTCCTACAAAGACCCCAGCTTCGAAGAACGCACCGCACTCGCCCGCCAGGCCCGCGAAAAGGCCCTGGCCAAATTGGCCGCCAAGGCCCCGCTCGACCCGGCCATAGTGGCCGAGCGCCAGGCCGCCCAAGCCGCCCGCGAAAAAGCCCAGGCCGAAAAGAGCGCCGCCAAAAAGGCCGCAATGCTCCAGGCGAAAGCCGACAAACAAGCCGCCGCCGAAGCCGCCGCCGAAGCCGCGAAAGCGCCGGTCGTGAGTGAAGAGGAACTGAAGGCCGCGCGCGATGCAAAGTACGCGGCGCGCAAGAAGCGGAAGGGGTAAACCTTCTACTCCGCAGGTTGACATTGCGCCCCGCGGCGGGCTTTGATGCAAGGCCCATGCTCAGCCAGAAAACCCGCTATTCGATCCGCGCGCTTCAGCACCTCGCCGATTGCCACCGGCAGGGACCGGTGCGGCTTGATACGATCGCGGCGGCGCAGAATATCCCGCGCAAGTTCCTGACCGTGATCCTGTCCGAACTGGTGCGCGAAGGGGTGGTCGCCTCTACTCGCGGGCGCGACGGGGGGTATGAGCTGGCGCTCGATCCGGTCGATGTGCGCTATGGCGATATCATCCGGCTGACGCGCGGGAGCCTGGCGCTGGTGCCGTGCGCCGCGCGCAACGCGCATGAGCATTGCAACAACTGCCTGCCCGAGGCGGAATGCCGTCTGCGCGGCCTCATGCTGACCCTGCGCGACGAGATGGCGGCGATGCTCGACAAGGTGAGCCTCGCCGATCCGATCAGGCTGGAGCCATCGTTCGAGGGCGTGGCAGAGCCGGCTTAGCCTGCGCTTCCTGCAGCGCGGCGATGAACTGGTCAGTCGCACGTTCCCAGCTATAGCCCGCGCCCGCCACTGCGGCGGCGAGGGGGTCCATCCGCAGCGCCTTGTGGATCGCCTGGGCGAGATCCTCGTCAAGCGCGCCGATCGTCATCGGCAAGTCATTATCAGGCCCGCGGCCCTTGGCGCCGATGATGTCGAGCGGGCCGGGGACGGGGAGCGCCGCGACCGGCAGCCCGCAGGCCAGCGCCTCGATCATCACCAGCCCGAAGGTATCGGTGCGGCTGGGGAAGACAAACACGTCGGCCGAGCAATAGGCCCGGGCCAGCGCCTCGCCACTGAGCGCGCCGAGGAAGGTGACCTCGGGATAGCGTTTGCGCATCGCTTCGAGCGCTGGTCCGTCGCCGACCACCACTTTGTGTCCGGGGACTGCGGCATCGAGGAACAGCGGCAGGTTCTTCTCGACCGCGACCCGGCCAACGTAAAGCAGCACCGGGCCGGGGTACGCGCCAAGTTCGGGCAGGGGGGCGTGGCCGGGGCGGAACAGGTCGTGGTCGATCCCTCGGGTCCACAGCTTCCAGTGCGGCAGGCCGCGGCTTGCCAGTTCCGCGCCCAATGTCGGGGTTGAGACCAGCACCGCCCGCGATGGGGCGTGGAAACGGCGCATCAAGGGCCAGAACCGCTCGGCGCTGAGCCCGGTGCGGACCGCGGCGTAGTCGGGGAAGCGGGTGTGGAAGGCGGAGGTGAAGGGCACCCCATGCGCCAGGCACCAGCCGCGCGCGCTCCACCCGATCGGGCCTTCGGTGGCGATGTGGACGATGTCCGGGGCAAAATCGCTGAGTGTCCGGCGGGTGCCGAAGCGCGGGGCGAGCGCGAGACGGATCTCACCATAGCCGGGCATCGGCATGGTCCGGAACTGGCTGGGGGTGACCAGCTCAACCTCGTGCCCGCGGCTGAGCAAATGCGTGACCGTGGTCGAAATCGAGCGGACCACGCCGTTGATCTGCGGCTGCCAGGCGTCGGTGCAGATCGCGATTCTCATGCATATTCCCTTTCGGCGGGAGTGGGCTGGGGCTCGTCCTTGGCGGTCCGGGTGGCGGCGAGGCGGTGCTCTTCGGCCCAGTCGATCAGCCGCATTGCGCCGCTGGCGTCCTCAACCAGCGCGGTGCAGCTTTCGACCCAGTCGCCGTCGTTGTAATAGGTGATCGCGCCGATCTGGCGGATCTCGGCGCAGTGGATGTGGCCGCAGACCACCCCATCGACCTCGCGTTCGGCGGCGGCGCGGGCGACCGCTTCCTCGAACTCTCCCACAAATGCGACCGCGTTTTTGACCCGCTTCTTGAGGTACGAAGACAGCGACCAGTACGGCAACTTGAGCCGCCGCCGCACGCGGTTGAGTACCACGTTGGCCTGGAGCAGGAGCGTGTAGGCCTGGTCGCCAAGGAAGGCGAGCCAGCGGTGATAGAGCACCACCACATCGAAGGCGTCGCCGTGCGTCACCAGCAAGCGGCGCCCGTCGGCGGTCTCGTGCAGCGCTTCCAGTGCAACCTCGACCCCGCCGAAGGTGAACCCGGCGTAAGGCCGCAGCATCTCGTCATGGTTGCCCGCGATCAGAACCACCCGGGTGCCGCGATGCGCGAGCTTGAGAATGCGGCGGCAGACCTCGTTGTGCTCGTCAGGCCAATACCAGCCCTTGCGCAGCCGCCACCCGTCAAGGATGTCGCCGACCAGGTACAGCGTCTCGCACTCGATCGCGCGCAGGAAGTCGAGCAGCAGCGCCGCATTGCAGCCGCGCGTGCCAAGGTGGATGTCCGAAATCCACACGGTGCGGAATTTCTGCTTGGGGCGGAACCCGCGTGGTTCCGGCATATCAAGCCAGGCGGGCAGCCTGGTGGTCAGTTCAGCGAAGTCCGGTGCGCCTGGCATCGTTTGGCTCCGTTTGCGGTTTCCCGATGACCTCTTAATGGCACTGCGGCGTTACATGCGTGTGGCGCTTTGAAGACGCCGTTGTAACAATTGGCGGTGATCTTCCGCACGGCGCGCAAAAGCTGCGCTTCATCGCGGACAAGCCAAACTGCACTTGTCTATGATAACAGTAGAGTTACCAATGGTCCCCAAGGTCCTCTCCTCCCGGGGGCCCGGGGCCGGCCGCGCATGACCGGCCCCGGTCGCCGTCTGGTGCCGTGAACGCGCGGCGCAGACGGCGGCTTGCAGCCGATGCGCGAGGATAACCGATGCCTTCGTCATTTCGTTACGCGCTGCTGGCCTCGGCTGCGCTGCTTGCTTCCCCCGCCTTCGCCGCCGCAGACCCGCAGACCGATCCGCAGAGCGCCAGCTCGGTTGGCACCGGGGCGACCGACGAGAGCCCCGAGATCGTCGTCACCGCGCGCCACCGCGCCGAAAGTTCGCAAGCCGTGCCGGTGGCGATCTCGGTGGTCGGCGGCGATCACATCGATAACACCGGGGCGTTCAATGTCGGGCGCTTGCAGCAGCTGACCCCGACGTTGCAGTTCTATTCCAGCAACCCGCGCAACACCTCGGTCAACGTGCGCGGGTTCGGCTCGCCTTTGGGGCTGACGAATGACGGGATCGATCAGGGGGTGGGGATCTACGTCGACGACGTCTATTATTCGCGCGTCGCCTCCTCGACCTTTGACTTCCTCGACGTGAAGCAGATTGAGGTGCTGCGCGGGCCGCAGGGCACGCTGTACGGCAAGAACACCACGGCGGGCGCGATCAATATTACCTCGCGCCAGCCCAGCTTCACGCCCGAGGGCCGGGCCGAACTGTCGGTGGGCAACTACGGCTTCGTTCAGTTCAAGGGCGCGGCATCGGGCCCGGTCAGCGATACGCTGGCGCTGCGGCTGGCGGTTTCGGCCACGCGCCGCAACGGCACTATTTACAACATCACCACCGGGGCCCGCGACAACAACCTTGGCAATATCGGCCTGCGCGGACAGGCGCTGTGGCGACCGGCGAGCAATCTCGAAGTGAGCCTTGCGGGCGACTTCAACCACCAGAACATCACCTGCTGCGCAACGGTCTATGCCGCGTACGTCCCGACCCAGAAGGCGGCCAATCGCCAGTACCCGGCGATCTCGGCCGTGCAAGGTTACGCTATCCCGCTCACCGCGCAGGATCCGGCGAACCGGCTGAGCGATGTCGATGGTACCCTGCGCGCCAAGCAATCGATCGGCGGCGCGTCGCTGCGCGCCAAGCTCGATCTGGGGGTAGGTACGCTGACTTCGATCACCGCGTGGCGGTTCTGGGACTGGGACCCATCTAACGACCGCGATTTCACCGCGCTGCCGATCACCACGGTCAGCCAAAATCCGTCGAAGCAGACCCAGTTCACGCAAGAGCTGCGCTATAACCGCCATTCCGCCGCGCTCGATTTCCAGCTTGGCAGCTTCTTTTACACGCAGACGGTCAATACCAATGGCAGCCAGGTCCAGGGTCCGGCGGCGACCAAGTGGCTGCTTTCGCCCAACACTTCGCCCACCAACCCCTATAACCTCAATGTCATCGACGGGCTGACTTCGAGCAACACGATCCATCTGCACAACGTGTCGTGGTCGATCTACGGGCAGGCAAGCTGGCGGGTGCTGCCGCGCCTGACGATTCAGCCCGGCTTCCGCGTCAACTATGACAAGAAGGAAGGTTCGTATGACGCGGTGGTGACCGACAAGCTCGGCAACGTGCTGACCCCTGGCATGGTCAACACCGGCACTCCGGCGCAGAAGGCGCAGCTGCAAGTGCTGCTGCCCGAAAGCTATGCCCCCAGCTTCAGCGCGTGGAACCTGTCATACGACCTGACGCTGGCCTACGATCTGACCTCTGACGTCCACACCTATGCGACCTATTCGAAGACCTTCCAGACCGGCGGGATCAATCTGAATGGGGTGCCCGCCGATGCCGCCACCGGGCTGCCGCAGAGCCAGTACAACACGGTCGCGCCTGAATCGGTGCGGCACTACGAACTGGGGATCAAGTCGCAGTTCTGGGACCGCAAGATCACCTTCAACCTCGCCGCGTTCCGTACTGACATCGAGAACTATCAGGCGGTGTTCAGCAGCAACAACGCGGCCTCGCTTTCAACCCTGCGCGGCTATGTCGCCAATGTGCCCAAGGTCCGCTCGCAAGGGATCGAGGCGGACTTCTCGGTGCGGCCGAGCGAGCGGTTCAACGCTTACGCCAACTTCGCCTATACCGATGCGACCTACCGTGCGTTTACCAACGCCCCGCCGCCGCTCGAACTGTCGGGTGGATCGGTCTTTCTCGGAACCGATTGCACTATTCCTACGGCGTTGCCGCTCGGTACCAGTCCGGCCAGCTGCGACATCAGCGGCCAGCAACTGCCCGGCGTGTCCAAATACTCGGTATCGTTCGGGGCAGAGGGCAATGTGCCGGTGAACCTGTTCGGCCCTGGCCAGATCTACACCGGGGTCGACGGCAACAGCCGCTCGTCATTCTCCTCCAACGCCACGGCTTCGCCTGGCACCCGGATCAAAGGTTATGCGCTGACCAACTTCCGGATCGGCTGGCGTTCGGACAAGGCCGCGCCAGGAACCCACATCGATGTCTACGCATGGGTGCGCAATGCCTTCGGCGTGACCTACCTTGAACAGCTCCAGATTGCGCCCAATTCGGTCGGCCTCGTGGTCGGCAGTCTTGGCGATCCGCGCACCTTCGGGGGCACCGTCAAACTGGAATTTTGACCGCAGCCTTCCCCTCTCTCCTCCCGGCTGCGAGAAGAACCTTGCGGGCCCTTCCATCAGGGGCGCTGCAGACGGGCGGGGCATCCCACGGGATGTCCCGCCCATTATTTGGTGCGCGAGTCGTGACTCCGCCTGATTGGGCGGCTAGAACAGGCGGCGAACATGCTGACCGCGCTCGCCATCCACAACATCGTCCTGATCGAGGCGCTCGACTTGTCGTTCGGCGAAGGGCTGGGCGTGCTGACCGGTGAGACCGGCGCGGGCAAGTCGATCCTGCTCGATGCGCTCGGCCTTGCGCTGGGCGCGCGCGCCGAGACTGGGCTGGTCCGCGCCGGCGAGGATCAGGCGAGCGTGGTGGCAAGCTTCGAATTCGATCGTCTGCCTGCGCCGATCCGCGGTATATTGGCCGAGGCCGAGCTTGATATCGAGCCGGGCGAACCGCTGCTGATCAAGCGCCGCCTCAAAGCTGACGGCGGATCGAAGGCCTTCATCAACGACCAGCCGGTCGGCGCGGCCTTGCTGCGCGAACTGGCATCGCACCTGGTTGAACTCCACGGCCAGCACGATGATCGCGGGCTGGTCAATCCGCGCGGGCATCGCGCGCTGGTCGATCGTTATGCCGGGGCGGATACGGCCGGATTGGCTGAAGCGTGGGCAACGTGGCGCGGTGCGGTCGATGCTTTGGCAAGCGCGAAGGGCGCGATTGCGCAAGCTGCCGAGGATCGCGACCTGCTGCTCGCACATCTGGCCGAACTGACCACCCTTGAACCGCAAGCGGGCGAGGAGGAGCAGCTCGCCGAAGCCCGCGCGACGATGCAAAAGGGCGAGAAGCTGACCGATGACCTGACCGAGCTCGCGAAGCTGTGGGCCGGATCGGATTCGGCGCTGGCGGGCTTGCGCAGCGCGGCACGGCGGCTCGACCGGATCGCAGGCGAGCATCCCTTGCTCGCCGAAGCGCTCGCCGCACTCGACCGCGCGGTGATCGAGGCTTCGGAGGCCGAGACATCGCTTGAACGCGCCGCCGATGCGCTGGCGCACGATCCCGCTGCGCTTGACCGGATCGAACTGCGCTTGTTCGAACTGCGCGCCGCAGCGCGCAAGCATCACTGCCAGGTCGATGACCTGCCGCAGCGGATGCGCGCGATGCGCGATGCGCTTGACGGGATCGAGCATGGTGAGGCTGAACTCGCCGCGCTCGAAGCGGCGGTTGCGGCCGGGGCCGAGGCGTACCGCGCCAAGGCCGAAGCGCTATCGGCGCAGCGCCGCGCGGCAGCGGGCAAGCTCGACGCGGCAGTGGCGCAGGAACTGGCCCCCTTGAAGCTCGACGCCGCGCAGTTCCGCACCAGTATCGAACCGCTCGCTGAAGAGCAGTGGGGCTCCGGCGGCACCGACAAGGTCGAATTCCTGATCAGCACCAACCCCGGCGCACCGTTCGGCCCGCTCAACAAGATCGCCTCGGGCGGCGAGCTGTCGCGCTTTATCCTCGCGCTGAAAGTGGCGCTGGCCGAGCAAGGCGGCGCGGCCACGGTGATCTTCGACGAGATTGATCGCGGGGTTGGCGGGGCTGTTGCCTCGGCCATTGGCGAACGCCTGGCTCGGCTGGCGAGCGGCGGGCAATTGCTCGCGGTTACCCACAGCCCGCAAGTCGCGGCGCGCGGGACCCAGCATTACGTGATCGCCAAGTCGAGCGAGGGCACCGTGACGCGCACTTCGGTGCACCTGCTCGACAATGCCGGGCGGCAGGAAGAAATCGCGCGGATGCTATCGGGCGCGGAAGTAACGCCCGAAGCCCGCGCGCAGGCCGATCGGCTGCTGGAGCGGGTGTGATGGACGATCCGCTGCTCCGCCCGGTGTGGTCCCTGCTCACCGGTCCGCAGGCGCATCTTGCGCTGGGCGATGGCGATGCGCTGCGGATCGATCCGCGCTACGGGCCGTTTGCGGCGCTGCGCGATGGGGCGGACGGAGCTTCGCTTGCCGCAATCGTCAAGCCGGGCGAGCAGGTCTGGCTGCTCGAAGCGGACGAGCGGCCCGCACCTGCGGGTTTTGGCACCCTCCGCGTTGCCGCGCTGGTGCAGATGGTCGCTGATAAGCCCGCGCCGATGCAGCCCGGCGATGACGTGGCCGAACTGCTGGATGAAAGCGACGCGGCGGCGATGAGCGAGATTGCGCTGGCCACCAAGCCCGGTCCGTGGGGCGAACGCACGCGGCTGTACGGCGGCTTCTACGGCATTCGCGACGGCGCTCGGCTGGCGGCAATGGCGGGGGAGCGGATGCGGCCTGCGGTGGGCCTCGCCGAATTGTCCGGGGTCTGCACCTGGCCGGACTATCGCGGGCAGGGCCTGGCGGGCAAGCTGATCCGCCGGGTCATGGCGGGCTTCACCGCGCGCGGCGACGTGCCGATCCTGCATTCCTACGCCGCCAAGACCGGGGCCAACGCACTTTATGAAAGCCTCGGTTTCAAGACCCGCCGCGAGATGGTGGTGACCGTGCTGGAGCGACTATGACCGAGGCCGAGGCTGCCAACGAGCTGATGCGGCTCGCGCGCGAGGTTGCGCGGCACAACAAGCTCTATCATGCGCAGGACGCGCCCGAGGTTTCGGACGCGGAATATGATGCGCTGGTCCGGCGCAATAATGAGCTTGAGGCCGCGTTCCCGCAGCTGGTGCGCGATGACAGTCCGTCGAAGCTGGTCGGCCACGAAGTTGCCGCCTCGCCGCTGTCGAAGGTGACGCACGCGGTGCGGATGATGAGCCTCGACAATGCCTTTGCCGACGATGAGGTGGGGGAGTTTGTCGCGCGGGTGCGGCGCTTTCTCAACTTGCCCGACGATGTTGCGGTGGCGATGACCGCCGAGGATAAGATTGATGGGTTGTCGTGTTCGCTGCGTTACGAGCAGGGCAAGCTGGTCCGCGCCGCTACGCGCGGCGATGGGCAGGTGGGTGAGGACGTCACTCCCAACGTCGCGCACGTGGCCGACATCCCGCAAATGCTGCGCGGCGAAGTGCCCCACCTGTTCGAGATTCGCGGCGAAGTTTACATGGCGGAACAGGATTTTACCGCACTTAACGCCGCACAGGCCGAGCGTGGCGACAAAGTCTTTGCCAACCCCCGAAATGCTGCGGCGGGGTCACTGCGACAGAAGGATGCAAGTGTCACCGCGAGCCGCCCGCTGTGTTTCCTCGCGCATGGCTGGGGAGCGGTGTCCGAGGTTCCGGCCGAAACTCAATTCGCGATGATGCAGCAGATCGCCGAGTGGGGCGTACCAGTCTCGCCGCACCTCCTCCGCTGCGGTAATGCTGCGGCGATGCTGCAGCATTACCGCGCGATCGAACGGCTGCGCGCCGACCTGCCCTATGACATTGATGGCGTGGTCTATAAGGTCGACCGGCTCGACCTGCAGGAGCGGCTAGGCTTTGTTGCCAAGGCCCCGCGCTGGGCGATCGCGCGCAAGTTCCCGGCCGAACAGGCGCAGACCACCTTGGAAGCAATCGACATCCAGGTTGGCCGCACCGGCAAGCTTACTCCCGTCGGGCGGCTTACTCCGGTGACAGTGGGCGGGGTGGTGGTCGCCAATGTCACACTGCACAACCGCGACGAGATCGCGCGGCTCGGCGTGCGCCCCGGTGACCGCGTGACGATCCAGCGCGCCGGCGATGTGATCCCGCAAGTGGTCGAAAACCTGACCCGCGATGAACCACGCGCCGCCTGGCATTTCCCCGATCACTGTCCCGAATGCGGCAGCGACGCGGTCGCCGAGGAGGGCGAGGTCGATGTGCGCTGCACCGGCGGGCTGATCTGCCCGGCGCAGCGAACCGAGCGGCTCAAGCATTTCGTCAGCCGCGCCGCGCTCGATATCGAGGGGCTGGGGGAAAAGACCATCGACGAATTTTTCGCACTCGGCTGGCTGGAAAGCCCGGCGGATATTTTCCGCCTGAAGACGCGCCGCGCCGACATCCTCGAACGCGAGGGGTGGAAGGACAAGTCGGTCGACAACCTCTTCGCCGCAATCGAAGCCAAGCGCACGCCCGATGCGGCACGGCTGCTGTTCGGCCTCGGCATCCGCCACGTCGGCGCGGTGACTGCGCGGGATTTGCTCAAGCGGTTTGTGACGCTTTCGGCCTTGCGAATAGCGGCGCTGGATCCCGCCGCGCAGGACGACCTGACCGCAATCGACGGCATCGGCCCGGCGGTCGTCGAAGCGCTGCACGATTTCTTCCACGAACCCCACAATGTCGCTGTCTGGGACGACCTCCTCAGCGAAGTCTCACCCCCCGACTACGTGGTCGAAACCCGCGACAGTGCGGTGGCGGGCAAGACCGTGGTGTTCACCGGCAAGCTTGAAACCATGAGCCGCGACGAGGCCAAGGCGCAGGCCGAACGGCTCGGGGCCAAGTCCGCCGGATCGGTCAGCGCCAAGACCGATTTGGTCGTTGCTGGCCCCGGCGCAGGGACCAAGTTGAAGCAGGCCGCCGCGCTTAATATCGAGGTGATCGACGAAGCCGCCTGGGCGGAAATCGTCAAGGCGGCGGGCTAATGCCAGCAAAGGGTGCCAATCGATGAGTGTCGCGTTTCGCCGTGAGAGTGACGAGGAACATCTTGAACCCAAGTTCGAGATTCCAATCCCGTCGGGCCCCAATCTGGTTACCGCGCGGGGCCTGGCGCTTATCCGTGGCCGTGTGACGGACATAACCGGACAGCTGGAAAAGCTCTCTGATGAAACCGCAATCAAGGCCGCAAAGCGCGATCTGCGCTATTGGCAGACCCGAGAAATCACCGCTGAGCTCGTTCCGGTCCCCAGCGGCGAGGCGGTGCAAATCGGCACCGTGGTTGCGTTTCTACACAATGGAAAGCGGCGCAGCTTGACTATTGTTGGTGACGATGAGGCCGATCCGGCTATCGGTCTGGTCAGTTTTTCTGCGCCCTTGAGCCGCGCCTTGATGAACGCAGCACCCGGCGATTTTCTCGATTTTGGCGGCACCGAAGACGCGATCGAAGTGCTGGCGATCGCACTGATTGCAGAGCCCGCGACTGCGCCGGCGCGCGCAGACGAAGCCGGTTGAGATTGCGCTGGCCCGGTGCGGCGCGGAGGCAAAGTTCGCTTGCTGCCTACGAATGCTCCTGCGCGGCGGCAATCGGGGCATTGGTCCGCCGCAGCGCGACCAGCAGCACGCCCAGCAGCGCCACCGCGCTGCCCAGCGCCATGCGCGCGTCGAACTTGTCGCCGGTGATCGCAATGCCGAGCGCGATGGTGATCAGCGGGGTCATCAGCGTCAGCGGGGAAATCAAGTTCGCCTCATACCGCCCGATCAGCCAGTAATAAGCAGTATGGGCAAAGACCGAAGTGACCAGCGCAGACCACAGCACCGCGGCGATGAAAATCCACCCCGCGTGCCGGGCCGCTTCAAACGCCTGCGGTTCGATCATCAGCGAGATCGGCGCGAGCACGGCGAGGCCGGACAGCCCGACCCAGGCCTGGAACCGCAGCGGGGCAATATCGCCCATCTGCTTCATCAGCACCGCGCCTAGCGAACCGCAGAGCGCCGAGGCGAGCAGGAAGCCCATTCCGGCCGAGAGAGTAAACCCCGGCTGCCAGACCACGATCACCACGCCGACCAGCGCCACCGCGATGCCCAGCCCGCGCCGCCAGCGAATGCGTTCGCCGAGCAGCCAGACCGAGAGCAGCGTGGTCATCGGCACGCTCGATTGCACCACGATCGCGGCTTCGCTGGGCGAGGCCCAATAGAGTGCCACAAACATCAGCCCGAAGCTGCCCGCGCCCATGGTCAGTCCAATGGTCAGGATCCGCCACGCCGGGCGGGGCATCGGCAGTAGCCAGGGTAAGGTCACCAGCGTGACGATTGCAAAGCGCACCGCCGAATAGAACAGCGGCGGCACATGCCAAAAGCTGACCGCCAGTTTGCTGATGATATTGTTGCCGGCCCACAGCACGCAGACCAGCAGCAGCAGCAGGAAATCGCGCGGCTTCATGTGCGGCGCTGCCGGAGCCACAAAATAGACCAGTCGCCACTCACCAGACGCTCGGCGATCCGCAGCCCGGCGCGGCGCGCAGCTGCACGGACTTGCGCTTCTTGCGTGGTGAGCAATCCGGCGAGCACCAGATGTCCGCCCGGCGCCAGCGACTTGGCGAAATGCGGGGCAAGATCGATCAGCGGCCCGGCGAGGATATTGGCGATGATCAAGTCATAGGGCCCGCGTGCTTCGAGCAGCGGGTGGTTCATTCCGTCGGCGACCAGCATGGTCAATTCGCCCGGACGCCCGCCTTGCGTCACGCGGTTGGTACGGGCATTTTCATCGACCACGCCCAGGCACACATCGTCGATGTCGCTCGCGGTGGCGAGCGCGCGCGGCCACAGGTGCAGCGCCGCGAAGGCGAGCAGGCCGGTGCCGGTGCCGATGTCGGCAAGGTTCTTCACCACCACCCCGCGCGCTTTCATTTCGCTCAGCATGGCAAGGCAGCCCGCGGTGGTGGCGTGCTGGCCGGTGCCGAAGGCCTGGCTCGCGGGGATGACGTAATCGCGCACGGCGGGCTCAGTGGTCGGTGGGTGTTCGGGGGTATGGACGTAGAACCGCCCGGCGCGGATTGGCTCAAGCCCGGTCTGGCTGGTCGTCAGCCAGTCGGTTTCGGGCAATTGCTCGATCCTGAAGGTCGGCGCCTTGGCGAACAGCCCGGCTACCGCAGCCTTGTCATCGCGCGCGGGTTTGCGCGGGAGCCATGCTTCCAGTTGCCAGTCATCAGGCTTGTCTTCGGCCACTTCGCTCCCGGCGATGACGATGTCCGGGTCCCAGTCCTCGGCATCCTCATGCGCCAGCAGCGCGGCCTCGATCACCGATCGCGGGGCGAGCGCCAGCAGTTTCCACGCGCTGGTCACTTGGCGGCGCGCTCTTTGGCGAGGCGTTCGTCGAGCTTGGTGAGCGCCTGCTGGGAATAGCGCTCGCACTGTTCATGGTCTGCCACCGGAGCATCGCCCGCCAGCCGTTCGAACAGCGCGCTTTGCGATGGGTGCGGGGTCACATTGATCGAGCAGGGCAGGGTGGCGATCCGCGCCACGCCCTTGCGGAACATCGCGACCCACGCCGGGTGGTCGCTGAAGCGGTAGCTCTCCGCCGACACCGCGCTGGTGCTGTCGGTGTAGGCGATCGCCGGGCAGACTTTTTTGCCGCAGCCCCGGATCACCCAACTGGTCGAGCCGCGGGTGTGGCCGGGGGTGGCGAAGGCGGTGAAGCGGTTGGGGCCGAGCAGGAACGGGACGCCGTCCGTAAGCACGCGGTCGACTTTGATCGGGGTGAACCCGTGGATCAGCCCGAACTGCGGATCGTCCGGGAAGGGCTCGCCCTTTTCCAGTTCGCGCGCCTGATCGGGCAATGCGGCGATTCTGGCCCCGGTGGCTTTTTGCAGCGCAGCCAGCCCGCCGACATGATCGAAATGAGCGTGGCTGGCGAACAGCCATTTGACGTCATGCGGGTTGAGGCCAAGGCGGCGAATGTTGGCGAGCACCAGCGGCGCGGCTTCCTCCGGACCCGCATCGAGCAGCACGTGGCCTTGCGCGCTGGCGACCAGCAGCACGGTGATCCCGCAGGTGCCGACGTAATAGACTTGCCCATCGATCCGCGCGGGCGGGGCGGGGTCGGCCCAGCCGTCCTTGTCCTGACACGCGTCGAGCAGTGCTGTCACTGGCGGCGCCTTGGGGGCGAAGCGGGTCGGGCTCGCTGAGACCAGCGCCAGCGCGGCAAGGCTGACGGCGACCCTACCGAACATAGCTCGCCCCATTGGCGTCGAGCACCGCGCCGGTCATGCTCGGCGGCGCATCGAGCGCGCAGAACGCCGCCATTGCGGCGATCTCCTCAGGCTCCGCCACGCGGCCCAGCGGGATGTCGGCCAGCAGCGCCGCGCCGCCGCGGCTGGAAAGGTAATCGCCCGCCATCGCGGTGTCGGTAAAGCCGGGGCAGATCGCATAGCTCAGCACGCCTTGCGCCGCATATTGCCGGGCGATGGTCTTGTGCATCGCGACCATCCCGCCTTTGGCCGCGGCGTAATGCCAGTGATCGGGCGAATCGCCGCGGTATGCTGCGCGGCTGGCGATGTGGACCACGCGCCCGCCGTTCCCGTCCGCCAGCCAGTGCCGCACTGCATAGCGCGAGAGTTCGGCGGCAGCGGTCAGGTTGATACGCAACGTATCCTCCCACTTATCGAGCCAGGCAATGTCTGACACATCGAGCGGGTTGGCTGCGAACTTGCCGGCGTTGTTGACCAGCACATCGATCCGCCCATGCGGCGAGCGGGCGACGGCCTCTTCCCACAGCGCGGCAGGGGCGGCGGGATCGGCGAGGTCGGCGGCAATCGTCCGGGCGTCGCCCGCGCGGCTGGCGTGGCCGATCACGGTCACGCCGCGCGCCCGCAGCGCCTCGGCGATGGCGGCGCCGATCCCGCGGGACGAGCCGGTGACCAGCGCGGTCAGTGCAGTGGTCGAAGGTGCAGGTGGCATGGTCATGAACACGGCACTAGGACTTGCATGCCCGCTCGCCAAGCCGCCGCTTGCACGGCACGGCGTTTTGATTATGGGGAAAGCGCAATCGGGGCGCGCTGCCCCCGTCCAACGACCAACGTCCAACGACCAGAGGTTTCTTGCCGCATGGCCCAACCAGGTAACCGCCCGCTATCGCCGCACCTCTCGATCTGGCGCTGGGGGCCGGCGATGTTCCTCTCGATCCTTCACCGCGTCACCGGCGACGGGATGGCGCTGGTCGGACTGCCGGTGCTGCTGTGGTGGCTCTATGCGCTGGCCGCCGGGCCGGTCGCTTATGAGACATTCGCGGGCCACGCCGGGGCCTGGTACGGCAAAGTGGTGCTGATCGGGCTGACCTGGTCGTTCCTCAGCCATGCGGCTTCGGGCGTGCGGCACTTTTTGCTCGACACCGGCGCGGGCTACGAACTTAAGACCAACAACACCTGGGCCGTCTTCACCCCGCTGATCGCGCTTACCGCGACGCTGGCGGTGTGGACCTTCCTGCTGCTGCGCTGAGGATAAAGACGATGGGTAACGGAACCGAACTCGGCAGGGTCCGCGCGCTGGGATCGGCGCATGCGGGCACACATCACTGGCTGCTGCAGCGCTATACCGCGATCGGCAACCTGCTCGGCGGGTTGTACCTGCTGTTCGCGCTGATCAAGATGAGCGATCACAGCTTCCAGTCGGTCCACGATTGGCTCCACGCGCCGCTGCCCGCGACGATCGTCGCCCTGTTCGTGGTCTCGACCTTCTGGCACGCGCGGCTTGGCCTGCAGGTACTGGCGGAGGACTACGTCAAGGATCATGCCAACAAGTTTGCGGTGATCACCGCGCTTAACCTTCTGACCTTTGCCGGGGCTGCCTTCGGGGTCCTGTGCGTGGCGCGCATCGCGCTGGGAGCTTGATTGCCATGACTGCCGCATACAAGATCATCGACCATACCTATGACACCGTGGTTGTCGGAGCCGGCGGATCGGGTCTGCGCGCCACGATGGGCTCGGCCGAAGCCGGCCTGCGCACCGCCTGCATCACCAAGGTTTTCCCCACCCGCAGCCACACCGTTGCGGCGCAAGGCGGGATCGCCGCGAGCCTGCAGAACAACAGCCCGGACCACTGGACCTGGCACATGTTCGATACCGTCAAGGGATCGGACTGGCTGGGCGATCAGGACGCGATAGAATACATGGTGCGCGAAGCTCCCGCTGCAGTTTACGAACTCGAACACGCCGGCGTGCCGTTCAGCCGCAACGACAATGGCACGATCTATCAGCGCCCGTTTGGCGGGCACATGCAGAACATGGGCGAAGGCCCGCCGGTCCAGCGCACCTGCGCCGCGGCTGACCGTACCGGCCACGCGATGCTCCACGCGCTTTATCAGCAGAGCCTGAAGTACGACGCGGACTTCTTCATCGAATACTTCGCGATCGATTTGATCATGGAGAATGGCGTGTGCCGGGGCGTTATCGCGCTGTGCATGGACGATGGCTCGATCCACCGCTTCCGCAGCCATGCGGTGGTCTTGGCGACCGGCGGCTATGGCCGGTGCTACTTCACCGCCACCAGCGCTCACACCTGCACCGGCGACGGCGGCGGGATGGTGCTGCGCGCGGGGCTGCCGCTGCAGGATATGGAATTCGTCCAGTTCCACCCGACCGGGATCTACGGCGCGGGCGTGCTGATCACCGAAGGCGCGCGCGGTGAGGGCGGCTATCTGACCAATTCCGAAGGCGAGCGGTTCATGGAACGCTACGCTCCCTCGGCCAAGGACCTCGCCAGCCGCGACGTGGTCTCGCGCTCGATGGCGCTGGAAATGCGCGAAGGGCGCGGGGTCGGCCCGCACGGGGCCTATCTCAACCTCCACCTCGATCATATCGACCCCAAGGTGCTGGCTGACCGGCTGCCCGGCATCACCGAAAGCGGCAAGATCTTCGCGGGCGTCGACCTGACCCGCCAGCCGCTGCCGGTCTGCCCGACGGTGCATTACAACATGGGCGGCGTGCCCACGAACTACCACGGCGAAGTCATGACCATCGGCGCGGACGGGAACCCCGAAACCGCCGTCCCCGGGCTGTTCGCGGTGGGCGAGGCGGCCTGCGTCTCGGTCCACGGCGCCAACCGCCTTGGTTCGAACTCGCTGATCGACCTCGTCGTGTTCGGCCGCGCCGCCGGGCACCGACTCAAGGAACTGATCGTGCCGGGCACCGCGCACGCCGAACTGCCCAAGGACAGCGCCGACCTTGCGCTCGGCCGGCTCGACCACCTCCGCGCCGCGAAGGGCGGATCGCCCACCGCCGAAGTGCGGCTCGAAATGCAGCGCACCATGACCAAGGGCTGCGCAGTGTTCCGCGACGATGCGCTGATGGCCGAAGGCAAAGCCGCGCTGGCCAAGACGTACGAGCGGATGCAGGACGTGAATGTGACCGACAAGTCGCTGATCTGGAACACCGACCTCATTGAAACGCTGGAGCTCGACAACCTGATCGCGCAGGCCACCGTGACTATCCACAGCGCGCACAACCGCAAGGAAAGCCGCGGCGCTCACGCCCACGAAGACTTCCCCGATCGGAATGACGGCGAGTGGATGAAGCACACCGCCGCCTGGTTCGACGGCTGGGGCGGCAAGGGCGGAGACGTGCGGATCGATTACCGCCCGGTGCATGAATATACACTCACCGACGATGTGGAGTATATCAAGCCGAAGAAGCGGGTTTATTGAGGGGAGCGAATGTCACTATGATATTCTATTGCAATAACCTGCCTGACAAAATTGCATAAAACCTGCTAAGATGAGCCGGAAACGCATCAAGAATATCAGAGTGAAGGACGCGCGGTCTAGATTTAAAGGTCACCATCGTTACAAGCATTACTGCTCTAACTGCGAAAATGGTCCATATTTCACGGATTTCCCGATCTACTATTCTAAGAACGTATTTTGCTCGAAAGAATGTGTGGATGCTTACTATCCAGCTTGGCTTCTCTGGATTCTAGGTTTGATCATTTTTGGTGCTTGGACCCTTGGTTTGCTTGATGCACTCGGAGTGATCAAAATTTGAGAATTGCGGTAATGTCCACCATATCACGATACCGCAAAATCCTTGGCGCCTTTGCGCCTTGGCGTGAATCAAACCCGTTGCCGCCCCCCGCAAACTTGCCATAAGAAATTCTCACGCCAAGGCGCAAAGGCGCCAAGGAAGGAAAAAGGCATTCGGTTGACTGACGTTCCGCCCGAAATCGATGCCCTCGCCACCATCGCCGTCGACTGCGGGTTCAAACTGCATATGGCCTTCGGCCCCGGCCTGCTGGAATCGGTATATGAGGCAATCCTCGCCGATAGTCTGACTAAGCGCGGGCTGCGGGTCGAGCGTCAGAAGCCCGTCGATATTCATTACGAAGGCACAATTCTGCGCGAAGGGTTTCGTATCGATCTGCTGGTCGAAGACCAGCTCATCATCGAACTCAAATCAACCGAGCGCATCGCCCCCGTGCACAAGAAGCAGCTCCTCACCTATCTGCGCCTGACTGATCGCCCGCTCGGCCTGCTGATGAACTTTGGCATGGAAACCTTCAAGGAAGGCATGAGCCGCGTGATCAACCAGCACATCCGGAAGACGTGAACCAGCTTCTTCGCGCCTTTGCGCCTTAGCGTGACCAATTGCTGGTGGAATGATCCAACAAGGATGCAGTCGAACTTCACTAGCAGGCCAATCAACAATGCGAATTCTACTCCGCCCCCTCATCGCTGCACTCTCCCTACTCGCCAGCACCGCAGCCGCGCCCGCACCTCCCGCCGCACCCCCGCTCCTCGACCCGGTCCAGGCCGGCTGGCACGGGCACAAGGTCTGTGAAGTCCTCGTCGACAACGCGCAGGTCCGCACCGCGCGTTGCACTTTTCCGCCGGGTGAGGGGCATGATCGGCATTTTCATGCGCCGCACTGGGGCTATATCCTCACCACCTCGACCATGCGAATCACCACTGCGAAGGGCACCGTGGTGCGCGACCTCAAGGCTGGCGACACATGGTGGAGCGACGAGGTGGCGTGGCACGAAATGCTCAATGTCGGGACCACCGCCGGGGTTTACCTGATTGTTGAACCGAAGGTGTCGCGCGCTGAGACTTGATCCCCGATCTGTTCGCCGTCCGCCCAATTCATGCTAAGCAGCAGCTCGAGGCAAATGGGGGACGGGGTCATGGAATTGTGGAACCTTACGCAGGTCAAACCTGCCACCATGCTGGCCTTCCTGATCGGTTCGGCGCTGTTCATCGGCGCGGTGCTCTTCAAGCGGTTGGGGCAGGCGCGCAATGAAGCTGCCGGCAGCAGCCCGCCGGCCAGGCGCGACTGGACCTCGCTGGGCGGGGTGGTGCTGCAGGGCATCGGCATTTCGCTGGCGAGCGGGCCGACCCGGATCGTCGGCCGCGGCTGGCTCGATGGACTTGCGGAGCCGCGCACCTGGCTCACTGCAGCGGCGATGGGCGCGGCGGCCGGTATGTTCTTCTGGGCCGCGCGGACGATGGGGGCCAACTGGTCGATCATGGCGCGGATGCGGCCGGGGCACGAGCTGGTGACGAGCGGCCCGTTCGCTTACCTGCGCCATCCGATCTATCTTGCCATGCTGCTGTTCTTGCTGGGGGTGGCGGCGGCAACCGGGCACGAACGCGCGCTGTGGCTGGCGGTGCCAGTGTTCGTGCTGGGTACGCTGATCCGCACCCGCCGCGAGGAAGCCTTGCTGCGCGCACAGTTCGGCGCGGCTTACGCGGATTACTCGGCCCGGGTGAAGCGCTTCATCCCCGGTGTGCTGTGAGATCGCCCGCCGCCGGACGGAACGCGAGCGTCCCCCATCGAACCGCGCATGACCGCGTGACGCCGCGCCGCTAGCTGCCGCTAATGGTGCAGCCGGGGGAGGGTTCTGCGGTGAAGGTGCAATCCAGTCGCGCTTACCTCGCGCTCGAAGTGGCGCTGTTCTTCGCGTTTAACTTCTATGCCGCGAAACTGGCCGGATTTGCCGCTTCGGCGCTGGGGATCACGCTGCCCGACATGCCGCTGCTGCGGCACACTTACATCGCGTTTTCGGCGATCCTCCTGCTGATCCTGTGGCTGCGCTGGCGCGGCGAGCCGCTCGCGCGGTTCGGGCTGATCCGGCCAAGGCTGCGCGATCTTGGCTGGGGCCTGGCGCTCGCGCTGGCCACGCTTGTGGCGGATAGCCTGGTGCGCTCGGTCACCACGCCGCTGATCGTCGCCTGGACCGGGGCCAACCCGCACCTCGATGCACAGACTTTCGCGGTCCTGAAGGGCGACTTGCCGCTGTTTCTTGGCATCATCCCCTTCGTCTGGCTGTTCGCGGCCTTCGGTGAGGAGTTCCTCTACCGCGGCTATCTGCTAGGCCGGTTTGCGCAAGTGCTCGGCGGCGGGCGGCTCGCCCTGGCGCTGGCAATCTTGGGGCAGGCGGTGCTGTTCGGCCTGGCGCACTGGTACCAAGGGCCAGTGGGCATGGTTCCGATTGGCGCGGTTGCCGTGCTGACCGGGATCGCGACCACCGCCTGGGGGCGCAACCTGTGGCCGGCCATGGTGGCGCACGGGCTGGTCGATACGCTGGGCTTCACGATGCTTTATTTGGGCCAGCCGCTGAGCTGAACGACGTCCTGCACTGCGCCTGCACCGAATACTGACTCGCCTGATCCGCGCCGGACCGATAGCCTTGGCGCATATTCGATGGATTGGAAGGGGACTACCATGAGCGAAGAAGTCAAACCGCGGCGCGAATGGTCGGCCGGGATCCGGTTGTTGTTTGTTGCACTGATCGGGGTGGCGCTGGTGGTGCCGCTGATGCTGGTCTACGCGCTGGTCTACGACCGGCAGAACCAGGCGCAGACCGCGCAGACCGAGATCAACGCCGGGTGGGGCGGGCCGCAAGTGGTGGCCGGGCCGGTGATCGTGGTCCCGTTCCGCACCACCCAGACGCAGAACGAAGAAGTGAATGGCAAGACCACCACCCGCGTGGTCGATGTCGAGAAGCTGCTGTATATTTCGCCCGTAACCAATGCGGTCAGCACCGAGATCGTGCCGCAGGAGCGCTCGAAATCGATCTACCATTCGGTGCTGTTCGAGGCCAAGGTTTCGGGCAAGGCGAGCTTCGCCCTGCCGCCTGACCTGACCCGGTTCGGGGTCACCCGCGAGCGGCTGATGTGGGACCGCGCCGAGCTGCGCATGGGCGCCTCTGATGCGCGCGGGCTGACCGCCGGGGCGAGCATGAGCGCTGACGGCAAGCTGCTCGAAGTGCAGCCCGGCAAGGGCCCGGCGGCGAGCGGCGGCGAGGGCTTCTTCGCCTTCCTCGACTGAAAGGGTGAGGGGGCGATTGGCATCGATTATGCCTTCGGGCTGCGCGGCAGCCGCTCGCTCAGCCTGGTCCCGCGCGGCGGGCGAACCGAATGGGCGGTCAAATCGCCGTGGACCAGCCCCAGCTTTGGCGGGGCCTTCCTGCCTGACCGGCGCGAGATCAAGGACGTTGGATTCACCGCCAGCTACACGATCGACAAGCTGGCGCTCGGCGCAGCGCCGGTGGCGATGGAGGATCCGGGCTTTCCCGAAATCGACGATGGCGGCGATGGCAACCGGGTCAGTTCCTATGGCAGCAAGGGTGACGCGGCGGCGATGGCGTCGGATGCGGCCTCGGCCAGCAACCCGGCGGCTGGCGGCGCAGCAGAAGTGATCGGCGGCGCGGCCCGCGCAGTCACTGTCGGCTTGGTTGAACCGGTCAACCTCTATTCCAAGGTCGATCGCTCGGTGAAATACGGCTTCCTGTTCATCGGCTTCACCTTCCTCGCCTACTTCCTGTTCGATGTGGTTGCAGGCGCGCGGGTGGCGGCGGCGGAGTACTTGTTGACCGGGGCCGGGCTGGTGCTGTTCTTCGTCATGCTACTCGCCTTTGCCGAGGTGATCGGGTTCACGCTGGCCTATCTTGCGGCGAGCGCGGCGATCATCGGGCTGCTTACCGCCTATGGCGCGGCGGTGCTCAAGTCATGGCGGCGGGCGCAGTTCATGGGCGCGCTGCTGGTCGGGCTTTATGCGCTGCTGTTCGTCCTCCTCAACCTTGAGGCGTGGTCACTGCTGATCGGTGCGCTGCTGCTCTTCGCCGCGCTGGCCGGGGTGATGTACGCCACCCGCCATGTCGATTGGGGCGCGGCCCGCAAGCACGAAGGGTAAGCCTGGAACTCGCCGCTCATTCACCTGCCGTTCACGTTTACAGATGTAGTCGATTACGACTGTAAACGAAGGACGGCGGGATGAGCGACGAACCCGATACTGGCGAACGCATCAGCGAGGCGGAACATGCGGTGATGACCGCGCTGTGGAACCGCGCGCCGCTGACCGCTAACGAAGTCGCCGAAGCGGTCGGGTCACGCGCCTGGAGCCTCGCCACGGTCAAGACGCTGCTCTCGCGGCTGGTCACCAAGCAGGCGGTGACGACCGAACCTGACGGCAAGCGCTTCCTTTATTCGCCCTCCCTTGCGCGCGAAGCTTATCTCGGCGGAGAAAGCCGCCGCATGGTTGACCGACTGTTCGGCGGCAGCGCAGCGGGGCTGTTCGCGCATCTAGCCGAAAGCGAAGCGCTGACCCCGGCGGACCTCGACCAGATCGAGGCGCTGCTCCGGGAAATCCGCAAATGAGCTGGCTGACCGATACCGCACTTTACACCGGGCTGCTGATCGCACTCGTGCTGATGCTTCGCCGCCCGGTCGCTCGCATGTTCGGGCCGGGGCTGGCCTATGCGCTGTGGGCGCTGCCGCTGCTGCGGCTGGCCCTGCCGCCGCTCGTGCTACCGGCCAAGCCTGCCAGCGACGTTATCGTGGTCACTGCAGCATCGCTTGCCCCGGCGCCGGCAGCTGCAGTGCAAGCCCCCGCTTGGTCAGACGCCTTGGCCTATGTCCCTTTGCTTGAGACGGTGTGGCTGGCGGGGGCAGTCCTGTTCCTAGTGTGGCGCACTGGCTCCTACCTCGCGATGCGGCGCAACCTGCTGCGCGGCGGGGTGGCCATCGGCTGTCAGGGCAAGGTGCGCCTGGTCGAAAGCCCTGCTACCCCCGCGCCGGTCGCCTTCGGGGTGTTTGACAAAGTGGTCGCGCTGCCGATCGGGTTCATGCGCCAGCCGATCCCGGCGCGCGATCTCGCCATCGCGCATGAGCTGCAGCACCACGCCGGGCATGACCTCGCGGTCAATTTCGCGATGCAGCCGCTGCTCGCGCTGCACTGGTTCAACCCGCTCGCGTGGATGGGCTGGCGCGCGCTGCGCCGCGATCAGGAGGCGGCGTGCGATGCCCGCGTGTTGGCCGGACGCGATCTGCAGGCCCGTGCCGACTACGCCCGCCTGATCACCAGTTTCGCCAAGGGATACCGCCAAAATCCGGGCCTTGCCCTGGCCGCGCCGATGGCTTGCCCGGTGCTCGGCGAGAAAAGCATCATCCATCGTTTGAGGAGCCTGACCATGACCGAACCGACCAAGACCAACCGCCTGATCGGCCGCCTGCTGATCGGCGCGGGGATCATCGCGCTGCCGCTGACCGCCTCGGTCACTTACGCGGCGTCGGATGCCCCGACCCCGCCCGTGCCGCCCGCGCCGCTCGCCGCGCCCGATGCGCCAACGCCGCCGGATGCGCCGCAGGTGGAGACCCGCGTGATCATGATCAAGACCGATGGCAAGCACGGCGACCATACGATGATGATGGGCGATGAGGCCGGGCTGACCACCCGCACCGTCACCCGCGACGGCCGCACCTATGTGTTTAAGACCACCAAGCCGATGAGCGATGCCGAAGTCGACCAGCGCATTGCCGAGGCTGAACAGGCCATGCCGCCAATGCCGCCCGTGGCCCCCGGCGCTCCCGCCGCGCCGCACCAGGTCCGCACGATCGTGATACAACACGATGGCGCGGGGATGGAGGCGATGAGCATGGCCGGGCCCGACATGGCGATGGCGACGTGCGATGGCGGGCAGGCGACCAATGTCAATTCGGACCAGGTGGTGGGCGGCAAACACCGCGTCACCCGGATCGTGATGTGCAACAAGGGCGGCGACAAGACGCATACACTGGCCGCGTTACGTGTCGCGCGCGATCAAGTGGCTGGTGATGCCAATATCCCGGCCGAAGCCAAGGCCAGCGCGCTCAAGCAGCTCGACGAGCAGATCGCCAAGCTGGATTAGGTTCTGAGGTCCTCTCCATTTTGCGAAGCCAAATGGGGAGGTGGCAGTGCGAAGCACTGACGGAGGGGTATCGAGGCTCGCGCCAATTCCCCTCCGTCTCGTCCTGCGGACGATCCACCTCCCCATTTGTGGCGTTCGCCAAAAATGGAGAGGATCTCAGGAGCGCCAGCGCAACCTGTCGGGGGTCAGTTCGGATACTGATTTGACCCCCATCAGTTGCATCCCCCGGCGGAACTCGTCCTGCAGGATCGCCAGCGCACGCTCGACCCCGTTCTGTCCCGCTGCCGCCAGCGCATACAGGTACAGCCGCCCGCCCGATGCCGCGGTGGCCCCCGCGCACAGGCTCTTCAGCGCATGGGTGCCGCGCCGCACGCCGCCATCGCAGATGATCTCGATCCGCCCGCCGACCGCGTCGACGATCTCGGGGAGCTGATCGAACGGGCTGCGGCTGCCATCGAGCTGCCGCCCGCCGTGGTTGCTGATCATGATCGCATCGATGCCCATGTCCGCCGCGCGGCGCGCATCGGCCACGCTCATCACGCCTTTTAGCGCGAATTTGCCGCCCCAGTCATCGCGCAATTGCTCGGCCATTTTCCAGTCGAGCGTCTGGTCGAGCATGGTGTTGAAGTAGCTCGCGATCGAAACTGCTTCACCAGTCCCCTCGCGGACGTGGGTGTCGAGGTTGGGCAGCGCGAACTTCTCACGGAACATGTAGTCCAGCGCCCAGCGCGGTTTGACCGCATAGGACAGCGCCGATGCGGCAGTGAACTTGGGCGGCGAGGTAAAGCCGCTGCGGGCGCAGCGTTCGCGCTTGCCTGAGACGATGGTATCCACCGTCAGGGCAATCGCATCGAACTTGGCCGCCTGGCAGCGCTCGATCATCGAGCGGTTGAGCCCGCGGTCCTTGTGGTAATAGAACTGGAACAGCTTGGGCGCTTTGCTCATCGCGCCCACTTCCTCGATGCTCACCGTGGCGAGGCTGGAGATGCCGCACCACAGCCCGAACTTTTCTGCGGCGCGCACCACCGCGCGTTCGCCTTGCCAGTGGAACACGCGCTGCAGGGCCGTCGGGGAAAGCAGCAGCGGCAGCGCGGACTTGCGGCCCATGATCGTGCACGATGTATCGATCTCGGCTACCCCGGCCAGCACGTCGGGCACCAGGTCAGCGCGGGCATAAGCGCCGGTATTGCGCGCTTTAGTCAGCTCGTCGTCGGCCGCGCCGTCGATATAGTCGAACACCGGCCACGGTAGCCGCTGCTTCGCCAGAAGGCGGAAATCGTCGATATTGTGACAGTCGCTGAGCCGCATGGCGCGGCGTTAGCGCACCGCAGCGCGCGGCGAAAGATCAGCGGTTCTTCTTTTCGGCCTCGGCCCGTTCGCGCTCGGCCTTGGCCCGTTCACGATCGGCCTTGTCGCGGGCGGCCTGCGCTTCGAGCGCGGCGAGTGCGGCCGGGGTCACTTCGCGCGCAGGGTAAGCGCAGCCGCGCGCCTGGCCGTAGCCCTTGAGGAACGAGCGCCGTGCGGTGCCCGCCTCAACTGCGTCACCCACCGCGCGCTGGCGCTTGTTGGCGCCGCTGACCTCACGGATGAGCCCGCGAAACGGGATGAACGTGCCGACTGCAGCTTGCGCAACGCGGCCTGCGCTCAATTTTTCGGCGCGGTCCTGGGGGATATCGCGATCGGGGCCGAGGACCATGTCGAGCTCGCTCACCGCGCCGGAAAGCTGCGCGCAGGTGCGCAGTCCGCCAAGGTCGTATGGATCGGCTACCGCCGCTTGGAGCACCGGCGGAATCTTCACTCCGCGCAGGCCCAGGTCCTCGACCGGGGTTGCCACCACGTCGACCGCGTTGGGCTCCTTGTCCTTGATCGAACGGGGCGGAGCGGGCTGGCCTTGATCTCGCGCGGCGGCGGGCATGGGCGCGAGCAGGCAGATGCCCAATAGGGCGGAAAAAATCGGACGCATGGCGGTTCTCGCTTGGCAGGGTGACGTGACGTGCCTTGGAAACGGCCCGTCACCCGAAGCGTTCCGCCGCCGCCTGCGCCTATTTCTGCATGTAGACGTTGCAGGTGTTGTCGTCGGGGTTGTCCATGCCGCGGCGCAAGGCTTCCATCCGCTGCGCGCTGGAGCCGTGGGTGAACGAGGCTTCGTTGGGATTGCGCCCGGCGCTGCGCATCAGAGTATCGTCGCCGATCTGGTGGGCGGCGTTGAGCCCGCTTTCCATGTCCCCCTTGTCGAGCCGGTCCTTGTTCTTCGCTGCCCAGACGCCGGCGTAACAATCGGCTTGAAGCTCAAGCCGCACCGACAGCTGGTTGGCGGCGCGCGGGTTCTGTTCCTGCGCGCTGCGGATCTGGTCGGAAATGCCCTGCAACTTCTGGAGGTGATGGCCGTATTCGTGGGCGATCACGTAATCGCGGGCGAACTGCCCGGTGGCGCCCAGTTCCTGGTCCATCTGCTGATAGAAGGTCGTGTCGAGGTAGATCTTCTGGTCTTCGGGGCAATAGAACGGCCCCATCGCGCTCTGCGCCGAACCACAGCCCGACGAACCCACGTTGCTGTAGAACACCAGTCCGGGCGGCTGGAACTTGGCGCCGGCCGCAGCAAAGATCGACGCCCAGGTCTTGTTGAGCGAGGACAGCGCGTTGCACGATTCAAGGCTCGCCTGGTCGATCTTGCAGCTTTCGCTGGCGTTTGACCCGGCGGCCGGCGCGCCGGTCTGCTCTGGCGGAGCCGCTTGCTGGAGCCCGCCGAGCAATTGCCCGGGATCGACGCCCAGCACGTAGGACAGCACCAGCGCGACAACCAGCGTGCCGCAGCCGACTTGACCGCCACGGCCAGCCGGAAATCCGCCGCCACCACTACCGCGCTGATCCTCGACATTGACCGAGTTGGGATCGAATTCGTCTAGGCGCATGCGATTTTCTCCGTGGGCTGGACAATAGCGGGTCCAGCCGCAATGGCACCTGCATAGCGGATAAATCAGGGACTTGGAGTCGGATATGAACCTTGCCGGAAAACGTGCGCTGGTGACCGGCTCGACTTCGGGGATCGGTTTGGCGATCGCCCGCGCGCTGCACGCCGATGGGGCGGAAGTAGTGCTGTCCGGTTTTGGTGAGGCTGACGCGATCGCGGCGCTGTGCGAGGAACTGGGCGCGAAGCATGTGCCCGCTGACTTGTCCAACCGTGAGGGGGTCGAGGCGCTGATGGCCGGGGCCGGACCGGTCGATGTTCTCGTCAACAACGCGGGCATGCAACACGTCGCCCCGGTCGAGGAGTTCCCAGTCGACATGTGGGACCAGATCATCGCGCTTAACCTGACCGCGGCGTTCGATGCCTGCCGGCTTGCGATCCCGCACATGAAGGCAGCCGGGTGGGGGCGGATCATCAACACCGCCAGCGCGCACTCGCTCACCGCATCGCCGTTCAAATCGGCCTATGTTTCGGCCAAGCACGGCCTGGCCGGGCTGACCAAGACGCTGGCGCTCGAACTCGCCACCTTCAAGATCACCGCCAACTGCATCAGCCCGGGCTATGTCTGGACGCCGCTGGTGGAAAACCAGATTCCCGGCACCATGGCCGCGCGCGGCCTGACCCGCGAGCAGGTGATCAACGACGTGCTGCTGCAACGCCAGCCGACCAAGCAGTTCGTCCAACCATCGGATGTCGGCGCAATGGCGGCCTTCCTGTGCGGCGATGCCGCAGCGCAGATCACCGGTTCGAACATCAGTATGGATGGCGGCTGGACCGCCGAATGACCGCCTGCGGTGTAGCTTTCGTGCCACCTGCAGCGAAGATCGTCATCGCCAATTCATCGGACGCTTGCGATGGGACAGGTTTGGTGTGAAGTCTCAGCGATGAAACGTTTCTTGTCAGCGATGAATCGAGTAGTGCTGTGGCTCATCGCCGCATCGCTAACGCTCGACCCGCTGGCCGCCGCCTCGCGGCGGGACAAGGAAGCCGCCGCCCTGCGCGGTCAGCTTCTGACTCACATCACCGTGCTCGCCAGCGACGATTTCACCGGCCGTGAACCCGGTACCGAAGGCGAAGCCAAGACTTTGCGCTACATTGGCCAGAACTGGTCCGATTTCGGCATGGTTTCGGGCACCAACGATCCCGGCCACCCGTGGTTCGCGCCGGTCACGCTCGTCGGCCGCCAGCCTGATACCAGCCGCGCGGTATTTACCCGCCGGGGCAAGCGCGTGTTCGTGCCGCAGGACCAGGTGCTGGTGATCACCTCGGGCAAGCGTGCCCTCGTTGAAAACGCCCAGATGACCTTCGTCGGCACCGGTGAGGTGATCCCGGCGCGAGCTGAGCTGGCTGGCCGGATCGCCGTACTGCTCGATGGCGGGCGCGAAGACAGCAAGCGCCAGAATGCGTTGCTCGCCGCCGGCGCGTCCGGAGTGCTTACCGTTTTGGACGGTGATCGTTCGCTCGACCATGTTGCCGCGACGCGCCAGCGCGAAGGCTATGCGCTCGCCGGGGCTGAACTGGGCGGCGACATCGATGCGTTCATCTCCGCTTCTGCGCTGAGCGCGGCGCTTAACGGGACGAAATTCAGCTTCGCGATGCTGAAGGCGGCGGCGGCCGATCCGAAATTCTTCCCGCTGCCGCTCGACCTGACCGTCTCGCTCGAGGCGACCAGTCGCGAGACGCGGATCCACACGCACAACGTGATCGGCAAGGTGCCAGGCAAGCGGCCCGAACTGGGCGCGGTGCTGCTGGTGGCGCATTGGGACCATTTCGGCACTTGCGCCCAGCCGCCGGCCGAGCACCTAATCTGCAACGGTGCGATCGACAATGCGAGCGGGCTGGCGGTTTTGATCGAGGTTGCGCGGCGGCTCTCCAAAGGCCCGCAGCTTGACCGCGACGTCTATTTCCTCGCCACCACGGGAGAAGAGCTGGGCTTGCTCGGGGCGCAGGCCTTTGCCGAGAACCCGCCGATCCCGCTGGCCCAGTTCGTCGCCGCGTTCAACATCGACAGCGTGGCGTTGGCGCCGGCCGGTCGCCCGTTCGGGATTGTCGGCAACGGCATGACCCGGCTCGATGCGCAGATCGCCGCGGTGGCCAAGCAGCAGAAGAAGCAGCTCGCGATCGACGAGAAGGCCAATGCCTACGTCAAGCGGCAGGACGGCTGGGCTTTGCTGCAGCACGATGTGCCGGCTGTGATGGTCTCAAGCTCGTGGTCCGATCTTGCCATGGTCGAACATTTCTTCGACACCGATTACCACCGCCCGAGCGACGTGGTCAGGCCCGGAATGGAACTGGGCGGCGCGGCCGATGACGTCGATTTCCTGACCGCGCTGGCGCGCTGGTTTGGCGACACCAAGAAAGTGCCGCAGCGCCCCTAGCGGTTTTCACCCCGCGCGTTTACATGGGCCGCCATGAATCGAACCGTAAGAGGTATTGTGGCTGATCTCGACATTCCGCTTGGACTGACCTTCGACGACGTTCTGCTGCGTCCGGCGGAGTCCGAAGTGCTGCCCTCGATGGCCAATACCAGCACCCGGCTGACGCGCGATATCGCGCTCAATATTCCGGTGATTTCCTCGGCGATGGATACCGTGACCGAGGCCGACATGGCGATCGTCATGGCGCAGCTCGGCGGGATCGGGGTGCTCCACCGCAACCTGACGGTCGAACAGCAGTGCGCCGCAGTCCGCGCGGTCAAGCGCTTCGAAAGCGGCATGGTAGTCAACCCGATCACCATTTCGCCCGATGCGACGCTGGGCGATGCCCGCGCGCTGATGGAAGCAAATCGCATTTCGGGCATCCCGGTGGTTGAGCACAACGGCAAGCTGGTCGGCATCCTGACCAACCGTGACGTGCGCTTTGCCGATAATCCCAAGCAGCCGGTGCGCGAACTGATGACGCATGAAGGACTGGTCACTGTGCAGGCCGGGGTCAGCCAGGCCGAAGCCAAGCGCTTGTTGCACCAGCACCGCATCGAAAAGCTGCTGGTGGTCGATCAAAGTTTCCACTGCACCGGGCTGATCACGGTCAAGGACATGGAACGCGCGGTGACTTATCCTGCGGCGACCAAGGACGCCACCGGCCGCCTGCGCGTTGCTGCGGCGACCACCGTGGGCGATGCCGGGTTCGAACGGACCGAAGCGCTGCTCGCCGCCGAATGCGACGTGGTGATCATCGATACCGCACACGGCCACAACAAGGACGTCGCCCGCGCGGTCGAACGGGTCAAGCGGCTGTCCAATTCGGCGCAGGTGGTGGCGGGCAACGTCGCGACTTACGCTGCCACCCGCGCGCTGATCGATGCCGGGGCCGATGCGGTCAAGGTCGGGATCGGGCCGGGCTCGATCTGCACCACCCGCGTGGTCGCCGGCGTCGGCGTGCCGCAGCTTACTGCGGTGATGGATGCCGCCCGCGCCGCGCGTGACAGCGGCGTGCCGATTATCGCCGATGGCGGCCTGCGCACTTCGGGCGACGCGGCCAAGGCGCTGGCGGCGGGCGCGAGCACGATCATGGTCGGCTCGATATTGGCCGGCACCCAGGAAGCCCCGGGCGAAACCTTCCTCTACCAGGGCCGGGTCTACAAAAGCTACCGCGGCATGGGCTCGGTCGGCGCAATGGGCCGGGGCAGCGCCGACCGCTATTTTCAGGGCGACATCAAGGACCAAATGAAGCTGGTTCCCGAAGGGATCGAAGGCCAGGTGCCGTACAAAGGCCCGGCCAAGGACGTGGTCCACCAGCTGGTCGGCGGGATCAAGGCGGCGATGGGCTATACCGGCTCGGCCACGATCACCGACCTGCAGGAACGCGCCGAATTCGTCCGCATCACCAATGCCGGCCTGCGCGAAAGCCACGTCCACGACGTGACGATCACGCGCGAGGCGCCCAATTATCCGACGCAGTAAGTGACCCCCGCCGCCCGGGTCCAATCGGCCATCGAGCTGCTCGACCTGATCATTGCTGCGGCGCGCGGGCAGGGGGCCAGCGCCGACCGGATCACCGCCGACTGGTTAAAGCAGCGCCGCTACATGGGCAGCGGTGACCGCCGCGCGGTGCGCGAACTGGTCTACAGTGCGATCCGCGCCTGCGGTGAGGTGCCAGAAAGTGGCCGCGCGGCGATGCTTCGGCTGGCTGAGCTCGACCCCGTGATTGCGCCCTTATTCGATGGCTCGCACCACGGACCCGCCCCAATTGACCTCGCTGAGCGCGCGGCTGGCGGCGGGATCGCGCCGGGCTGGCTTGAACAACGGCTTGCCCAGAGCGGCATCGGCGGCGCGGAAGCGGCGGCATTGCTGGGCCGCGCGCCGCTCGATCTGCGGGTCAACACCCTCAAAGGCGGCGCGGCGGATTTGCCGCAGGCGGGCGAACTGACCCAGGCTCCTGATGCCTTGCGCTTTGCCCCCGGAACCCCGGTCGAGCAGTGGGACGCGTATCAATCGGGGCGGATCGAGGTGCAGGACACCGGATCGCAGCTGTGCTGCCTGGCGGTGGGTGCCGAGCCGGGCGAGACGGTGGTCGACTTGTGCGCCGGGGCTGGCGGCAAGACGCTCGCGCTGGCCGCCGCGATGCACGGCCGGGGCCGCCTGATCGCTTCGGACAGTGATCGCGCGCGGCTCTCGCGCCTTGGCCCGCGGGCCGAGCGGGCGGGCGCGATGAACATCGAAACCCGCTTGCTCGATCCCGGCCGCGAGCGCGAGGCGCTGGCCGACATTGCGGGCAAATGCGATGCCGTGCTGGTCGATGCGCCATGCTCGGGAACCGGCACCTGGCGGCGCAATCCGGAGGCGCGCTGGCGGCTCTCTGGGCCCGAACTCGCGCGGCTGACCGCTTTGCAGGCGCGGCTGCTCAATCTTGCTGCGGGGCTGGTCCGGTCAGGCGGGCGGCTGGTCTACGTCACTTGCTCGCTGCTCGACGAGGAGGGCGCGGACCAAGCCGAAGCCTTCGTCGCGCGGCATTCCGGATGGACTGCCCGCGGCCTCCACCTACCGGCTGGAACCGCGCGCGGTGGGGGCATCAGGCTGACCCCGGCGCACGACGAAACCGACGGGTTTTTCATCGCCTGTTTTGTTTCGCCATGATAACGAAGCAACAAATGCCCACGCTCAAGGAGCAGATCATGCGTTATACCCCGGCCGCCATGGCGCTTGCGCTGGCCGCCCTTCTGACTGCCAGCACCGGGTTTGGCGCACCGCCAGCGCCGCTTGAGCCACGAGCTGCCGCGCTTATCGAGCAGGGCCGCACCGCGCTCTCCGCAGGAAATACCGACGATGCTGTCGCCGATTTCGAGGCTGCACTGGCGGTCCAGCCGGGGCACGTCGCGATTTACCTCAATCTTGCGGAAGCCGCGCGCAAGCAGGGCATGCAGGGCAAGGCGCTGCACTATTACCGGGTCGCGCTGAAGCTCGATCCCAGCAACCAGTACGCCATCGCCGGGGAAGGCGAAGCGCTGGTCGAAAAGGGTGCGGTGGAGAAAGCCAAGCTGAACCTGGCGCACCTGCAGCAGGTTTGCGGCAGCCCGACCTGCCCGCCCGCACAGTCGCTCAGCGCCGCGATTGCGCGGGGCCCGGCACCTCAGGTGGTGACCGCCGCACAGGTTGAGGTAAAGCCCGAGGTGACCTCGAACTGATCATCAGATCAGGTCGCGAAATTCATCCAGAACAGTGCGATAGACCCGCTTTTTGAACGGGACGATGAGATCGGGCAGCGTGTCGGGCTCGACCCATTTCCATTCTTCGAACTCGGCGGGGTCATGCGCGTCGAGCTTGATATGCGCGTCATCGCCGGCAAATCGCGCGAGCATCCAATGCTGGCGCTGGCCGCGATATCGACCCTTCCACAGCTTGCCGATAAGATCGTCGGGCAAGTCGTAAAACAGCTCTTCGCGGGTCTGGGCAATCAGGGTGACGTGCTCCGCCTGCACCCCGGTTTCTTCAGCCAACTCACGCAGCGCGGCTTCGTGCAGGTCTTCACCATCATCGATCCCGCCTTGCGGCATTTGCCAATAGACCCCGCCTTCGTCAGGCTGGCCGCGCGTGTCGATCCGGCGGCCGACAAAGACCAGACCCTGGCCGTTGACCAGCATGATGCCGACGCAGGGCCGATACGGGAGATTGACTAGTTCATCGCTCATCGGCGCGCCCATGGCCGATCAGCGCGCATAGATCAACGTCCCAGCATCAACTTCATCGCTCCCATGATCTTTTCCATGTCCGCCTGAGCGCTGGGCAGCGCCTTGCGCGTGGTCGAGAAATCGTGGGTCAGGCCGGGGAAGTGAAGGTACAGCGTATCGACCCCGGCAGCGACCAGCTTGGCTGCCATCCGGCGTCCCTGGTCCTGCAAAGGATCGAGCCCCGGGGTGGCGACGATCGCTGGGCACAGCCCCGCAGCCTCCGCCAGCAGCGGGAAGGCGCGCGGGTTGCCGCTCTCGGGTTTGTAGAGGTCATAGAACCAGTCCATCGCGCCCTTGGTCAGGAAGTGCCCTTCCGCAAACGTGTCCATCGACCCGTCCTGCGATTCGTCGGTGGCGGGATAGAGCAGCACCTGCAGCAGCATCGGCGCGGCGGCCGGCTTGGTGCACAGCGCCCGTGCGGTGACCGTGGCCAGGTTGCCCCCGGCGCTGCCGCCGATGGTGACCAGCCCGGTGACGGTGCGCCCCAGCTCGGCCGGGCTCGCCGCGAGCCAGCGCGCTGCAGCCTCGCAATCGTCAGGCGCGGCGGGGAAGGGCGCTTCGGGCGCCAGCCGGTAATCGACCGCCAGCACCGGCAGGTCGAGCACATGGCTGAGCTCGGTGCACAGCGAATTGTGCGTATCGAGATCGCCAATCACATAGCCGCCGCCGTGGAAAAACAGGATCACTGGCGAGGGATCACGGCTTTCGCGCACATCGTAGAACCGCACCGGGATATCGCCCGCAGGGCCAGGGCAGGTCAGGTCCTTGATCACCGCCATGGGGCGCGGATCGGCCTCGGTCATCTGCTTCATCATTATGTACCCGGCGCGCTGCTCTTCCGGGATCAGCGCTTCGGGCTGCGGAACCGAGTTCACCAGCGCGAGGAATCCCGCCACATCGGGGCGTACATAGATCGAATCATCGGCCATCGGGGAACCTCTCGCTTTGCTGTTTAAACGAGAGGTTAAATTGCCAATTGCCACTTGACTAGCCCGGCGCACACTTCTCTTGTCGAGGGGCTAATTGGCAGTGCAGCAGTTTTTCTTGATTGCACGCCGCTGTGGGAAGGAACAAGGCGCCCAGCAAGGCCGAACACGGCCCGTTTCGCGCCTCGCAAGGAAGATCGATGGCTACCACGCTCGCCGAACCTGAAGTTACCACCTCGAACCATCCAGAAGCCGTAGTTGTTCGCTTTGCGGGTGATTCTGGCGATGGCATGCAGTTGACCGGGGGGCAGTTCACGCTCTCCAGCGCGCTGGCGGGCAACGATTTTGCCACTTTCCCGGATTTCCCCGCCGAGATCCGCGCGCCGCAAGGTACGCTGTTCGGGGTCTCGGCGTTCCAGATCAATTTCGGCTCGACCGACATCGAAACCGCCGGAGACGCGCCCGATGTGCTGGTGGCGATGAACCCGGCGGCGCTCAAGACCAACGTCGATGCGCTCAAGCCCGGCGGCTTGATCATCGCCGACACCGGCGAGTTCACCAAGCGCAACCTTGAAAAGGCCAAGTACGAGGTCAGCCCGATTGACGACGGCAGTCTCGCCAAATGGCAGGTGCTGGCCTTCGACATTTCCGCGCTGACGATGGAATCGGTCAAGCCGTACGGGCTCGGCAACAAGGAAGCGCTGCGCTGCAAGAACATGTGGACGCTCGGCCTCGCGCTGTGGATGTTCGACCGCGAGCGCGAGCCGTTGATCGATTGGCTCAAGGCCAAGTTCGTGAAACTGCCGGTGCTCGCCGATGCCAACATTGCCGCGCTCAACGCCGGGCATGCCTATGGCGAAACCGCTGAACTGGGCGGGCAATTGCACAAGGTTCATGTCGATCCGGCGGCTGCGAAGGCAGGACTGTACCGCACGATCACCGGCGCGGAATCGGTTGCGCTCGGGCTGGTCGCGGGCGCGCAGCTCGCCGGGCTGGAGATGTTCTTCGGCGGCTATCCGATCACGCCGGCCAGCTCGATCCTGCACAGCCTCGTGCGGCTCAAGGAATTCGGCGTCACCACCTTCCAGGCCGAGGACGAAATCGCGGCGATCGGTGCCGCGATCGGTGCGAGCTATGCGGGCAAGCTCGGGGTTACCTCCAGTTCGGGCCCCGGCATCGCGCTCAAGACCGAGGCGATGGGCCTGGCGGTGATGACCGAACTGCCGCTGGTGATCGTCAACTCGCAGCGCGGCGGACCGTCCACCGGGCACCCGACCAAGACCGAGCAGAGCGATCTGTATCAGGCGATCTACGGCCGCAACGGCGACACCCCGATCCCGGTGGTCGCGGCGTGCAGCCCGTCTGACGCGTTCGACTGCGCGATCGAGGCCTGCCGGATCGCCACCCAGTACATGACCCCGGTGATCCTGCTGACCGACGGCTACATCGCCAACGCGGCCGAGCCGTGGCTGGTCCCCGATCCGGCCAGCTATGCGCCGTTCCCGGTGACTTTCCTGACCGAACGTAACGGTCCCGATGGCACGCTGCTGCCCTATGCCCGCGACGAAAAGGGCGCGCGGCCGTGGATCAAACCGGGCACACCGGGCCTGACGCACCGGATCGGCGGGATCGAGAAGAACCCCGGCACCGGCAACCTCGATTACAGCCCCGCCGCGCACCAGACCATGACCGACGCGCGCAAGGCCAAGGTCGATGGCATTGCGAACTCAATCCCCGCACAAACCGTGGCCTTGGGCGAAACCAGCGGCAAACTCGCGGTTGTCGGCTGGGGCAGCAGCTTCGGCCCGATCCACCAAGCGGTCCGCCGCGCGCGCGCCAAGGGCATGGACGTGAGTCACATCCACGTTCGCCACGTCTGGCCGCTCCCGGCAAATCTGGGTGACTTGCTGCGGGGTTACGAGCGTATCCTCGTCCCCGAAATGAACACCGGCCAGTTCAAGACCGTGCTGCGCGACCAGTTCCTCGTCGATGCCCAGCCGCTCAACAAGACCAGCGGGCAGCCGTTTGCGATCGCCGAAATCGAAGCCGCGATCGCGTCCTATTTCGATGGCGCACCCGGCAATGCCGGCGGCGATGAAGTGCCGCCCAACGCCAAGCAGTTGCCCAGCATCAAGGCCGCAAATCCATGAACGAAATGACCACCATCCCCGTGCCGACCACGCTCAAGGACTGGGAGTCCGACCAGGAGGTGCGCTGGTGCCCGGGCTGCGGCGACTACGCGATCCTGAAGGCGGTGCAGCGCACTTTGCCCGAGCTTGGCGCGGACCCGGCCAAGACGGTGTTCGTCAGCGGGATCGGCTGCTCGAGCCGCTTCCCCTATTACATCGAAAGCTATGGCTTCCACACCATCCACGGCCGCGCGCCTGCATTTGCCACCGGGATCAAGCTCGCCAATCCAGAGCTCGACGTGTGGATCGTCACCGGCGACGGTGACGGGCTGAGCATTGGCGGCAACCACACGATGCACTTGCTGCGGCGCAACCTCAATTGCCAGGTGCTGCTGTTCAACAACGAGATCTACGGGCTGACCAAGGGGCAGTATTCGCCCACCAGCCGCGTCGGCACGACCAGCCCGACCACGCCGCTCGGCTCGGTCGATCGTCCGGCCAGCCCCGCGGCCTTCGCGCTTGGCGCGGGCGGACGGTTTATCGCCCGCGGGTTCGATGTGTCCAAAAACCTGCCCGAAGTCCTGAAGGCCGCGCATGCCCACAAGGGCGCGGCCTTTGTCGAGATTTTCCAGAACTGCATCGTCTATAACAAGGACGTGTTCGAAGAATTTGCCGCGCCCAAGGGGGCTGAGGACCGCCAGTTGTGGCTCAAGAACGGCGAACCGATGCTGTTCGGCAATGCCAAAACCGGAGACACCAAGGGCATCGCGCTCGATGTCGAGAAGCTGACGCTGACGGTTGTCGATGTGGTCGATGGTGACTGGCAAGCGGCCGGCGTGATCGTCCACGACGTCACCAACCGCTCGATCGCGCACATGCTGGTCGAAATGCCGTTCGGCCCGTTCCCGATGGCGCTCGGCGTACTCTACGACGATCCCCGCCCGACTTACGACGAAGCCGTCCTCGCCCAGGACGAAACCGCGCGGGCGGGCAAGAGCACCGATCTGGCGAAGCTGCTGGCGAAGGGCCAGACCTGGACCGTTGACGCCGCTGACCAGGGGCCACTCTCGAACGTCTGATTAGTCGGCCCGTTCGCGGCCCGGTCGGGTGAGCAGCGCTGATGCGGTGAGGGCCCAGGCCGTGCCGCCGAGCCAGCCGGCAATCGCATCGCTGGGGTAGTGCACGCCCAGCCAGACCCGGCTCAGCGCGATCAGTGCGCTGACCAGCGCCGCCCCGGCGATCAGGCTGCAGCGCACCCCGCGCCGGGCGATGAGTGAGGCTAGGGCCAGCGCTATCGACAGATAGACCGCCGCCGAGTTGAAACTGTGTCCGCTGGGGAAGCTCAACCCGCCGGCCTCGGTCAGGTGCGAGACGATGGTCGGGCGCGGGCGGCCGACCAGTGATTTCATCAGCGTGTTGAATGCCCAGCCGCTTAGCATCGTGGCCGCCAGCACGGCCGCTTCGCGCCGCCACCTAGCCAGCAGCAGCGCAGCGACGGCGATGGTTCCGCACAGGTTGAGCAGTAGCGTCCCGCCCAGCGCAGTCCAGCTGCGGACCACCTCGATCAGCACCGGCGGGCCCCATGGCACCGTACCTGTCCCGGTGCGGAAATAGCGCAGCCCGGCGGCGTCGAATGACCCCAGCCGGCCGCCCAGCACAAGTGCCGCGATCACCGCATACCCCGTCCAACACACCAGCGCGATGATCAGCAGGTGGCGGCGCGGCAAAGTGAGTTGAGAGCCAGGGTTCATGCCGCACACAACGCCCGAAACGCGGCGCTGTTGCAAGTGCGCAGGAAACTTGCCACCCAGCGCCATGCATTCCAGCTTTGCCTTGCTCGATTGGGTGGTGATCGCGCTCTACACCTTGCTGCTGTTCGCCGGGGGGTGGATTTTCCGCCCGCGCGGCGCGGCGAGCACGCGCGAATACTTCCTCGCCGGAGGGACCGTTCCGGCCTGGATGGCGGCGATCTCGGTGCTCTCCGCCACACAGAGCGCGGCGACCTTCCTGGGCGGACCGGACCAGGGTTTTCGCGGCGATTACACTTATCTGTCGGGCAACATCGGCGGGCTGATCGGCGCCTTGTTCGTTGCCAAATTCCTGATCCCGCGCTTTTACGCGATCCGCGCCACGACCGTTTACGAACTGCTCGAAGTGCGTTTTTCGCGCCGGGCGATGCGCGCAGCGGGGCTGATGTTCCTGGTCGGGCGAGTGTTCGCGGGCGGAGCGCGGGTCTATCTCGCGGCGATTGCGGTGGCGATGGTGATGTTCGGCAGCGTCGACGCAGGCGGGATCGTGGTCGCCGCCGCGCTGGTGATGGTGGCGGCGTTCGCCTTCACTTTTGCCGGGGGGCTGCGCTCGGTAATCCTCAACGACCTGATCCAGTTCGTGGTCTATCTGAGCGCCGCGCTGGCGGTGCTGGTGTGGCTGTGGACCAGCATCCCGGCGCCGGCGGGCGCGATCATCGATGGCCTGCGCCACAGCCCGGGCGGAGTGGACAAGCTGCGGCTGTTCGATTGGTCGTGGGACCCAGCCAAGCCATTCGCCATGCCGGCGGTGATCTTTGGCGTCTCGCTGCTTTACGTCGCCTCGACCGGGACCGACCAGGACGTGACCCAGCGATTGCTCGCCTCGAAAGATGCCAAAACCGGGGTGCATGGGCTGATCCTCTCGCTGGTCGCGACGCTGCCGGTGGTGTTCATGTTCGTGACCATCGGGCTGCTGCTCCACGTGGTTTACCAGCGGCCCGAACTGATGGGCGGGCACGCGTTGACGCTCGGCACGACGTTCGAAGGGCAGAAGATCAGCACCTTCATGCACTATATCCTGACCGAACTGCCGCCCGGCCTGCGCGGGCTGGTGACGGCGGGCGTGTTCGCCGCGGCAATTGCCACGACCAATTCGGCGCTCAACGCGATGTCGAGCGTTATGGTCCAGGACTTCTACCGCCCCTACAAGGAACTACGCGGCGGGGCGGAGGAGCGGCATTACGTAGCGGCGGGACGCTTGGGGATGGCGTTGGCCGGCTTTGCGATGTTCGGCATGGCGGTGCTGAGCTTTTACTGGCAGCGCGCGACCGACAAGCCGTTACTCGAATTCGCGCTGCAGGTGATGGTGTTTGCCTATGCCGGGCTGCTCGCGGTCTATTTCACCGCGCTGTTCTCGCGCCGGGGCAGCACCAATTCTGTGATCGCTGCGCTGATCGCCGGGTTCGTGACCGTGGCCTGCTGCCAGCCCTACCTGGTGAGCGCGCTGCACCTGCCCCAATGGCTGGGTATGATGGCCTTCCCGTGGCAGCTATGCCTCGGCACTGCGGTGGCGACGCTGGTTTGCCTCGCGCCGCCGGGTGAGAAGGAACGAGTTTGAGTGCACCGGTAATCCTGTGGCTGCGCCGGGATCTGCGGCTGGCCGATCATGCGGCGCTGCTCGCGGCCTGCAATACGGGACCGGTGGTGCCGGTTTATGTGCTCGATGATGAGACCCCGGCGCACCGCAAGATGGGCGGGGCGAGCCGGTGGTGGCTGCACCATTCGCTCGCCAGTTTGGCGGCGGCGCTGGAGGCCAAGGGTTCGCGGCTGATCCTGCGCCGGGGCAAGTGTGCCGAGGTTTTGCCCGCGCTCGCGGCGGAGATCGGCGCGGGCGAGGTCCATGCGCTGCATCACTACGAACCGTGGTGGCGCAATGCCGAGCGCGCGGTGGCCAAGGTGCTGACGCTGCACCTGCACCACGGCAATTACCTCGCTCCGGCCGGTTCGGTGCTGACCGGCGGCGGCACGCCGTTCAAGATCTTCACCCCGTTCTGGCGCGCCTTGCAGGAGCAGGTCCTGCCGCCGCACAGGCCGGTCGCTGCGCCGGAGCGCATATCCGCGCCTGATGATTGGCCCGCATCGGACAAGCTCGAGGATTGGGGGCTTTTGCCCAGGAATCCCGATTGGGCCGGTGGTTTTCGCGCCGAATGGAGCCCGGGTGAAGCGGGCGCCGAAGATCGTCTGCAAGACTTTGCACAACACGCCAAAAGCTACGCCGACACGCGCAATCTCCCCTCACGCGAAGGCACCTCGCGGCTTTCCCCGCACTTGCATTTCGGGGAGATTTCGCCTGCGGCGGTATGGCACGCGGTGGTTGCGCAGGGCGGCTCGGTCGGCACCTTCCTCGGTGAGCTGGGCTGGCGAGACTATGCCCAGAACGTGATCATGCAGCTGCCCGATTACGGCGCGGTCAGCGCCAAGCCGCAGTTTGAACAGTTACGGTGGCGCACTGGCGAGGAGGCTGAGGCCGACCTCAAGGCGTGGCAACAGGGCCGCACCGGGTACCCGATCGTCGATGCCGGGATGCGCCAGCTGTGGCATTCGGGCTGGATGCACAACCGGGTGCGGATGATTGCCGCCTCGTTCCTGATCAAGCACCTGCTGATCGACTGGCGCCGGGGCGAGCAATGGTTCTGGGATACGCTGGTCGATGCCGATTACGGTTCGAACGCGGTCAACTGGCAATGGGCGGCGGGCAGCGGGGTCGACGCGCAGATGTTCGTGCGGATCATGGCGCCGCTCAGCCAATCTCCCAAGTTCGATGCCGCTGGCTATGTCCGCGAATGGGTGCCCGAACTGGCGCATTTGCCTGACGGGGATATCCACGATCCGGTTTTTGCGGTGCGCGGCTACCCGAGGAAGGTGATCGGTCACGCCGAAGGCCGCGCGCGGGCGCTAGCGGCCTGGGCTGAGGTGAAGGGCTGATGGTGCCGGGGGCGGAACCGCA
>JANYEY010000057.1 GCA_025359685.1 Sphingomonadaceae bacterium | reverse complement strand
CCGCTCCCCCGGCCCGACCACCCATTTAAGGTACCCTGAGGGTGGTCGGGCCGGGGGAGCGGGCCGGTGTAGCAAGCTATTTGCGGATGCAAATAGCGCATTCCAAAAGACAAAAGGCCGGCGAACCACGTGGGATCGCCGGCCGTTCGCCGTTCAAAGAACTTTCGCGGATTACTCGGGCTTCATGTCCTTCTTGTCCGCGTTGTTTTCCATCTTGTCGGCCTTGGCATCGGCGTTGTCGCGGGTCGCTTCGGCCTTGTCCTTCATGGCATCGACCTTGACGGTCGGCGCCCCCATCGCGTCGGCACCGGCAGCTTGGGCATCCATCCCGGCAGCGGTTGCTTCACCCGATTCGCGCACCGCGTTGGCGGTGGCTTCGTCGGCGTTTTCCTTCTTGCTGTCGCAAGCGGCCAGACCCAGCGCGAGGGTCGAGGCGAGAAGGGCGGTCTTGAGAATGGCTTTCATCAGGTATTCCCCGTCATTGATGGCGCACGCAATTGGCGCGGCAATTGAGACCGCTCCGCAATGGTTCGGCTGTCGGTACAATGCTTTGCGAGAAATATGGTTCCGCGTTTGATCAGCGCATAAGGAAGTATAAGGCCGCGGCACCGGCAACAATCCGGTACAGCGCAAAGGGCGTGAAGCCCGAACGACTGACGTAAGCGACGAAGACCTTGATCACTGCCAGCGCGACGATGAACGAGACCACGAAACCTACCGCAATGTGGCTCCACCCGACCGGGCCGGTCCCCGCAGCCAGTTCCGCGCGGTTCTGCCACAGCTCGAGGCTCGAGGCGCCGAGCATGGTCGGGATGGCGAGGAAAAAGCTGAATTCGGCCGCAGTCCGGCGTTCGATCCCCATCGCCAGCGCGCCCATGATCGTCGCGCCCGAGCGGCTGACGCCGGGGATCATCGCAAGGCATTGCAGCAGCCCTACGCCGAACGCCTGCCGCACCGGCAATTGCCCGAGGCCGAGGTATTCGCCCTGCCGCGACCAGCGTTCGACCGCGAGGATGGCAATGCCGCCCGCGATCAGCGCCCAGGCGACAATCATCGGGCTGCCGAGCATCGCGTCGATCTGGTGCTTGAGCAGCAGCCCGAGCACCGCGGCCGGAATGAACGCGACCAGCAGGTTGATCACGAAGCGGAAGGCCAGCGGTTCGCGCCGCAGCAGCCCCATGCCGACCGCCCAGAAGGTCCGCCAGTATTGCACCACCACCGCCAGGATCGCGCCCAATTGGATGACGACGTTGAACACCGCCCAGGTCTTGGCATCGTAGCCGAAAATCTCGGTCGCCAGGATCAGGTGCCCGGTCGAGGAGACCGGAATGAATTCGGTCAGTCCCTCGACAATGCCGAGCAGGACTGCGGTAAGCATCAGATCCATCAGTCTATCCCCGCAGCCGCCAGTTTCTTGTCATCGAATTGCAGCGAGGCGAGCCGCGCATAAAGCCCGCCGCGCTTGATCAGCTGGCTGTGCGTGCCGCTTTCGGTCATCCGCCCGCCATCCAGCACCACGATCCGGTCGGCCGCGCGGACGGTGGCGAGGCGGTGCGCGATCACCAGCGTGGTGCGGCCCTTCATCAGCTTGTCGAGCGCGTCCTGGACCAGCCGTTCGCTTTCCGCGTCGAGCGCCGAGGTCGCCTCGTCGAGCAGCAGGATCGGCGCCTCACGCAGCACCGCGCGGGCGATGGCAACACGCTGGCGTTGTCCGCCCGAAAGCCGCGCCCCGCCTTCGCCAAGGAAGGTATCGAGCCCATCGGGCAGCGCGCGCAGAAACGTCTCAGCATTGGCGGCGCGCGCCGCCTCCCAGATCGCTTCGTCGCTCGCATCCCAGTTGCCGTAGCGCAGGTTGTCGCGTGCGCTGGCGGCGAACAGCTGGCCCTCTTGCGGGACCAGCGCCATGCGGCGGCGAATGTCGGCGGGATCGACCGCGGTCAGCGGCACGCCGTCGAGTTTGATCGTCCCGGCCTGCGGATCGTAGAACCGCTCGGCCAGCTGGAACAGCGTCGTTTTGCCCGCACCCGAAGGTCCGACAATCGCGACCGTTTCACCGGGTTCGACGGTCAGCGTGAAATCGGCCAGCGCGGCGACCTCGAGCCGGGTTGGGTAGCGGAAGGTCACGCCCTCGAACGCCAGCTTGCCGCGCGCCGGGCTGGGCAAGGCGAGCGGCCGGGCGGGAGCGGCGATTGAAGGCTTTTCGGCGAGCAGTTCGTTGAGCCGCCCGGCAGCACCAGCGCCGCGCAGCAGATCACCATAGACTTCGGTCAGCGCGCCGAACGAACCGGCGACGATCCCGCTGGTCACGACCATCTCGAAGATCGTGCCGCCAGTGATCGAACCCTGCGCGACTTGCAGCGCGCCTTCCCAGACGAGCATCACGATCGAGCCGAAGATCGCGACAATGGCGGTGGCAGTCATAATCGCCCGCAGCAGGATGCGCCGCCGTGCGGTGGCGAAAGTTGCTTCCACCGCCGAGCTGAACCGGTCAAGCTCGCGGCCTTCCTGGTTGAAGGCCTGGACCACGCGCATCCCGCCGAGCACTTCGGAAACAAGGCTGCCGATGTCGGCGACCCGGTCCTGGCTGGTGCGCGACACGTTGCGCAGGCGCCGCCCGAAGAACGTCAGCGGCAGCACCACCAGCGAAATCCCCAGCAGCAGCCCCCCGGTAAGCTTGGGCGCGAGCATGAACAGGCGGATGATCCCGCCGATCCCCATAATCAGATTGCGCAGCGCAACCGAAACGGTCGTGCCCACCACTTGTTCGATCAGCGTGGTGTCCGAGGTCATCCGCGAGGAGATCTCGCTCGGGCTGTTTTCCTCGAAGAACGCAGGCGACAGCCGCATCAGGTTGCTTTGGACGGCATAGCGGATATCGGCCACGACCCGCTCACCCAGCCAAGACACATAATAAAAGCGTACCGCCGTACCCAGCCCCAGCAATGCCACGATGCCCAGCAGATAGCGGAACCAGCGCGCGATCTCCGCGGTGTCGCCGCCTTTGGCAAAGCCCTTGTCGATGATCAGGTGGAAGCCCGCCGGGATCGCCAGGGTTGCCGAGGCGGTGATCAGCAGCGCGACCAGTGCAAAGGCAATCTGGCGCGGATACTTGGCGGTTTCGCGCCAGATCATCCGCAGCGGGCCAAGGCTTCGAGCCGGTTTGGCGGTCGCTTCAGAGAGGGGTTCGCGCGCCGGCTGCAAGTCAGTTTCGGCAGGTGCAGCTTGAGCGGCAGAGGTCATGGCGTGCCCCTAGCACACCTGAAACGCGACGTAAGCGGATAAGTGGCAATCGCGCACCGATGTTGCACTGCGTCATTTTGTGCATTGCACAATCGGCTGTTGCGGGCCACCTTGAGGGTGAGCCGGCCCAGCAAGACCGGCGCAGGAGTATCGTGCCAGTGCTTTATACCGCTTACGAAATGCAGCGCTCGTGGATGAACATGGCCAGCACCTGGGCTTCGCTCGGGGCCGAGTGGCTCAACAATCCGGCGCTGCCGTTCGGCTATACCGGAATGGGTCCGACAATGGCTTCGGCGCTTGAAGTGTTCGCCCATGCCAGCGCGCCGTATGGCAAGCCGGCCTTCGACATCGAAAGCGTTACCATGGGCGGCACCGACTATCCGGTGACCGAGGCGATCGTGCTGCACCGCCCGTTCGGCAATCTGCTGCGCTTTACCCACGACGGCTTGCCCAAGGACGCGCCGCGGCTGCTGATCGTTGCCCCGATGAGCGGGCACTTTGCCACCTTGCTGCGCGGCACCGTCGCGCGGATGATCGAGAACTGCGAGGTCTATGTCACCGACTGGGCCGACGCCAAGATGGTCCCGCTGAGCGCCGGCGAGTTCGATCTCGACGATTATATCGACTACCTGACTGCCTATCTCGAACACATCGGCCCCGGCGCGCATATGCTGGCGGTGTGCCAGCCCTCGGTTCCGGCGCTCGCGGTGACCGCGATCATGGCCGCCGACAAGCACCCCTGCCGCCCCGCCACGCTGACCATGATGGGCGGCCCGATCGACACCCGCGAAGCGCCGACCAGCGTCAATGATCTGGCCATGCAGCGCCCGATCGAATGGTTCCGCCACACCGTGATCGCCACCGTGCCGCTGCAGTATCCCGGCGCTGGTCGCCGCGTTTATCCAGGCTTCCTCCAGCTCGCCGGGTTCATGAGTATGAACCTGGGCAATCACATGCAGAGCCACTACCACATGTTCAAACACCTGGTTGCGGGCGACGGCGACAGCGCGGATGCCAGCAAGGCATTCTACGACGAATACCGCGCGGTCTGCGACCTCAACGCGGCCTATTACCTGCAGACGGTCGAATGCGTATTCCAGACCCACGCGCTGCCCAACAACACCTTCGAGCATCGCGGCAAACTGGTCGATCTGACCAAGATCCGCGATACCGCCATCCTGGCAATCGAGGGCGAGCGCGATGATATCTCCGGGATCGGCCAGACCAAGGCCGCGCTCAAGCTGACCACGGGCCTTGCCGAAACGCGCAAGCAGTACTTCCTCGCGCCTGAAGTCGGCCACTACGGGATCTTCAACGGCAGCCGGTGGCGCGACCAGATCGCACCGATGGTCGAGGACTGGATCGGAAAATTCGACCGGGCGCAGCTCAAGGTCGTGGCTTGACCGCTTAGTCGGGCGGCCGCGTCTCGCCCGGCGCGGGACGCGGCACGGTCCAGGGCTGGGAGCGCGCCCACAGCGCTTTCAGCACCCGCCGCGTCAGGACCAGCAGCACCACCGCCAGGGCCACCAGGATCGCGGCGACTCCCCCGGCCAATGCCGGATGGGCATAAGCAAGGTACAGCAGCCCCGTGGTAGCGGCATCTTCGGCAGTCGAAACGATCACGTTGCTGAACGGTTCGGGGCTGGTGTTGACCACCGCCCGGGCCCCGGCCTTGCCGCTATGCGCGAGCAGCGAAGCTCCGCCGCCGAGGATGAAGGCAATCGCCTGTGCAGCAGGATCGGACGGATCGACAATCGCCAACGAGAGCAGCGCACCGCCGACCGGGCGGATCAGCGTGTGGACCGTGTCCCACAGGCTGTCGAGCCAGGGCACCTTGTCGGCAAAGAACTCCATGAATGCCGCCGCTCCGGCCACGCCCATCACCCACGGACTGGCCAAAACCCGCAGCGCTGCCAAGTGCTCGGGCAGGGGCAATACGCCGAAATACATCGCGAGGCCCGTCGCCAGCACGCACAGATAAAGCCGCCAGCCCGACAGCAGGCTGACACTGGCGGCGACGCCTAGAATTTCGGTAATGCCAAGATGTCCGGTCATCGGCCGCAGTCCCCTTCGCGATCCGTCGGATTCAAGGATGGGCGCGATCTAGCGCGATAGCAAGCGGCCCTCAGCGCCGGTCCAGCGCCGGATCGAGCGTCTGCCCCGGATCGAGTTGGACCCCGAGCGAATTAAGGATCATCGACACCTGCGTGTACTGACCGACCGTGAAGACGAGGTCGGCGCGGCCCACATCGCCAAGTTCGGCCAGGTCCTGCCAGGTCGTATCGGTGATGAAGTGATCGCGCACAAGTTCGTCGCTGGCGCGCAGGATCGCGCGGTCTAGCGGCGACCAGTCGGGCGCGGTTGCGCCAGCCTTGATCCGTTCGACCTCTTCGCCGGTCAACCCGGCGTCGATGCCGATCGGGACGTGCTGGGTCCATTCGTAGCCCGCACTGCAGAGATATCCGACGCGCAGGATCGCCAGTTCACGTATCCGCGGGGGCAAGCTGTTGCGCCGAGACAGGACATAGCCGCCCCAGTGGAGGAACGCAGTCAGCGCCTTAGGCAGCTGCGCCATGGTGCGGAAGATATTGAGCACCCGGCCCTGGACCAGAAACGGTTCCAGGGCCGCGCGCTGCTCATCGCTCAGCCGGTCGAGATCGACCGGCGCGATCCGCGGTGCAGACAGGCGCACTTACAGGACTTCGAACAGTCCTGCCGCGCCTTGCCCGCCGCCGATGCACATGGTGACGACCACGTACCGCGCGCCGCGACGCTTGCCTTCGATCAACGCGTGGCCGGTGCAGCGTGCGCCGGTCATGCCGAACGGGTGGCCGATCGAGATCGAGCCGCCGTTGACGTTGAGCAGCTCGTCAGGGATGCCCAGCTTGTCGCGGCAGTAAAGCACCTGCACCGCGAAGGCTTCGTTCAGTTCCCACAGCCCGATATCGTCCATCTTGAGGCTGAAACGCTCAAGCAGCTTGGGGATCGCAAACACCGGCCCGATGCCCATTTCGTCGGGTTCGGTGCCGGCCACAGCCATGCCGACATAACGCCCGAGCGGAGCCAGCCCGCGCTTTTCAGCAACCTTGGCTTCCATCAGCACGCAGGCCGATGAGCCGTCCGAGAGCTGACTGGCATTTCCGGCGGTCACAGTATTGCCTTCGCCCATCACCGGCTTGAGGCTGGCCAGCCCTTCGAGCGTGGTGTCGGGGCGGTTGCAATCGTCCTTGGTGGCGGTGACCTCCTTGTAGGAGACCTCCTTGGTCTCCTTGTCGACAATTGCCATGGTCGCAGCGCAGGGGACGATTTCATCGTCAAACTTGCCTGCAGCCTGCGCGGCGGCGGTGCGCTGCTGCGACTGGAGCGAATAGAGGTCCTGCGCTTCGCGGCTGATGCCATAACGCTTGGCGACGACTTCTGCGGTGCCGATCATCGGCATGTAGATCGCCGGGTGCATTTCGAGCAACTGGCGATCGGGCTCGACAAACATCTTGCCGCTGCCGACCACCTTGGAAATGCTTTCCAGCCCGCCGCCGATGCAGATGTCCATGTTGTCGACGATGATCTGCTTCGCCGCCGTGGCGATGGTCATCAGGCCGGACGAGCACTGGCGGTCGATCGTCATCGCCGGGACAGTTACGGGGAGGCCGGCGCGCAATGCGGCGAGGCGCGCGACGTTGCCGCCGGTCGAGCCCTGCTGGGCGGCACAGCCCATCACGACGTCGTCAACTTCGCCGCCAGTGAGCCCTGCGCGTTCGACCGCCGCGCGGATCGCATAGGCGCCGAGCGTCGCCCCAGTGGTGTTGTTGAACGCACCGCGCCCGGCCTTGGTCAGCGGGGTACGAGCGGTAGAAACGATGACTGCGTCACGTGACATGGGTAATTCCTTGATTGATCTAGATGCTGTGACCTCCGGGGGAGGTGGCGGTCACACGAAGAACTGCATGATCCATTCGGCGATCAGCGCGGGCTTGTCTTCGCCTTCGATCTCGATCGTGATCTCGTTGGTCTGCTGCCACTGGCCGGGGCGCTTCTCGACCAGTTCGGTGAGCTTGGTGTGGCTGCGCACGCGCTTGCCCGAGCGGACCGGGGCGATGAAGCGAACCTTGTTGCCGCCATAGTTGACGCCCATTTTGACGCCATCGACGCGTGCGCCCTGGGTCAGCGAGCCGAGCACCGGGATCAGCGACAGCGTCAGGAAGCCATGCGCGATGGTCCCGCCGAACGGGGTCAGCTTGGCCTTTTCCTCATCGATGTGGATGAACTGGAAATCGCCGGTCGCTTCGGCGAACTTGTTGATGCGGTCCTGGGTCACGTCGAACCAGTCGGATACGCCGATCACTTCGCCGGTCTTTGCGGCTAATTCTTGCGGGGTCATGTGGGCCTCTCCTCAGCAGCCGGGAAAGGCGGTGTCATGGCCCAAGCCGGGCGGCGTTGCAATGCGCGCTAGCGTGCCGCTACGGCATCCGGGACCACGAGGCTGCGTTGCACCCACGCGGCGCGCGGCGCAGCACCTTCGATTCGCTTGAGGTAGCTCCACAGCCCGCATTGCAGCCCGATCAGCATGTAACAGAACGGCTGGAACGCTATGCCGACAAACAGCGATCCCGCCATGTAGACGATCAAGGACTGTTGAAGCGCATTGGCCAAGGGTGCCTGCCAGGTCTCGCCTGCGCCCATACGCTTTTTCCAGCGGTGGCGGATCCGTTCCATCTGCCACAGACCTGACAGCATCAGCCACAACCACAGCACCAGTCCCGGCCAGCCTTGCTCGCCGAGCATTTCGAAATAACTCGAGTGATAGGCGCGGGCCTTGTCGTAAGCATCGCGGGTTTCAACGGAGACATTGTTGCCATCGGCGCTCTGGCCCTTGAGCTGGACGTGAACATGGTTGCTGCGATAGGCCTCAAACCCGCCGCCGAGCGGGTGGTCCTTCACATAGTCGAGCGTCCAGCCCCACACCGCCAAACGCGTGGCCGCGCTTTCGTCGGCTTCATGATTCTGGATCGTGTTCATTCGCTGGGTGTAGCTGGCCGGCAGCAACGGGATCGCGATCATCGCCAGCACCGCCATGATCCCGATGTACAGCACCCGGCGCTTCACATTGCGCAGCGCCAGCACTGCGAGCAAGGCCAGGCACAGCAGCCCGGTTCGCGCCTGGGTGCCGACCGGCATCAGCGCGCAAGAGAACATCAGCGCCAACCCGAACAGTTTGACCCGCCAATCGGGCGGAAAGATCGTGCCGTGGTTCATCAGCCACAGGATCAGCGGGATCACCGCGATCGCGACGGTCGAGATGATTGAGCCTTCGTAAAGCCCGGTGTTGTCGTTGATGAACAGGTGCAATTCGCCGTAGCCGCCGCCGCCGCCGACGGTTTTGATCCCGCCATCGATGATAATCGCGCCAACGCTCAGCACCATGACCAACGCCGCCGCTTCAATCCGCAGGCGCGTGCGCAAGGTGAGCGGCAGGAACACCGCGAAGACCAGCGCCTTCCACACCCACGACCACTTGGCCGCAGCCTGGACCGGGAAATCGGCGCTCAGCGTGGTCATCCCGCAATAGACCAGCAGCACCGCGATCAGGCCCTGGCGCAGGGTGAAGCGGCTATCGATCTTCTCGTCGACCAGCGCCCACCCACCGAACGCCAGCACGAAAGCGATCAGCGAGATCGGCAACGAGGCGAGCAAGTGGTACGAAATCTTCTGCGGACTCAGGATGTCGATATAGAGATAGGCCAGCACCCAGACGAACGGGCGCCGGAAGCCCGCTGCCAGCAGCGCGAGCGTGAAGCCGGTGATCGCCAGGTCAAGCACGGGTGCGCAGCCCCGGCAGCGGCTTGGCCGGCGGTTCAAGCGAAGCCGGTTCCTGCGATGCCGCTTCCTCGTCGAGGTCGCCGCGCAGCAGGATGCGCAAGCACGCAAGTGCGAGCAGGCCATGCGTCAGCGCCAGGGCGAAAAAGTCGATCATTGCGACCCGCCTTAGCGCAGCCGAGTTGACGCGCCGTTAAGCACTCCTGGCCTAGTGCTGCGGGCCATGACCCGGGTCCTTCACGTCCTTGACCATTCGTTGCCGCTGCACAGCGGCTACACCTTTCGTACCCGTGCGATCTTGAAGGCCCAGCAGGCTTCGGGGATCGAGGTGCGCGGCATTACCGGGCTGCGCCATGTGGCCGAGGGCCCCGATACTGAGGAAGCGGACGGCATAACGTTCCATCGTACCCGCGGCACCGCAGGGGGTCCGCCGGCTTATCGCGAGTGGCGCGAGATCCAGCTGCTCGCTGATGCGATTGTCGCGCTGGCGCAGGACTGGCGGCCGGACGTGCTCCATGCCCATTCCCCCGCGCTGTGCGGCAAGGCGGCAGCGCTGGCAGCCAAACGGCTGGGGTTGCCACTCGTTTATGAAATCCGCGCGTTCTGGGAAGACGCGGCAGTTTCGAACGGAACTGGCAGCGAGGGCAACCTCAAATACCGGCTGACCCGCGCGCTGGAAAACAACGTGATCGCGGCCGCCGACGCAGTGGTGACGATCTGCCAGGGGCTGAAAGACGATCTGGTGGGGCGCGGAGTCGATCCGGCCAAAATCACGCTCAGCCCCAATGGCGTCGATCTGGCGCTGTTCGGCGAAGTCCCGCCCGCCGATCCGGCACTGGCCAGCGCACTGGGCCTGGGCAGCGGTCCCGTCATCGGCTTCATCGGCAGCTTTTATGATTACGAGGGGATCGACGATCTGATCTCGGCCATGCCCGCACTGATCGAGCGGGTTCCCGATGCCCGGCTGCTGCTGGTCGGCGGCGGACCGATGGAAGCGGCGCTCCGCGCGCAGGCTGCGGCCAGCTCGGCGGCAGAGGCTATCCACTTCGTCGGCCGCGTGCCGCACAGCGAGGTCGAGCGTTACTATGCGCTGATGGATGTGATGGCCTATCCGCGCAAGCGCAGTCGCCTGACCGACCTTGTCACGCCCTTGAAGCCGCTTGAGGCGATGGCCCAGCGCAAGCTGGTTGCCGCGTCCGACGTTGGCGGTCACCGTGAGCTCATCACCCATGGGGGAACCGGCGTGCTGTTTGCGCCCGACAACCCCGCCGATTGCACCGCCGCACTGGCCGGTCTGCTGGCCGATCGCACGTCCTGGCCCGCCTATCGCGAAGCCGGCCTGGCGCACGTTCGGGCCAATCATGACTGGGCCAAGAACGTTCATCGTTATCACGTTGTTTACCAAGTCCTGTTAGCCCCGGCGTTGCGAAACCGCGTTCCGGCCGCTGCCTGACAGCACCGGCCCGGCGGCTCGTAAGCGAGTTTACAGGGGTTCTGCGAAACGTGAGCAAGCACCAGCATAAGCCGGTCAAGGCCAAGCCGATCAGTGCCAACCCGTTGTTCCCGGCGGTTGTCGCCCTGTGGTTCGGCGCGCTGTTCGGGCTCGGCAGCCTTGCGGTCCGACCTTCGCTGCTCGAGGACCTGGTCCTCAAGAGCCATATCGATCTGATTGTCCCCGCCGCCGCCCCGCCGCTCGGCGTCACCGCACGCATCCTTCTCGCGCTGATCATGGCTGCGCTTGGCGCGGTACTGGGCATCAGCCTGGCCCGCCGTCTGGCCCGGCCCAAGCCCGAACTACGCGAACGCAAGCGCGGCGCAAAAGATCTCTCCGGCGAATCGCCCCGGCTGCGGCAACGCGACGCGCACCCGGATGCTCCGGCGCGCCGGCCGATTTCGGCGCATGAGGAACTGGGCGGCGAAACTTCGCTCGATGCCGTCCGTCCCAATGGCGGTCTGCTGACCAATCGGCGCCGTTCGCTTGCCATCATGGATGACGAGAACGCATTCGTGCCGCACGAAGCCGCTCCTCTTCCCGGACTCGATGCGGTCCAGCCGCTCGACCTCGCCACGCTGGCCTTGCCGGTCGATCCGCCTGCCGAGCATGCGCCGGACTTTAGCCAGCATGCCGCCGTTGCCGCGCCTGCGCTCGACTGGACGCGCCCAGCCCCGGTTGCAGTTGCGGTCGAACCCGCACCTCAAGCCGCGCCCGAACCAAACCCGATCACCGCCGAGGCCGCACACCTCGATGGCCGCCAGGTCTTCGGGATGGCACCGCCGCCAGCACCCGAAATCGCTCCGCGCCAGATCTTCGGGGTCCAGGCCGAAGACGATCATGTGCCCCAGGACTTCGTCAAGGCCGCCGGTTTCCAGACTTCGGTGTTCGACACACCGGAGCCAAGCCCGTTGTTCGGCCGCTCGGACGAAGTCGCCGCCGTATCCCAGACGGAACCAGCCGTGCCGCTGCCGAGCCCGTCGAGCCTGGGCATGACCGACCTTGCCGCTCGGCTGGCCGATTCGATGCGCCGCCGCCGCCGCGAGCGCGCCCAGATTGCGCCCGCTCAGGGTGCGCCTGCTGAAGTGGCCGCCGAACCGCTGCTTGCTGTGCCGCCCATGCCTGAGCTGCCGGTTTTGCCAGCTGCTTTCGCTGCGCCGCCAGAGTTTCAGAGCGCGCCTGCCGAACCCGCACTTGCCCGTTTTGCCGAGCCTGCTGCGGCAAGCCCGGTCGCCGCGCCGCAAGCGCCGCTGGAAATGCCTGTGGCAATGCGCCCGCTCGCGCTCGATGCGTTCCTTGAAGACGACTCCGGGCTCGATGCCAGCCTGCTCCCGCCGCGGCACATCGCCATGCCTGCCGCGCTACAGCAGCCTGCTCCCTTCGCCGCCCCGGCTGCACAGGCCGACGTTGCTTCGCCTGGGGGCGTAAACGATATCGAAGCCGCAACCGAAGCAACGCTTGCCGACGCCAAAGAGGACAACCCCTACGCATCGCTGCTTGGCGTTGCCCCGGTCCGCCAGGCACACGTCCGGATCGAAGAATCCGAACGGGCCACCGATGCCGAGATCGAACCGGTGGTGATATTCCCGGGTCAGACCGGCCAAGTGGTAGTGCTGGCTTCTCCTGCGGCCGAATTGGCCGGGGGCGAAGAGGGTGGTTTCCGCCGCTTCGACGCGCCGGGCTCAGCCGGCCAGGGACAGCCGGTTGCTACTGGCATGAATCCTTCGCTGATCCCGGCCGAAGAAGCTGCGCAGGCGCTGCGGGCCGCGCTCAGCAACCTGCAGCGGATGAGCGGCGCAGCCTGATCGGTCCGCCGCATCGCCGGGGCGCAGCCCGCCCGGTTCCAGCTTGAATTGCTATTCACCGCGCAGCTTGGCGCAGCGCGGCCATGTGTCGCCCTTTTCGCAGTTGCAAAAACAGCTTCCTGTCGTCATTGGAATTTTCCACGCAACAAATGCTGCATGATGCGGCAGGAGGTGTAGTGGAAAATTGCCGCAATTCCGCTGGTTCGTGCCTCAGCACCACGAATCGATCCCGGAACTGCGCCCAATTGGATGAGTGAGGACGATGGCTTACCCCGCGCCCCAAGGGCTTTACGATCCCGCCAACGAGCACGATTCGTGCGGCGTGGGCTTTGTCGCTCACATCAAGGGCGTTAAAAGTCATGCGATCATCAGCCAGGCGCTGCAGATCCTCCACAACCTCGATCATCGCGGCGCAGTTGGCGCGGACCCGCTGCTGGGTGACGGCGCGGGCATCCTGATCCAGATCCCCGACGCGCTGTATCGCGGCTGGGCCGAAGCCGAAGGCATGCGCCTGCCGCCAGCCGGCGAATATGCGGTGGCGATGTGCTTCCTGCCCAAGGACGACGCCGCGCGGGAATTCGTAATCGGCACGTTCGAGAAGTTCATCGCCAAGGAAGGCCAGCGGCTGATCGGCTGGCGCGATGTGCCGGTGAACGCAGATGGGCTGGGCAAAACCGTGCTCGAGCAGATGCCGGTGATCCGCCAGTGCTTTATCGCACGCGGCGACAACTGCGCCGATCAGGACGCGTTCGAGCGCAAGATCCTGGCGATCCGCAAGCAGACCCAGAACCCGCTGTCCGCGCTCGCCGCCAAGCACGGCCTGCCCGGGCTGACCGAGCTTTACATGCCAAGCTTTTCGAGCCGCACGGTGGTCTACAAAGGACTGCTGCTGGCGACCCAGGTCGGTCACTTCTACCGCGATCTCGCCGATCCGGCCTGCGTTTCGGCGCTTGGCCTCGTCCACCAGCGCTTCAGCACCAACACCTTCCCCAGCTGGAAGCTCGCCCACCCCTATCGGCTGATCGCCCACAACGGTGAGATCAACACCGTGCGCGGCAACGTCAACTGGATGGCCGCGCGGCGCCGGACGATGGAAAGCGAACTGCTCGGTCCCGATCTCGACAAGATGTGGCCGATCATTCCGCACGGCCAATCGGACACTGCTTGCCTCGACAACGCGCTCGAGCTGCTCATCGCGGGCGGCTACAGCATGGCCCACGCGGTGATGATGCTGATCCCCGAGGCCTGGGCCGGCAATCCGTTGATGGATGCCAAACGCCGCGCCTTCTACGAATACCACGCTGCCTTGATGGAGCCGTGGGATGGCCCCGCCGCGGTCGCGTTTACCGATGGCCGCCAGATCGGCGCGACGCTCGACCGCAACGGGCTGCGCCCGGCGCGGTTCTGCGTCACCGATGACGATCTTGTCATCATGGCTAGCGAAAGCGGCGTGCTGCCGATCAAGGAAGATAATATCGTGCGCAAGTGGCGGCTTCAGCCGGGGCGCATGCTGCTGATCGACCTTGAAGAGGGCCGGATCATCGAGGACGAGGAACTGAAGGCGCAGCTCGCCGGGGCCGAGCCGTACGAGGAATGGCTCCGCGCCGCGCAATACAAGCTCAAGGACCTCGAAGTGGTCGAGCCTGAGCTGGCCCAGATCCCCGAGGAGACCACCACGCTTTTGGATCGCCAGCAGGCGTTCGGCTACACGCAGGAAGACCTCTCGCGGTTCCTTGAACCGATGGCGCGCAGCGGCGACGATCCGCTCGGTTCGATGGGCACCGACACCCCGATCGCGGTGCTCTCCAGCCGCAGTCGGCTGCTCTACGATTACTTCAAGCAGAACTTCGCGCAGGTCACCAACCCGCCGATCGATCCGATCCGCGAGGAGCTGGTGATGAGCCTGGTCAGCATGATCGGCCCGCGCCCCAACCTGCTCGGCATGGAAGCGGGCACGCACAAGCGGCTCGAGGTTGACCAGCCGATCCTGACCAACGAGGACGTGGCCAAGATCCGTTCGGTCGAAGCTGCACTGGATGGCGCGTTCCGCACCGAGACGATCGACTGCACCTGGCCCGCCGCGAGCGGAGCCGCAGGCCTCGAAATGGCGCTCAAGGAAATGTGCTGGGCGGCGACCGAGGCGGTGTTGCAGGACAAGAACATCCTGATTCTGTCCGACCGCGCGCAGGGGCCGGACCGCATCGCGATGCCCGCGCTGCTGGCAACTGCGGCAGTGCATCATCACCTCGTCCGCCAGGGCCTGCGGATGCAGACCGGCCTTGTGGTCGAGACCGGCGAGGCGCGCGAAGTGCACCATTTCTGTGTGCTCGCGGGCTACGGCGCCGAGGCGATCAATCCGTACGTCGCGTTCGAGACGCTCGAAGATCTGCGCTGCCGCAAGGACATGCCGCACGATCCCAGGACCGTGCAGAAGAACTACATCAAGGCGATCGGCAAGGGCGTGCTCAAGGTCATGTCCAAGATGGGCATCTCGACTTACCAGTCCTACTGCGGCGCGCAGATCTTCGATGCGGTCGGGCTCTCGTCCGCGTTTATCGAGCGTTATTTCACCGGCACTGCGACCACCATCGAAGGCATCGGCCTGGCCGAAGTGGCCGAGGAAACCGTGCGCCGGCATCAGGCGGCATATGGCGATAACCCGATCTACCGGGGCATGCTCGACGTGGGCGGAATGTACGGCCTGCGTCTGCGCGGCGAGGACCACGCCTGGACCGCCGAAAACGTCGCCAGCCTGCAGCACGCGGTGCGCGGCAATGTGCCGGAAAAGTACGCCGAGTTTGCTCGCACGATCAACGACCAATCGAGCCGGATGTTGACCATCCGCGGGCTGCTCGAACTGAAGCCAGCAGGAGCTCCGCTCGATCTGTCCGAAGTTGAAGCCGCCAGCGAGATCGTCAAGCGCTTCGCCACCGGCGCGATGAGCTATGGCTCGATCTCGTGGGAGGCGCACACCACGCTGGCACTGGCGATGAACCGGATCGGCGGCAAGTCGAACACCGGTGAAGGCGGCGAAGACCCGGTGCGGTTCAAGCCGCTGGCCAATGGCGATTCGATGCGGAGCTCGATCAAGCAGGTCGCCAGCGGGCGCTTTGGCGTGACTACCGAATACCTGGTCAATGCCGACGATGTGCAGATCAAGATGGCGCAGGGCGCAAAGCCCGGCGAAGGCGGCCAGCTGCCCGGCTACAAGGTCGACAAGACCATCGGCGCGGTCCGTCATTCGACCCCCGGGGTGGGCCTGATCTCACCCCCGCCGCATCACGATATCTATTCGATCGAAGACCTGGCGCAGCTGATCCACGACCTCAAAAACGTGAACCAGACCGCACGGATTTCGGTCAAACTGGTCTCCGAAGTCGGGGTCGGCACGGTCGCCGCCGGGGTGTCGAAGTGCAAGGCCGATCACATCACGATCTCGGGCTATGAAGGCGGCACCGGTGCCTCGCCGCTAACCAGTCTGACACACGCCGGATCACCGTGGGAAATCGGCCTCGCGGAAACCCAGCAGACGCTGCTGCTTAACAACCTGCGCAGCCGGGTCTGTGTCCAGGCCGACGGCGGACTGCGCACCGGGCGCGACGTGGCGATTGCCGCGCTGCTCGGCGCAGACGAGTTCGGCTTTGCCACCGCGCCCTTGATCGCGGCGGGCTGCATCATGATGCGCAAGTGCCACCTCAACACCTGCCCGGTCGGGGTGGCGACACAGGACCCGGTGCTGCGCGCGCGCTTCACCGGCCAGCCCGAACACGTGATCAACTATTTCTTCTTCGTCGCCGAGGAACTGCGCGCGATCATGGCCGAGATGGGCTTCGCCACGCTGGCCGAGATGACCGGCCGGGTCGACCGGCTCGACATGCGGCAGGCAGTCGATCACTGGAAGGCGCGCGGGATCGATTTGGCCCGCATCCTCCACCAGGTGCCGCTGGGTGACAGCCCGTCGCTGGGCCATTCGCTGACCCAGGACCACGGTCTTGGTAAGGCGCTCGACAACGAGCTGATCGCCGCCGCCGCCGATGCGCTGGAGCGCCAGCAGCCGGTGGTGATCGAACGCAAGGTGATCAACGTCAACCGCACGCTGGGCGCGATGCTCTCGGGCGAAGTGGCGCGGCGCTATGGCCATGCGGGCCTGCCCGACAACACGATCAAGCTGAAGCTGACGGGAGTTGCCGGGCAAAGCTTCGGCGCCTGGCTTGCCCATGGCGTGACGCTCGACCTGACCGGCGATGCCAACGACTATGTCGGCAAGGGCCTGTCGGGAGGCCGCGTGATCGTGCGCCAGCCGGGCCACGTCGAGCGCGAGGCCGGCAGCAACATCATCGTCGGCAACACCGTGCTCTATGGCGCGATCGCGGGCGAGGCGTTCTTCAACGGCGTCGCCGGTGAACGCTTTGCGGTGCGCAATTCGGGGGCGGTCGCGGTGGTCGAGGGCTGCGGCGATCACGGCTGCGAATACATGACTGGCGGCGTGGTTGTGGTGCTTGGGCGTACCGGGCGCAACTTCGCTGCGGGCATGTCGGGCGGGGTGGCTTACGTCCACGATCCCGAAGGCCGGTTCGCGGTGCTGTGCAACCAGGCGCAGGTTGACCTGCTGCCGATCAGCAGCGCGCGCGACGAGGAAGACGGCACCGGCCGGCCGCAACAGCGCACGCAAGGCGTGGCCAATGCCGGGATGGGCGATATGTTGCGCCACGATGCCGAGCGGCTGCGTGTGCTGCTTGAGCGGCATCACCTCCACACCGGCAGCAAGCGTGCCCGCGCGCTGCTCGATGACTGGGCGGCGGCGCTCGGCCAGTTCGTCAAGGTCATGCCGAAAGATTACGCCAAGGCGCTGCGTGCACTTGAGGCCGAACGCCTCGAAGCCGCCACCGTGGCAGCGGAATAGGGGTCAGGACGATGGGCAAGGAAACCGGCTTTCTCGAACTCGACCGGCAGGATCGCAAGTATGCCGATCCGAAGGAGCGCCTTTCGCATTACCGCGAATTCGTGATCCCGCACGACGCGCCCGCGCTGCGCGCGCAGGCCAGCCGCTGCATGGATTGCGGCATTCCGTACTGCCACAACGGCTGCCCGGTGAACAACATGATCCCCGACTGGAACCATCTGGTCTATGAGGGCGACTGGAGGAACGCACTGGAGGTCCTCCACTCGACCAACAACTTCCCCGAATTCACCGGGCGGATTTGCCCCGCGCCGTGCGAGGCGAGCTGCACGCTCAACATCATTGACCAGCCGGTGACGATCAAGTCGATCGAGAATGCGATCGTCGACAAAGGCTGGGAAGAAGGCTGGATCTCGCCGCAGGCACCGGCGCGCCGCACCGGCAAGACCGTTGCCGTGGTCGGTTCGGGCCCGGCGGGCCTCGCCGCCGCCCAGCAATTGGCGCGCGCGGGCCATTCGGTTACCGTGTTCGAGAAGAACGACCGGCTGGGCGGGCTGCTCCGCTACGGGATTCCCGACTTCAAGCTGGAAAAGCACCTGATCAACCGGCGCGCGGTGCAAATGGAGGCCGAAGGCGTCCAATTTCGCACTTCGATGGAAGTTGGCGTAACCATATCGGTTGCATCGCTCAAAGAAAACTTCGACGCGATCGTCCTGTCGGGCGGGGCCGAAGAACCGCGCCGGCTTGAAATCCCCGGTGCCGAGCTCTCCGGCGTGCGGCTCGCGATGGAATTCCTTACCCAGCAGAACAAGCGCAATGCGGGCGATGAAGAAACCCGCGCCGCGCCGCGCGGATCGATCACTGCCACCGGCAAACACGTGGTGGTGATCGGCGGCGGCGATACCGGCAGTGACTGCGTCGGCACGTCCAACCGCCAGGGCGCTGCCTCTGTGACCCAGATCGAGATCATGCCGCGTCCGCCCGAAAAGGAAGACAAGGCGCTGACCTGGCCCAACTGGCCGATGAAACTGCGCACGTCGAGCAGCCACGAAGAGGGCGCGAATCGCGACTGGGCGATCCTGACGAAGCGCGTTTCCGGCCACGACGGGATAGTCACCGGGCTCGATTGTATCCGCGTGGAGTGGCAGAACGGCCAGATGCAGGAAGTGCCGGGCAGCGAATTCACCCTGCGCGCTGATCTCATCTTCCTCGCCATGGGCTTCCTCGGGCCGCTGCAACAAGGCCTGCTCGATCAGGCCGGGGTTGCGCTCGACGCGCGCGGCAACGTGGCCGCCAATGTGTTCGAATACCGCACCAGCGATCCGCAGATCTTTGCCTGCGGTGATATGCGGCGCGGGCAGAGCCTGGTCGTCTGGGCAATCCGCGAAGGCCGCCAGGCCGCCCGCGCGGTCGACGAGATGCTGATGGGGGTCAGCGAACTGCCGCGCTAAAGGGTCAGCAATTTGCAGCATGGCCGATCACCCGCTAGGCGGCGGCCATGCCCAAAATCGCCTTCCTCGCCTGCCCCGATACGCTGCCCGGATCGCCCACGCGCCGCCCCGATGCGTTCGAGCATGATCTGCTGCTCGGCGCGCTGCGCGATGGGCTCGCGGGCCGCGCCGAACTGACCGATATCGACTGGCGCGCTCCGCTGGACGTGCTGGCCAAGTTCGACCTCGCCTACCTCGGCACGCCGTGGGACTACACCGAGGCTAAGGACGAGTTTCTGAGCCGGCTTGATGCGCTCGAAGCGGCTGGCGTGGTGGTCGCCAACCCGGCCGAAGTGATCCGCTGGAACGCTGACAAGCTGTACCTCAAGGAACTGGCCGCGCGCGGGGCGCCTTCGATCCCGACCCTGTGGCCCGAGGCACCGACACCCGCCGACATCCAAGCCGCCTTCGACCATTTCGGCTGCGACCGCGTGGTGGTGAAACGCCGCGTCGGCGCGGGCGCGATCGGGCAGGACAGCTTCCGCCGCGGCGATGCAGGCATCGACACCTGGCGGATGGACCAACCGGCGATGATCCAGCCCTTCCTCCCCGCGATCCAGCGCGAGGGCGAGCTTAGCTTCATCTTCATCGGCGGCGCGCTCAGCCACGCCCTGATCAAGCGCGCCGCGGCGGGCGATTACCGCATCCAGTCGCTTTACGGTGGCAGCGAAGTCCCGCTCGACCCAGCCCCCGCCGACCGCGCGGCGGCCGAAGCGGTGATGGCGATGCTCCCCTTCGCGCAGCCGCCGTCTTACGCCCGGATCGACATGGTCCGGCTGGACGATGGAGAGCTGGCCGTGATCGAGGCAGAGCTGATCGAGCCGTATCTGTACCCCGAACAGGGGCCGGAGTTTGGAAAGCGGCTGGCGGATGCGTTGCTGGAGCGACTAGGCTAGGCGATAGTGGCAGGTATGGGGTGGAAAGCGGACGTGGGCTGCTAAGTACAACTGGCTGGGTCTGCAGGGTCGTAGTTGATACGGTTACCGTCGGAAGCCAGCATTTGGAAACCTTCCAAAAGGCTTACTTCAAATACTCCATAGGTCTGACCATTCTCAACCCGATAGAATGGCATGAACCAGCCAATCCCTCGCTTATTCACTGTAAATCGGTAACCAGTTGGCGTTTTGTCTGCCCGGATGGGTGCTTCAGCAGCCAGAGCTATACCTGTTTTCAATCGCTCCAAATGGTATGGGATGGCTGGGAAGCCAAGCTGCTTCACATGCATCCCTGAAGCGTCAAGCAGGATGGGTGGGCTAGCGGTTGCGACGTAGCAGCCGAACACAGTGGTGTTCGCTGGAGGTTTGGGAGGCGACGGTGCCCACCAAAGGACCGCGATAAATACAGGGATGAGGACAAAGGGGATCAGCCGAAAGAACCAGCTAAACTCACCATCGTCATCTTCGATGCTCATAGCCTATTATCGTTCATCGAATTGGTGTCCGCAATCGGGTCGTAACCTGCCATACGATTTTCCTACACGTCGCAAATTTGCAATTCTGACCGCCGCTCTTTGATTCGGTTGATTTTCGCGCGCAGCGAGCCACGCCAATGGTTTCGCTCTCGCTGCGAGCTTCGTTTTGATGTCAACTTTGTAAACTTGTTCAGGAAAGTGCCCAGTTCACTGAACCCCGCCCCTGCGCCTCCAAAAACGCATTCGCCTTCCCGAAGTGCCCGCTGCCGAACCAGCCGGTGTGCGCCGATAGCGGGCTGGGGTGCGGGGCGGTGAGGATCAGGTGGTGGCTGTTCATCAGGCCGGGGACGCTGGCCGCCTTCTTCTTCGCGTGGCTGCCCCAGAGCATGAACACGCAAGGTTCCGGCTTGGCGGCGACTGCGGCGACGATCGCGTCGGTGATCTCCTCCCAGCCCTTGCCCTGATGCGAGGCGGGCCTGCCGTCCTCGACTGTCAGCGCATTGTTGAGCAGCAGCACGCCTTGACGCGCCCAGTTCGACAGGTTGCCATGCGCGGCGCGCGGCAGGCCAAGGTCGCGCTCAAGTTCCTTGTAGATGTTGGCGAGGCTCGGCGGCACCTTGACCCCGTGCTGCACCGAGAATGACAAGCCGTGCGCCTGTCCAAACCCATGGTACGGGTCCTGCCCGAGGATCACCACCTTGACGCTATCCAGCGGGGTTAGGTCGAGCGCCGCCAGCCGGGTGCCGCGCGGCGGGTAGATCGCCTTGCCCGCAGCCTCCTCGGCGTTCAGGAAACTGCCCAGCGCGCGCGACTTCGGGCTGGCCAGCACTGGCTCCAGCACGGCGCGCCAACTGTCCGGAACCGCATCGCCTGAACCCAAGTTCTTTCTCCGACATTTCCGGGGCTTCCCACCCCGCGCAAGTGAGCCTAAGCACCCAGATATATGACTGTCCATCTGCACGAAGAAGATCTACCCGAGGGCGTGATGGGCGAAGGCCCGATTGCGGTCGATACCGAAACCATGGGGCTGATCACGCCGCGTGACCGGTTGTGCCTGATCCAGCTGTCCGACGGACGCGGCGACGAGCATCTGGTCCGCTTTGGTCCGGGCTCGAGCTATGACGCGCCCAATCTCAAGGCGGTGCTGGCCGATCCGGCGCGGATCAAGCTTTACCATTTCGCCCGATTCGATCTTGCCGCGATCGAGCATTACCTGGGGGTCGAAGCCGGCCCGGTGTTCTGCACCAAGATCGCCAGCAAGCTGGTGCGGACCTATACCGATCGCCATGGGCTCAAGGATCTGGTCCGCGAACTGCTTAGCAAGGAGCTGTCCAAGCAGCAGCAGTCGAGCGATTGGGGCGGACCGGACCTCAGCGAAGCGCAGCGCGAATATGCCGCTTCGGACGTGCGCTATCTCCATGCGATGTACGCGATCCTGACCGAACGGTTGGCGCGCGAACACCGCACTGCCGCCGCCGAAGCTGCCTTCGCCTACTTGCCGCACCGCGCGCGGCTCGATTTGATGGGCTGGGCCGACAAAGACATTTTCAGCCACGAATCATGAGCCGCCCGGAATGAGCAAGGCAGCCGACCGGGTCCGCGACAAGCGCCAGCACTGGGCAGCGCCCGGCGGGTGGCATGACCGCAAGATCAAGCTGCTCGCGGTGTGGCTGCCGGGCACGGTCGGCGTGGTGCTCGCCGCAATGATCATCGGGCCGCTGTTTGCGCGGCGCGAGATCAGTTTCCTGCTCGACCGGAACAAGGTGGCGCTGACCACCGAACGGCTCCGCGTCGCCAATGCGATGTACCGCGGGATCGACAACGATGGCCGCCCGTTCACCCTCACTGCGGGCAACGCCGTGCAGGTCTCGATCAAGGACCCGGTGGTCAGGATGGACATGCTCGCCGCGCGGCTGCGGCTGACCGATGGGCCAGCCGAGCTCACCGCAGAGAACGGCGCCTACAACTACCGCGACGAGACCGTAACGGTCGCAGGACCAGTGATCTTCACCGCCGCCGATGGATATCGCATGACCACCGACAACGTCGCGATCGACCTCAAGGGCCGCAAGGTCGGCGGCAGCGGCGGGGTCAGCGGGGCGGTTCCGGCTGGCACTTTCCGGGCGGACCGGGTAAGTGCCAACCTTGACCAGCGGATCGTCACGCTGGACGGCAACGTGCGGATGAACATGCAACTCCAGCAACTCAGGATGCCGCGATGAGCGATAGTTCGGTTCCCTTACCCACTTTGAAGCGCACCGCGCTGCGCTCGCTGCTGGCAGGCTTTGTGATTGGCAGCGCCGCCTTGCTCGCGCTTGCTCCGTCGCAGGCGCAGGTTTTTGGGGGGCAGGACAGCAATGCCCCGGTTCAGGTCGCAGCCGACCACGGCGAGCTGCTGGGCAAGCAGGACCGCGCCACGCTCGCCGGCAACGTGGTCATCACCCAGGCTGGCCTGACCCTGCGCGCGGCGCGCACCACCATTGCCTTTTCGAGCGGCGGCGGCTTCAAGATCCACCGGCTCGACGCGACCGGCGGGGTCACCGTCACTCGCGGCGACCAGAGCGCGAGCGGCGATGTGGCGATCTACGATTTTGACCGGCGGATCATCACCATGGCCGGCGGCGTGACCCTGCGCCGCGGTTCGGACCGGCTCAGCGGCGGGCGGCTGGTAATCGATCTCGACACCGGGCTGTCGAGCGTCGACGGCAATGTCGGCGGCGGATCCTCGGCGCTTGGCACGTCAGGCAGTGCGCCGCGCGGCGGGCGCATCACCGGGACTTTCTCTGTGCCCAAGCGCACCAACTGAACCCGCTCGCGCCGTGGAAATCCGTGCCCTGCGGCGCATCCTGCTGGCCATGGTCGGGACCGGCGGAGCTCCGGCCCTCGAAGGACTCGGCACCGCCGATTGGTCGGCGCTGAACGCACTTGCCGCGCAGCACCGGCTGAAGCCGCTGCTCCACTTCCAGCACGCCAGCGATGCGCGAATTCCGGCAGCGGTCCGCGCGGACTGGCACGAGGCGCACCGGGTCGCTGCCCTGCAAGCGATGCTGACCCGGCATGAACTGCGCGAATGCGCGAGGTTGCTCGAAGCGGCAGGCATCACGCCGATCGCACTCAAGGGGGCCTGGCTCGGCGCTCACGCATACCCTGCCCCGGCGCTGCGGCCGATGCGCGATATCGACCTGCTGATGCCGCAGGATCAGGTGCTTGCCGCTTATGCTGCGCTCAAGGCCTCAGGTTATCGGGACTATGGGCCAGCCGAAATGTCGCTCGAACAGGCGGTGCGGCTCGACAAGCATTTGCCCCCACTAATCGCGCCACGCGGGACGGTGGTGGAATTGCACCACCGGCTATGGGAGCCCGACGGTAGGCTCGATCATGCCAGCCCGGTGCAGCAGGTGCCCGGAACCGCAAGGACCGTGCGCGACGAAGACGGGATTGCCTATCTCGCCCCGGAAGAGACGCTTGCGCACCTGATCGTCCATGCGGTCTACAGTCACCGGCTCGATTGTGGGCCGTTGCTGCTGCCCGATATCGATTACCTGCTGCGCGCTGCGCCAGTGGATTGGCCGGCGTTCTGGCTGCGCGCGAACAGCGAAGGCTGGCGCAGCGGTGCGCGGCTGGTGCTCGAACTGGTCGCCAGCTATCGTCCCGGCGCCGGTATCGATTTTACGGCCGATAGCGGTCCGCCGCCGCCAGCCAAGCTGATCGCAGCGGCACCTGACCTGTTCCTTCAGGATCTTGACACCCGGCGCAGCGCGGGGCTGGCCGCAGCCGCCATCAGTTCCGGCCCGGCGCGGCTGTTTCAGCGATTGCGCGGGCGGCGCGGCGCGCATGGCGAAGCGGACGTTACGCGGTCGATGGAGCATGAAGGCGGCATGGCCGGATGGGCCGGATCGCGCGTCTGGCGCAGTCTTACCGAGCTGGCCCACGCCGATGTGCGCCGCCAGTCGCGCCAGCTTGCCGCGCTCAGCACCTGGCTTGACCGATGATGCACGCAAAGGCACCGGGCCGCGTGCTGATCGTCGGGCTCAACTATGCGCCCGAACCCGTCGGGATTGGTCCCTACACGCAAGGTTTGGCGCAGGCGCTGGTCGAAGCAGGAGCCGAAGTTTCGGCGGTGGTCGCCAAGCGTTACTACCCGCAATGGCGCGTTGCTGCGGAATATGCCGGTGGTGGTTGGCGGCATGAATACGACGGCAAGGTCGCGGTTACGCGCTGCCCGATCTACGTGCCCGCGCAGCCTGGCGGACTGAACCGCGTGGTCCACCTCGCCAGCTTCATGGTCTCGGCGCTGGTTCCGGCACTCCGCGCCGCATTGCGAAGTAAACAACGTCCCGATGTGGTCTTCACCGTCGCCCCGGCGCTGCTTGGGGTGCCGACCGCCTGGCTCGCCGTGCGGCTCGCCGGGGCAAGGCTGTGGATCCACGTTCAAGACTTCGAGGTTGAGGCGGCGCTGGCCACCGGGTTGATGGATGGAACTGGCATCGCTGTCCGGCTCGCGCGGTGGTTAGAAAACCGCCTGTTGCAGCTGGGCGACCGGGTCTCCACGATCAGCCCGCAGATGTGCGCCAAGCTGATCGTCAAAGGGGTCGCGCCCGACCGCGTGTTCGAGATGCGCAACTGGTCCGACGCGCGCTTTGCGTCTGACCCGGAAGGAGCGCTGGCGATCCGCCGCGAATGGGGCCTGACCGGCAAGGTCGTGGCGCTTTATTCGGGCAATATTGCGCGCAAACAGGGGATCGAGATCCTGGTCGAGGCGGCGCGGCTGCTGAAAGACCGCGCCGACATTGCCTTGGTGATTTGCGGCGAGGGCCCCAACCGCGCCGAGCTTGAGCGGCTGGCGAGCGGCCTCTGCAATGTGCAACTGCACGATCTCCAGCCGGCCGAACGGATGGGGGCGATGCTGACCATGGCCGACCTTCACCTGTTGCCGCAGATTGCCGGCGCGGCCGATCTTGTGCTGCCATCGAAACTGACCAATATGCTGGCTTCAGGGCGGCCGGTGGTGGCGACCACCGAACCTGGAACCGGCCTCTATGCCGAAGTGGATGGCTGCGGCGCGATCACCCCGCCGGGTGATGCTGCCGCGCTGGCTGGCGCAATTGCGGCGCTGGCGGATGACCCGGTGCAGCGTGACAAGTTCGGCAAGGCGGCGGCGGAGCGCGCTGTGCGGCGCTGGTCAAAGCCAGCCATTATCGCCGCAGCACTCGAACAGCTGGGCTGATCAGTTCTTCGCCCAGGGCGACTTGTGAGCGGCGCTGGCCTGCGCCACCTGGGCTTGTTGTTTTTCGGTCTGTTCGGCTGAGGGCACCGTGCAATAGGCAGTGAGCATGATACCAAGCCCCCAGGTCACCGCTTTCCAACGGCTGGCAAAAACCTGATTCATTTTGGTGCCGAAACCGAACATGCGCGCAAGTGTACCCCGGCAAGGTTAAGGAAGCTTAGCCGCCTCGCGCTGAAGCTGGTACAGCAGGTCAAGCGCCTCGCGCGGGGTGAGGGCATCGACATCGAGCGCCGTCAGCCGTTCGCGTAATGTGTCGACCACTTCCTCCTGTTGGCCCACAGCCGCGGCGAACAGCGGCAAATCGCCGAGTCCTGCAGCAATCCCGCCGGTTTCCGCGCGGCCCTTTTCCAAACGTTCAAGCACCGAACGCGCCCGCGCGATGACCTGCGCCGGCACTCCGGCAAGCTTGGCCACGGCCAGGCCATAGCTGCGATCGGCCGGACCTTCCGCCAGTTCGTGCAGCAGGACCAGATCGCCCTGCCACTCACGCGCGCGGACATGGTGCAGCGACAAGGCCTCGCAGCTTTCGGCCAGCCGCGCGAGCTCGTGGTAGTGGGTTGCGAACAGGCAGCGGCAGCGGTTCGTCGAATGCACTGCTTCCGCTACCGCCCAGGCGAGTGCCAGACCATCGTAAGTCGAGGTGCCGCGCCCAACCTCGTCGAGAATGACGAAGCTTCGGCTGGTCGCCTGGGCCAGGATCGAGGCCGTTTCGACCATCTCGACCATGAAGGTCGAACGCCCGCGCGCAAGGTTATCTGATGCGCCGACCCGGCTGAACAGGCGGTCGACCAACCCGATCCGCGCGGAGGTCGCAGGCACGAAACCGCCTGCTTGCGCGAGCAGCACAATCAGCGCGTTCTGGCGCAGGAAGGTGCTCTTGCCGCCCATGTTAGGGCCGCCGATCAACCACAGCCGGTCGGTTTCGGACAAGCTGCAATCATTGGCGACAAAACGCTCGCCGCGGCCACCCAGCGCAGCTTCGACCACCGGGTGACGCCCGCCGCTGATCTCGATCACCGGAGCCGCCACAATTTGCGGGCGACACCAGCCGCTCTCGGCCGCGCGTTCAGCCTGCCCGGCGGAAACGTCGATCCGGGCGAGCGCTTCGGCGGTATCGGCAATGGCGCGGCGCGCGGCGACCGCGCGTTCGCACAGCTCTTCGAAATGGGCTTCCTCGGCGGCCAGTGCGTGACCGCTGGCCTGCGCAATCCGGCTCGCTTCTTCGTGCAGCGCGAGCGAGTTGAAGCGCACCGCCCCGGCCATGGTCTGGCGGTGCGTGAAGCCGCTGTCCGGGACCATCAAAGCATCGGCCTGCCGCGCCGGGACCTCGATGAAATAGCCCAGCACCCCGTTGTGCTTGACCTTGAGTGTCGCGATGCCGGTCCCGGTCCGGTACTTCGCCTCAAGCGCGGCAATCGCCCGCCGTGCATTGCCCGAAATATCGCGCAGCTCGTCAAGCGCGTGATCGTAACCGGCTGCGATGAAGCCGCCCTGGCTCCGCTCGGTGGGCGGAGCGGGCACCAACGCGCGTGAAAAATGGTTGGTTAGCGCGGCGTGTCCGGTAAGGCTCGGCAGCAAGGCGTCGAGCAGTGCGGGCCGATCGGTACGTCCCTGCAAGTGATCGTGGACGCGCCGCGCTTCGCCAAGACCGTCGCGCAACTGCCCGAGATCGCGCGGGCTGCCGCGTCCGGCCACGATCCGGCCAAGCGCGCGGGACAAGTCGGGCAGCGCCCGCAGCACGGTCCGCAGATCGCCGCGCAGCAGCGGATCGTCGTGCAGCCACTGCACCATGGCCAGCCGTGCCTCGATCGCAGGAGCATCAGTGAGCGGCGCGGACAAGTCATCCGCCAGTTGGCGCGCGCCAGCCCCGGTTACGCAGCGATCGACCGCCTCGATCAGGCTGCCGCGCCGCCCACCCTGGTTTGAGCTCATGATTTCGAGGCTGGCGCGGGTCGCCTCGTCCATCGCCAAGTGCGCCGCGCTGCTACGCGCCACCGGCGGCAGCAACAGCGGTAAGGTGCCGCGCCCGACGTGATCGAGATAGGCGATCAGCCCCGCGGCGGCGGCCAGCATCGGGCGACTGAACGCGCCGAACCCGTCGAGTGTAGCGACCTCGTGCAGCGCCTTGAGGCGGCGTTCGCCCTCCTCGCTGGCAAACTCACGCGCGGCACGGGGTATCGCCCCCGTGGGCGCATCGGCCAAGCCGTCGCTGACCACTACCTCGCTCGCCCCAAGCCGCGCCAGTGCGGCTCCGAGCTGCTCGAGCGAACATTCTTCCAGTTCCATGCGTCCGGTCGATATGTCGCAAGCGGCGATCCCGCAGGTCCCGCGCATCTCGCACACCGCAGCGAGCAGGTTGGCGCGGCGCGGTTCGAGCAGCGCCTCCTCGGTCAGCGTGCCCGATGTGACGAAGCGAACGATGTCGCGCGAGACCAAGGCCTTCGAACCGCCGCGCCTTTTCGCTTCCTCCGGGCTTTCGGTCTGCTCGGCGATTGCGACCCGGCAGCCCGCCTTGATCAGCCGCGCCAGATACCCTTCGGCCGAATGGACCGGCACCCCGCACATCGGGATCGGCACACCGAGGTGCTCGCCCCGGCTGGTCAGCGCGATATCGAGGATTTGCGCCGCAGCGCGGGCATCGTCGAAGAACAGCTCGAAGAAATCGCCCATGCGGTAGAACAGCAGGCAATCGGGTGCCTCGGCCTTGAGCGCGAGGTACTGCGTCATCATCGGGGTGACGGCTGGATTGCCGGAAGGGGCGTGCATGTTACTAGCCTAGCGCGGATAGGCTCCATTTGCGACGGATTACCGCGCAGCTTTCCCCTATCGCGTCGCGCGCTGCTGGGTTAGGGCAAAGGCCATTGCGGGAGATACCAGTGTCAGACGATACCCCCAGGGAAGAAGCCAACGTCCGCTTCACCGAGCGCGAGGCGCTGTTCTACCACAAGACGATTCGCCCCGGTAAGATCGAGATCATTGCTTCCAAGCCGATGGCGACCCAGCGCGACCTTTCGCTTGCCTATTCGCCCGGCGTCGCGGTGCCGGTCCAGGCGATCTACGACAATCCTGCTGATGCGTATGAATATACCGCCAAGGGCAACCTTGTCGCGGTCATCTCGAACGGTACCGCGATCCTCGGCATGGGCAACCTTGGCGCGCTGGCATCCAAGCCGGTGATGGAAGGCAAGGCAGTTCTGTTCAAGCGCTTTGCCGACGTCGATTCGATCGATATCGAACTCGACAGCGAAGATCCCGATGCGCTGATCGAAGCCATCGCCATGATGGAGCCGAGCTTCGGCGGGATCAACCTTGAGGATATCAAGGCCCCCGAATGCTTCGTGATCGAACAGGCTCTGCGCGACCGGATGAAGATCCCGGTGATGCACGATGACCAGCACGGCACCGCGATCATCGCGGCTGCAGGCCTCGTCAATGCCTGCTTCCTGACCGGTCGCGCGTTCAAGGACGTCAAGGTGGTGGTAAACGGGGCCGGCGCGTCTGCGCTGGCTTGTACCGCGCTGATCAAATCGATGGGCGTGCGCCATGAGAATGTCATGGTGTGCGATACCAAGGGCGTTATTTACGTTGGCCGCGAGGGTGTTGACCAGTTCAAGTCCGCCCACGCCGTTGTCACTGAAAAGCGCACGCTCAAGGAAGCGATGCACGGCGCGGACATCGTGCTCGGTCTGTCGGCCGCAGGCGCGATCACGCAGGACATGGTCAAGGATATGGCGCCGCAGCCGATCATCTTTGCAATGGCCAACCCCGACCCCGAGATCACTCCGCCCGATGCCAAGGCGGTGCGGCCCGATGCGATCGTCGCCACCGGCCGCTCGGACTATCCCAACCAGGTCAACAACGTGCTCGGTTTCCCCTTCATCTTCCGCGGCGCGCTCGACGTGCGGGCGACCGCGATCAACGAAGAAATGAAGATCGCCGCAGCCCATGCCATTGCCCAGCTGGCGCGCGAACAGGTGCCCGAGGAAGTCGCCGCGGCTTATGGTCAGAAGTACCACTTCGGCCCCGATTACATCATCCCCGCGCCGTTCGACCCGCGCCTGATGGAAGTGGTCTCGTCGGCCGTCGCCAAGGCGGCAATGGATTCGGGCGTGGCGCAAAAGCCGATCGAGGATTTCGATCTCTACCGCACCGAGCTAAAAGCCAGGCTCAACCCGACCACCTCGGTGCTGACCGAGGTTTACGACCGAGTGAAGGCCAATCCCAAACGGATGATTTTTGCCGAGGCGGAGAACGAGATCGTGCTGCGCGCAGCGATCCAGTACCGCGATTTCGGTTATGGCGAACCGGTGCTGGTTGGCCGCACCGATGCGGTCAAGGCCAAGCTGATCGAGCTGGGCGTGGAACAGCCCGAAGCCTTCCAGATCGAGAATTCAGCAGTCAGCATCTATGTACCGGCGATGGTCGAACTGCTGTACGAACGGCTCAAGCGCCGCGGGTTTATGGAGCGCGACGTCAAGCGGATGGTCAACCAGGACCGCAATGTGTTTGCCTCGCTCCTGCTCAAGATGGGCATCGGCGATGCAATGGTCACCGGCATCACCCGGACCTTCGCGCAGACGATGCGCGAAGTGCGCCACGTGCTCGATCCGCAGGACGGCCGGCTGCCGTTCGGCATCCACCTGATGATCGGCAAGAATTATACCGTGTTCCTGGCCGATACGACGGTCAACGAACGCCCGACCGCGGCCGACCTGGCGGTAATCGCCAAGGAAACCGCTGCCGTGGCGCGGCGGCTGGGGCATGAACCGCGCGTGGCCTTCCTGTCTTATTCGACCTTCGGCAACCCGCCCGGGCGTTATCTGGAAAACATCCGCGATGCGGTCGCGCTGCTCGATGCCGAACAGCCCGGGTTTGAATATGAAGGCGAGCTGGCCCCCGATGCCGCGCTCAACCCGGCGGTGATGAAGAACTATCCGTTCAGCCGGCTCTCTGCCCCGGCCAATGTGCTGGTCATGCCAGGGCTGCAATCGGCCAATATCTCGGCCAAGCTGCTGCGCGAACTGGCCGGCAACGCCACGATCGGACCGATGCTGCTCGGCATGGAAAAGCCGGTCCAGATTGCGCCGATGACCGCGATTGCGCCCGATGTCCTGACATTGGCCGTGCTCGCAGCTGCGGGCGTGGCGGGCTGAACGGGATGGACCTGCGCCCGCGTCGCAGCGCGCTGTTCCTGCCCGCTTCGAACCCCAAAGCGCTGGCCAAGGCGCGCACGCTGGGCGCCGACGTCGTGATCCTCGACCTTGAAGATGCAGTCGCGCCCGAAGCCAAGGATGAAGCGCGCGCCGCGGCAATGCGCGCGGTCAGCGATGGCGGCTGGGGCCGGCGCGAACTGGTGATCCGGGTCAACGGCCTCGACACCCCGTGGGGCGCGGCGGACCTGGCTGCGGTTGCCGCGGCGGGACCCGATGCCGTGCTTGTGCCCAAGGTCAGCGATTGTGCGGGCCTGCGCAGCTATGACGCGGCGCTGGCCTCCGCTCCGGCCGCGACCCGGCTGTGGACGATGATCGAGACCTGCGCGGTCGTGCCTGAGCTTCCGGCTCTCGCCGCACTAAAGGCCACGAGCCGGCTCGCGGCCTTCGTGCTCGGCACCAATGACCTCGCCAAGGACATGCGCGCGCAGATCAGGCCGGGCCGGGCACCGTTCCTGCCAATCCTGAGCGCGGCGGTCTGCGCGGCGCGGGCGCATGGCCTGATCGTGATCGACGGGGTCTGCAACGAATTCCGCGATCCCGAAGTGATGCGGCGCGAGGCTGCGCAAGGTCTGGAGTTCGGCTTCGATGGCAAGTCGCTGATCCACCCCGACCAGATCGAACCGTGCAACGACGTCTTCTCGCCGAACGCAGGGGAAATCGAGGCGGCGCACAGCGTGGTCGCGGCGTTCGAAGATCCGGACAACGCCGGCAAGGGCGCGATCCGCTTGGAGGGGCGGATGGTCGAGCTACTGCATCTGGAGCAAGCGCGGCGAACGCTCGCGATCGCGGCGGCGATCAGCTAGCTCCAGGCCCTATAAACCCCATAGAGGCTGGTCAGCGTCAGCACGATCCCGACCAGCACTACCCTCACCTTGGGATTGAAGTGCTTGGCGGCCCAAGCTCCGATGGGCGCCGCGAGCAAGCCGCCGATCAGCAGGCCCAAGGTCGCGCCAGCCACGTCGCCACGCCGATATTCCAGATGAAGGCGAGCGAAACCGCCAGGGTCAGGAAGAATTCGACCGAATTGACCGTGCCGACAACCTTACGCGGATCGGCCCCCTGGATCAGCAGGTTTGAGGCCACCACCGGCCCCCAGCCGCCACCGCCGACAGCGTCGAGGAAACCGCCGAACAGACCGAGCGGGGCAATCAGGCGCGCCTCGCGCAACTTGGGCGGATAGAGCAGTCCGCGCGCCAGAATGTAGATGCCGATCGCCGAGAGGTAGATGAGCACGTAGGGCTTGACCACGGCGGCATCGATCGAGGTCAGCACGTAAGCCCCCAGCACTCCGCCGATCAGCCCGGGGATCAGCAGCCGGAAGAACAGCCGCTTGTCGATATTTCCATGGAGCAGATGGCTGATCCCCGACACTGCCGTGGTGAAGCATTCGACGATGTGCACCCGCTGCGAGGCAAGCGCTGGCGGCACGCCCAGGACCGCGACCAGCAGCGTGTTCGAGATGACTCCGAAAGCCATGCCCAGCGCGCCATCGACCAGCTGCGCGGCAAAGCCCACTGCGATAAAGGGCAGCAGCGCGTCCAGGTTGAAATGGGAAATCTCAAGCACGCCAGAACCTCCGCCACTGCCTTAGTTCAGCAACTAACGCCCGCAGCCATGACCCGCGACAAAGAAATTCGCGAGGCTGGCAAATCGGAAGCATCCGCTGCTGAGCCGATTTGAATATCAGCTGGAATGATTAGCGCACGGCAATGGTGCGCGGCCCCCGCGCCTTGGCGAGCACCTTGTGCGACACCTTGACGCAGCGCGCTTTGACCACCGGATAATCGGCACGAAGCGCGGTATCGCTGCCAAGCGCCGTTTCGACTTGCGCCTCGCACTGGGCCGGGGCGGCGTAGGTCTGTTCGGGTGCGACAATGCGTTCGCAGGCGGCCCCGTCGTCCGCGCAGCCGAACAGCAGCAATGTATAGCCGATCACGCTCATCCCTTGCACTCCTTGCCGGATCAACCGGCTGGGACGAACAAGGTTCCCGGCCTCAGTCGCTCTGAAGCAGTGCGTTGACCGCCGCAGCGGCGTGGAGCGCAGTGGTATCGAACAGCGGCACCGCGCTGTCCTCCGCGCCGATCAGCAACATGATCTCGGTACAGCCAAGCACAATGCCCTGCGCGCCACGCGCCACCAGCCGCGTGATCACGTTGCGGTAGGCTGCACGCGATGTCTCAGTGACAGTTCCCGCAACCAACTCATCATAGATCACCTGGTGGACCAACGCGCGGTCATCCGCATTGGGCACCAGCACTTCGAGCCCGTGACGCTGCACCAGCCGGTCCTTGTAGAACCCCTGCTCCATGGTGAAGGCGGTGCCGAGCAGCCCGACCTTGTGCAGCCCCGCCGCCCGGATCGCCGCGCCGGCCGGGTCGGCGATGTGGAGCAACGGGATTCCGGCCGCCGCTTCGACTTCGTCAGCCATAAGGTGCATGGTATTGGTGCAGATCAGCAGCTGTTCTGCCCCGGCAACCGCCAGCCCCTTGGCCGCATTCTCCATCAGCGCGGTCAACGCCGCCCAATCGCCCGCATGCTGGAGCGCTTCGATCTCGGCAAAATCGAACGACCACAGCAGCAGCCGTGCCGATGCCGTCGGTCCGCGCGCGGCGCGCACGCCTTCGTTGATCAGCCGGTAATACTGCGCCGAGCTTTCCCAGCTCATCCCGCCGATCAGGCCCAACATCTTCATGGCATTCTCCGATAGCGAAAGTACCACACCTCGTGATCATAGACCGTCCGTGCCTTGACCTCGTAACGGGTCTCAGGCCAGCCGGGAGGGCGGTTCTGGAACTGCGCTGGATCGTCGCACAGCCATTCGAACTGATCGGCATGCCGGCGCATCACCATCAGCGCGTGGCGCAGGTAAACCGCGTGATCGGTGCCGAAGCGCAGCTCGCCGCCGGGCCGCAGCTTGGCCGCGAACAGGTCGACCGGGCCATCATTCATCATCCGCCGCTTGGCGTGGCGCGCCTTGGGCCAGGGATCGGGATGGAGCAGGTAAAGGAAACTCAGCGAGCCATCGGGAACCCGCTGCAGGACTTCGAGCGCATCGCCGTGATGGATCCGTACATTGCCCAATGGCGGGTGCCGCCCGCCGTCTCCGTCGACATGGACCAGCGCCTGCGCCACCCCGTTGAGGAACGGCTCGGCCCCGATAAAGCCATGATCGGGCAGCATGTCGGCCCGCGCCGCCATGTGCTCGCCGCCGCCAAAGCCGATCTCGAAGTGCAGCGCGCGATCATCGCCGAACAGCGCCGGAGCGGTGACCGGGCCCTCAGTCGGCATGGCGATGCGCGGTAGCAAGGTATCGACTAGCCCCTGTTGCCCGGCACGCAGCGGCTTGCCCTTCGAACGGCCGTAGAGCCGGTTGAGCGTGATCGGATCGCCGGGTTTGTGCGCGGTCATGGTCGGGGTCCGCTAAAGCGGTTCGGCACAAAAGGAAACCTCTCTCGGCCTCAAGGCCATGATCGAAGGGTGGGCACCCCCGCCGCCCAACGTCCTCAACGCTCCCGGGTATTGGCCGGGCGCGCAGGGGAGCTTGCCCTAGGCGATTTTCCTACACCGCCGCCGCCTGATAAGCCGCGCGTATGCCTTCCATCTCCGCCTTTTCCCCGCGCCCGCGCGGCGCGCTAACCCCGCTTGCGGTGCGATCCGGGACCGTCAGTTTATTTTGGCCAGGACTGTGGTCCAAGCGGTCCAAGCCAATCTGTTTTGACCGTCTCTCAGGACCACTAACGAAAGCGGCCCGCCTCTTGCGAGACGGGCCGGTCTTCCGGGTAATCCTGAAATTGGACTTAAGCGGCTTGCGCTTCTTCGCCCGGATCGCGCAGCACATAGCCGCGGCCCCAGACGGTTTCGATGTAGTTTTCACCATTGCAGGCATGCGCGAGCTTCTTGCGCAGCTTGCAGATGAACACGTCGATGATCTTGAGTTCGGGTTCGTCCATCCCGCCGTAGAGGTGGTTGAGGAACATTTCCTTGGTCAGCGTGGTGCCCTTGCGCAGCGAAAGCAGCTCGAGCATCGCATATTCCTTGCCAGTCAGATGCACCCGGGCACTATCGACTTCGACCGTCTTGGCATCGAGATTGACCGCCAGCTTGCCGGTGCGGATGACCGACTGCGAGTGGCCCTTCGAACGGCGCACCACGGCGTGGATGCGGGCGACCAGCTCTTCACGGTGGAACGGCTTGGTCACGTAATCGTCAGCGCCGAAGCCGAAGCTGCGAACCTTCGAATCCATTTCCGAAATGCCCGAAAGGATCAGCACCGGGGTCTGCACCTTGGCGACGCGGAGCTTTTTGAGCACGTCATACCCATGCATGTCGGGCAGGTTGAGGTCCAAGAGGATGATGTCGTAATCATACAGCTTGCCCAGATCCAAGCCTTCTTCGCCCAGATCGGTCGAATAGACGTTGAAGCCTTCGGTAGTCAGCATCAGTTCGATAGCCCGGGCCGTGGTCGGCTCGTCCTCGATCAGCAACACGCGCATGGGTAGTCCCCTTCTGCCCCGTTTCGAACGATA
>JANYEY010000055.1 GCA_025359685.1 Sphingomonadaceae bacterium | reverse complement strand
GATCGCCAGAGTAATGACGAAAAAGCTGAATTCTGCCGTGTTGAGCCGATCGGCGGTCTCCTGGAGGGCATCCTCCATCGTCTTGCCAATCTTGATCCGTTCGGTGACCAGCTTGAATTCCTCGCCCACCGGACCCGGAACCTCGCTCGACACGACACCCAGTGTTTCGGTGACCGGGAGGCCCGAGCGGAGACCGCGCACCAGCAGTTCGATCGCGTCAGGGAACTTGCTGGTAAACTTGCCGGCCCGCTTCTTGATGAAGTAGTTAACCACCATGTGCGGCAGGCCCGCACCGACAAACAAGCCAACGCCGAGCGCCAGCATCGGCGCACCGGTCTTGAGGAGCAGCAGCACCGTCACCGTCAATGCCAAGACGACCGAGGCGTAGGCATACTGCGACAGCGTCCATTTCTTGCCAGTGCGGTGAAGCCGCATCGACAGCGCAGCGAGGCGCGATTCCGATCCGGCGATCTGGTGCAACTTGGGCTTGCGAGCAGCGACAGCCCGCTTGAGCTGCGCCGCCATCTTGGCCGAAGTGCTTTCGCTGTGCCGGTCGCGCAACGCTTCCAGACGGCGCGCGCCTTCCTTGGCCGCCGATGGTCCCGACAGCGCCAGGTATACCAGCACCATAAAACTCATCATGCCCATGGCAATCAGCAGGAGCTGTAAAATGCCCATCTGCGGGTCTCGCCTTCCCTGACTTGAACGGGTGCCACCACTGGCGGCACCGCCCGTTTAATTTGCTCAGGCGTTCGCCTGGGTGGGACCCTTGCTCTTTTTCGAGCTGGTCATCATCGACTTGAGATCGAACTTGCCCAGCAGCGAGCTTTTCGGTTTGATCGCGTCGTCGATGCTTTCACCATCGCCCACGCCCATCACCGACTTGGCAATATCGCGGATCGCAGCGCCTGCCTTCGACGAGCGATTGGCATCGGCAAATGTCTGGCCGAGCTTCGCCGCATTGGTCGCCGCCTTGATGTCGTAAGGCACGGTGAAATTGATCTTGCGTTCGATCGAGGCTTCGAAGTCTGCCTTGCTGATCTCGGCCAAACCGGGCTGCACCTTGTTGGCGATAATGATTGGCTGGACATGTTGTGCGTTGCCCTTGAGCCACGACAGGATGCGGATCGCGTCGCGTGCCGAGGCCAGCGTCATCTCCGTCACCAGCAGCACGACGTTTACGTCGGCGAGCAGGTTGGGGAAGTTGATCAGCATATTGCGCGGCAAATCGATCACGGTCATTTCGAACGCCTGGCGGAATTCTTCCTCCAGCTGCACGAAAGCTGCGCCATCGGTCATCAGCGGCGAGCTCATCGGCGCTTCGGCCGAAAGGATCGCAAGGTGATCGTTGGCGCGGATCATCGCGCGTTCGATAAACAACCCATCGATGCGTCCAGGGTTCTCGATCGCGTCGGTCAGGCCGCGGCCCGGTTCAAGGTCCAGCGCCAGGGCGCCGGTGCCGAAGTGTACGTCAAGGTCGAGCAGCGCAGTCGGGCTCTTCTCGTCAGCGCTGAACAGCCAGGCCAGCGAGGTCGCGATGGTCGAGGCGCCGACGCCGCCGCGCGTGCCGATCACCGCGGTCGAAATGTGCTTCTTCGCGGTTGTCGGATCGTGCTGCTTGGGGTTGGCGAAGACTGCCTGGGCGTTGACCAGAGCATCGCGAACCGGGCCCGGGGTAAGCGGCTTCAACAGATAGTCGTGGATCCCGCTCGCCAGAAGATCGCGATAGAGCCGCACGTCATTGACCTGGCCCACCGCGATCACGACCGTGCCGGGTTCGCAGACTTCGGCCAGCGCGTTGATATCGCTGAGCGGATCACCGCTTTCCGAAAGGTCGACCATCAGGATGTTCGGGCTGGCCGAGATCGAGAGGGACTGGACCGCGTTGCGCAGGCCACCCTTGTTGCACTTCTCGGGCTGCCAGCCCATTTCGATCACGACCGGGCGCAACACGTCGAGCGCGGCGTCGTCGCAAATGTAGGCGGCGAAAGCGTCGCGATTGCCCTGCACACCTGGTTTCCAAGGAGCGTTCATGGTCTTACTTCCCTGTCTGCGTGGTGTTGTCCTTCAGGCCCTTTTCGCCTGTCGGAGGAGCGATGCGGTAGCTGTCGATCGCCTTGGTGCTGCTCATGACCACGGTCGAGCCATTGCCCGAGGCGCCATGGATCAAGTGCGACGGATCGGCGACCATTGCAGCCATGTTGGAATTCACCGAGCAACCGTAGTTGCCGTAAGTTCCGTTGCCGAGGTTGGTGTCCGAATTGGTCGACCAGTCGGGGCAGCCCGGAACGGTGGCCGATGACCGGGTGACGATGATCCGGACCGAACCCGGGCTGACATCGCCCGGGGTGACCGGGGCATCGTCGCTGGTCATCATGCCATAGCGGCCAGCCACGGCATCGACGATGCCGCGCGTTGCCGAGCTCTTCATCGGGTCATCGACGTATATCCGGTCGCCATATTTGAGGTCCATGGCTTCGAACCAGCCCGACAGGCGGCGCTGTTCGGGGATCGAAACCCCGCCCGGCCCCGCTGCAATATCAAGTGTATAGTTGCTGGTCGTGACGACCGCCTGGTGCACGCTTTCAAGGCTGCGGTTCTTGGCCATGCCGCCACAGCCGCTCAGTCCAAGGGCAAGGCCGAGGGTGAGGGCGCCGGCAAGTGCTTTGCGAGTGATTGAATTACGCATTGTCGTGACCTCTCAATTCAGGCTGAAGCCGGGGCCGACGTCGCCGCCTGCCTTGGGCTTCTTCTTCTTGGCATCCTTGTCGTTGCCCGAGGCCGTCTGCGGCGCCGGAGCGCGCGTCGGGGCATAGGCATCGCCGACTTGCGGGCCGTTCGGGTTCTGCTGCGGAGCGGAAGTCGGTTTCGGGCGATCGCCGCCCGACTTGCCGTCGGTCTGCATGTTGCCGAACGTCTGCTCGCCAACGTTGGCGGCCTTGAAGCCGTCGGTCGGTAGCTTGATGTCGTTCGCGTTGACCGGGTTCACCAGGTACGGCGTAACGATGATCACCAGTTCGGTTTCACCCTTTTGGAAGTGCGTCGAACGGAACAGCGAACCAAGGATCGGCAGGTCGCCCGCGCCGGGCATCTTCTTGATCGCGCTCTGCGCATTGTTGCTCATCAGCCCGGCGATCATGAAGCTCTGGCCCGAGCCCAGTTCCACCGTGGTTTCCGCGCGTCGCACGGTCAGCGCCGGCACCTGGAAGCCATTGATCGTGACTGCGCCCTGGCTTGACAGTTCGGAGACCTCGGGGCGCACGCGCATCGAGATCCGGCCGTTCGAGAGTACCGTCGGGGTGTAGGACAGGCTGACCCCGAAACGCTTGTATTCGATCGAGGTGGTGCCGAGGCCCTGGCTGATCGGGATCGGATATTCACCGCCCGCCAGGAAGTCGGCGGTTTCGCCCGAGAGGGCAGTCAGGTTGGGTTCCGACAGGGTCGACACGAGGCCGACCTGTTCGCCAAGATTGAGCGCACCCAGCAGGTCGAGCCCGGCCAGCTTGCCGGCAAAGCCGAGGGTCGTGCCAACTGCAGTTGCTGCAACATCGGAGCCGGCGACCTGGACGAATTTGCCGGGGTTGTTGATATCGGGAATGTAGACCGACGGCTTGTTGCCGACACCGGTGGCAGAGCCCGGACGGAACGTGGTTCCGGTGGTGCCCTGACCGATGCCGAACTGGAAGCCGCTGCTGCCGTCGATGCTGGTCATGTTGGTGCCAATATCGCGGATCAAAGAACGGCTAACCTCGGCGAACTTGACGTGCAGGTTGACTTGCAGCGGGGTCGCCATCTTGAGCCGGGTGATGACGTTGGCTTCCTTGCCGACGAAGGCCTGAACCAGACGCTGAGCTTCGGCCGCATCTTCCGGCGCGGCAACGGTGCCGGTCAGCAGGAAGGTGTTGGTGCCCATCGTCGAGACCGAGATCTTGGCATCGGGCATCGCCATGTGCAGCATCTGGTCGACGCTATCGATGTTCGAACCGACCCGGACGTTAGCCGACCAGATCACGTCACCGGCTGCGTTACTGGCATAGATCGTGGTTTCGCCGCCGGCCTTACCGAAGACATAGAGCTGGTGTGCGGACTTGACCTGCACATCGGCAACCGTTTCGTTGGCCACGAACACGTCGGTCATGCTTCCCGCAACCGTAACTAGCTGGCCACGACCGATGGAAAGCACCAGGTCGTTTGCCGGGCGGCTGACCGACTGGGCGTTCGCAGCCGAGGTCGACATCAGGCCGAGCGGTGCGACCGCGCAGGCAGCCGAGAGGAGGGTAATGGCTAGGCGTTTCATCGCAGGGCCTTTCTTCGCACCGGAGTGGGCGGAATGAGCATTCATGGTCATGTCAGTTCCCTCCGACCGGTTCGGCGGTGGTGGTCTTGCCGCGGGTCACGCGGACCACGTTGCCCGAGCCGGTGCTGACCGAGGTCGCTGCCCCAGAGCTGCGCGAGAACGAGGGCATTGGGCTCGGCCGGCTGTAATTCTGGCCATAGAGCGACGACATCGACTGTAGCGGCTTCGGCTCCTGGCTCGGTGCACTGCGGCGCTGGAAGCGCGACACGTCGCCACCGGTGACGAAAGTCGTGCCCGCATCGGTCGGACGGTTGGCCGCGTCGGCCAAGAACTTCGCTTCCTGATCCTTGGTAGCGCCGACCGGCACCTTGACGGTGCCACTTGCAATTGCCTGGTCAAGTTCACCCTGGTTGTCGGCAAGGCTGCGCAGAGCGAGGCTGAGCGTACCGACAGTTTCCGCGACCTGAATTTTCTCGGCCATCTTAGGTGTGACTTCGAGCGTAACGGTCTGGAATGCACGGACCACGGTCTTGCCTTCTTCCACAGTCGTCTCGGTCGACTGGTCGGTAGCAAGCACACGGACGTTGCGCAGGAATGTTTCAGTTGCCTTGAGCGGCTGGCCAGTATCTGCGGCAGGCACCGTCTGGGTCAGCAGCAGGTCAACATGGTCGCCCGGGAAAACGAAGCCGCCGACGCCGGTCTTGGCCGACACCGGAATGGTTACCGCACGCATGCCAGCGCCCAGCGCCGCAGCGAGGAAGCCGCGATCACCTGGGGCAACAAGGCCGCCCTGGGTTACCGGCTGACCGGCGGTGATCGGATAGCGCACGACGGTGCCAAGCAGCTTGTTCATGTCGGCTTCGCCGTCGATGAAGTAAGCGTCCTGGACCATTTCTTTGGGCCACAGCTGGAAGGCAACCGAATCGGCGGTGATGATCGTGCCGACCGGAAGCGCGCGCTGGGCAACCAGCACCTTGGGGCCCTTGGGGACCTGCGAGGCGGCGTCTGCTGCGGGAGCGCTGGCTCCGATGAACAGGCTCCGAGCAGCCATGGCGGTACCGATCGCAATGACCAGCGCGCCAAGCAGCAGCATCAGCTTCTTTTTATCCATGGCTAAACAAGCCCCCTAGAAAATCCCGAACTACGTATGTGCTTAATCGGGCAAACTGGTTAAAATCCGGTTCACCCCGCTCCGCCGGCAACAGCGCTGCCGGCGAAAGCGGGTAGAAATTGCAGTGCGAGTACCCACAGCGCGGCACTTGAAATCGCGACGCCATAAGGAACCGCCAGCCGCTCGCGGCGGCGGCGGACGACGTGCCAGGTGCCCAGCGCGATGGTCAGTACGCCGCCGATTAGCGACATGCCGATCAGCAGACGAACGAACCACAGCGGTTGGATCCACAGCGCCAGCGCGGTCAGCAACTTGACGTCGCCGCCGCCCATCGCGCGCAGCGCGAACAGGCCGGCAAGGACAACGAGTGTAATGAAAGCGACGCCGACCTGCCAGGCAACGCCGGGCCACAGCGAAAGTCCGCTGGCCCACCAGTACAGCGGTGCGCCTGCAGCGATGGCTCCGTTCAGCCAATTATCGATCTGGCGACGGCGAATGTCGGTGAACGCAGCGACCAGCAGCGCGATTGCCAATGCACCCAGCAATAGGTAACGGAATTCGAAGTCCGGCATTGTCGCCCCCCAGGTCGCTGACCAGCTCCCTTGAGGGGTGTGTAAAGGGCAGGACTTACCAAAAAGTAACCAGTGCCAAGAGGCTGAAATTAGCCAAATGAATTTAGCAGTAGAGTCTGGCCCCGCGCGCCGCACGATCCCGGACGGCGTCAAGGAAAGCCGCTGGACCACGGCGGACGGCGCTTCGGTGCGGCGGATCGATTGGCCCGCGCCGGTGAGCGCGGCCAAGGGCTCGATCCTGTTCCTTCCCGGGCGGGGGGATTTCTACGAGAAGTATCTCGAAACGCTGGGCCATTGGGCGGCGCAGGGTTGGCGGGTTACCGCCAGCGATTGGCGCGGACAGGCCGGCTCGGGCCGCCTCGGCACCGACGCGGTGACGGGCCATATCGATGATTTCGCGACTTGGACCGGTGACCTCGCGCACCTGTGGCACAGCTGGAAGGCTGCGACGCCGGGACCGCACGTCCTTGCTGGTCACTCGATGGGCGGCCACTTGGTGTTGCGCGCGGCAGCGGAGAGCATGGTCGATCCTGATGGGCTGATCCTTTCGGCCCCGATGCTCGGCTTCACCTCCAGCGTGCTACCCGAAGCGGTGATGCACCTTGCGGCCAAGGCGATGAAGGCGCTGGGCGATCCGCGCCGTCCGGCCTGGAAGTGGAGCGAAAAGCCCGGCGCAATCCCGGCCGCGCGCGAACATCTGCTGACTCATGATCCTGACCGGTATGCCGACGAATTGTGGTGGCGCGACCAGCGCCCCGAACTGGTGATGGGCCCGGGCAGCTGGGGCTGGGTCGAACGCGGCTATGCCTCGATGCGGTTTCTGGGTTCGCCCGGCGTGCTGGAACGCGTGGCGGTGCCGGTGCTGATGCTCGGAACCGACACCGACAAGTTGGTCGCGTGGAAAGCAATCGCCAGGGCCGCCACCCGCCTGCCCGATTGCGAACTGCTGCATTTCGGGATCGAGGCGCATCATGAAGTGCTGCGCGAGTCAGATACGGTCAGGAGCCGGGCACTGGCCGCCTGCGACGCTTTCCTCGTCCGGATCGCGGCGGTCTGAGCGATGCACGATTTCGCGATCGTCGGGGCCGGGATCGCCGGCGCTTCGCTCGCCGCTGGACTGGCGCAGCGCGGCACGGTGCTGCTGCTCGAAGCCGAAGGTCGCCCGGGCTATCATGCCACCGGGCGCTCGGCCGCGTTCTGGACCGAGAGCTATGGCGGCCCGCTGGTCCAGCCGCTGACCTCGGCATCCTATGACTTTCTTGAGCGGCACGGCCTGCTCACGAACCGCGGCGGGCTGACTTTGGCGCGGGCCGACGAAGCTGACGACCTTGAACAATTCGTCCGCACTTTCGAAGCGCTGGGCGTCCGGATCGACCGGCAGAACCGCGCGCAGATCGAAGCGCGGTTGCCTGGGCTGAAGAGCGAATGGACCTGCGGTGCCTATGAGCCGGACTGCCGCGACATCGACGTGGCCGCACTCCATCAGCTTTATCTTGCCGAGGCAAAGCGGTTGGGGGCGGACTTGTGGGTTCGGGCCGAACTGGTGTCAGCGCGGCGCGAAGGTGGCGGCTGGGCCCTGACCATGGCTGACGGGCGCAGTGCTGTCGCCCGCGTCCTGATCAACGCTGCCGGAGCTTGGGCCGATGTCGTTGCCGAGCGTTCCGGAGTGGTCCCGCTCGGCATTTCGCCGCTGCGCCGCACGGTCGTCCAGCTGCGGATCAGCATGCCCGTCCCCAGCGACCTGCCACTTGTCATGGGCCATGACGGCAGCTTCTACTTCAAGCCCGAAGGCGGCAAGCTGTGGCTAAGTCCGCACGACGAAGTGCCCAGTCCGCCGTGCGACGCCGCGCCGGACGAACTCGATGTCGCCATGGCGATTAACCGCTTCGAGCAGGTGATCGACTGGCCGATCGCGGCGCTTGAGCACAAGTGGGCGGGGCTGCGCAGCTTCGCGCCTGATCGGCTGCCGATCTATGGCTTTGACGGGCAACAGCCGCACTTTTTTTGGTTTGCCGGGCAGGGCGGCTTCGGCATCCAGACCGCGCCAGCTGCGGCGAACCTTGCGCTGCGTCTATTGCTGGACGAGCCTGACGGCGCAATCGATCCGGCGCCCTACAGCCCGTTACGCTTTGTTCACTAGCGAATCGATTTCGCAGCGCTAAATTGCAGCTTCCAACAAGGGAGGGTTCGCATGGCTCACACATTTGAAATCTACAAGGACAAGGCCGGGGAATTCCGCGTCCGTTTCAAATACAATTCCGAAGTGATGTTCTCGACCGAAGGCTATTCCAGCAAGGCCAGCGCCGAAAATGCAATTGCCTCGATCAAGAAGAACGGCCCCGACGCGCCGACCGAAGACAACAGCTAAGCGGGTCCCCTGAGCGCAGCGTCGCTGGCCAGGCGGTCAGCGCGCTCGTTCTCCGGGTGGCCATCGTGGCCCTTGACCCAAATCCAGGCGATCCGGTGTCCGTCCTTGGCCTCGAGCAGCGCGCGCCATAGGTCGGCGTTGAGCACCGGCTTCTTGGCCGCGTTTTTCCAGCCGTTCTTCAGCCAGCCGAAGATCCATTTGGTGATCCCGTCGATGACATAACGGCTGTCGGTATGCAGCGCGACGTCGCACGGGCTCTTGAGCGCACGCAGCGCCTCGATCACCGCCGTCAGCTCCATCCGGTTGTTGGTAGTGGCTGGTTCATGGCCCGAAAGTTCCTTCTCGGCGCTGCCCATGCGCAGCACCGCGCCCCAGCCGCCCGGGCCGGGGTTACCTTTGCAGGCCCCGTCGGTAAAAATTTCGATCTTTTTCATGTTGTTGCGAAAATTCCCGCGTTCGCCGGATCGGCATAAAATTCGAGCCGCCGAGCGAAAGCCAGCGGGTCTTTCCTCGTCACCAGCGCGTCCGGCGGCGTGTTGAGCCAATCATAGGCCCGGCTCATGGTGAAGCGCAGCGCCGCGCCGCGCGCCAGCACGGGCAGGGCCGCGCGCTCGGCTTTACTCAGCGGGCGTACTGCTTCGTACCCGGCGAGCATTGCGGCGGACAGTTCGGGCGCGAAATTGCGGCCATCGTTATCGAAGCACCAGGCCGCATGGGTTACCGCGACATCGTAAGCAATCAGATCGGTGCAGGCGAAATAGAAGTCGATCAGCCCGGTGACCGTGGCGCCCAGCATCAGGACGTTGTCGGTGAACAGATCGGCGTGGATCACCCCGCGGGGCAGGTCCTGCGGCCATTGGATCGCGAGCAGGGGCAGCTCGCGCGCAACCAGATCGGCCAGCTGCGGGTCGATTGCGCGCAGCCCTTTAGGCCCGCACTCAACCGCCAGCCGCTGCCATTCGGCTAGGTCCATTCCATTGGCACGGGTCCCTTCGAAATCGGCCGCGGCAAGGTGCATCTGCGCCAGCGCGCCGCCCACAGCTTGCGCTTGCGCGACAGTCGGGCTGCTTACCGAAACCCCCGGCAGGAACTCGATCAGCGCCGCTGCCTTGTCACCGATCTTGCGGTACAGCCCGCCCGACCGGTCGTGGATCGTGCGCGGCACCGGGCAGCCCTTGGCCGCCAGATGATCGAGCAGCGAGAGGAAAAAGGGCAAGTCGTCCAGGTCGATCCGGTATTCGTACATCGTCAGGATGAAGCGCGCACCTGCCCCGTCCTTGCCGCTGGTCTCGATCAGCCAGTTGCTGTTCGACACGCCCTCGGCAATGCCCTTGGCCATGCGCAGTTCGCCGACGTCGAACTCGGCGATCAATGCCGCCAACGCCTCGGCTCCAAGCTGCGTATAGACCGCCATCAGTCGGCGAGCTGCTTGGGCAGCTTGAACACCATCTTTTCCTCGGCGGTAATGACTTGCTCTACGGTGACTTCGCGGAGTTCGGCGATCCGGGAGATGACTTCCTGAATCAGCTCTTCGGGCGCGGAGGCTCCAGCGGTGAGGCCCAGAACCGAAACCCCGTCGAGCCAGGCAGCCTCGATCTCATCGCCGCGCTGGACCAGCCGGGACTGCGCGCCGCAGCGTTCGGCCACTTCGACCAGCCGCACCGAGTTGGAACTGTTTGGCGCGCCGATCACCAGCACCAGCTGGCATTCGGGCGCGATGACTTTAACCGCGGCTTGGCGGTTCGAGGTGGCGTAGCAGATGTCTTCAGCCTTAGGCCCGACGATCTGTGGGTAACGCGTGCGCAGAGCGGTCACGATCTCTGCCGTATCATCGACTGAGAGCGTGGTCTGGGTCAGGAAGGCGAGCGGCAGATCGGCGGCGAATTCTAGCGCCGCCACATCCGCTACGGTCTCGATCAGCGTAATCGTGCCCTCGGGCACCTGGCCCAGTGTACCGATCACCTCAGGGTGGCCCTTGTGGCCGATGAACACGATGTGCCGCCCGGCTTCGATCTGGCGTTCGGCCTGGCGGTGAACCTTGCTGACCAAGGGGCAAGTCGCATCGAGCCAATCGAGCCGGCGCGTGGTTGCGGCCTCGGGCACCGCTTTGGGCACCCCGTGCGCGCTGAACACCACCGGCGCGCCATCGGGAACTTCGTCCAGTTCCTCGACGAAGATCGCGCCCTTGGCTTTCAGACTATCGACCACGAAGCGGTTGTGGACGATCTCATGCCGCACATAAACCGGCGCGCCATAGCGCTTCAGCGCGAGCTCGACGATCTCGATCGCGCGGTCGACCCCGGCGCAGAAACCGCGCGGCGCGGCCAGCAACAAGCGCAAGGGAAGCAAATCGGCGTCTGGCAATATGGCGTTCATCAAGCGGCCTCTAGCGCTTTGCCATTCGCGCCGCTAGGGCATGCACACCAAGATCACATGCATCCATCAAGGACGTCCCGATGATTCCCCAGACCCGCCTGATTTCTGCCATTGCCCTTGCCGCCGCGCTGGCCGGCTGCAAGACCAAAGGCGATATCGTGGTCGATGAAGGCGTCGGAATCACCGCTGTGCGCAGCGCCTGCCCGTCGGTCGGCATCCCGCAGAACACTGGCGATGTCACCACCTTTCGCGTGCCTGGCAGCACCACGGCTGACAATCTCGACGTGGTCGCGGCGATGACCAATGTGCGCAGCCAGTGCAACGACGCGGGCGAAAAGGTCTTCACCGAAGTCAGCTTCGACGTCCAGGCCCGCCGCACCGATGCGCGCGGCACCCGCACCGTTACCTTGCCCTACTACGTGGTCGTCCTGCGCGGTGGCCGCGCGGTGATCGCCAAGCGCGTCGGGCAGGTCAGCCTGACATTCGCTGATGGCCAGAACCGGGTCACCGCGCGCGGGCAGGGCAGTGCCTATGTCGACAAGGCCGAGGCAACCCTGCCGCAGGATATCCGTGACCGGATCACCCGCAAGCGCCGCGCCGGCGAAGAAGATGCCGCGATCGATCCGCTTGCTCAGCCCGAAGTCAAGGCGGCGATCTCCCGCGCGACCTTCGATGTGCTGGTCGGCTTCCAGCTGACCACGGATCAGCTGACTTACAACGCCACCAGGTAAGGCTTTGCTGGCACGGGGAGGATTTCACTTTTCGCGTAAACCGGCTACCGGCGCGCGATGACTGAAAACGTTACCCTTCACGCGGCCTTTGCGAGCCATATCGACGTTGCGCTTGATGCGCTGGAAGCGGCGGGAACGCTGCCGACAGGCCTAAGCCGCGCCAACGTTGCGGTTGAGCCGCCACGCGACGTATCGCATGGCGATCTTGCCACCAACGCTGCAATGGTGCTGGCCAAGCCTGCCGGGACCAATCCGCGCGCGCTGGCCGAAGCGTTGAGCGCTGAACTCGTCAAGGTCCCGGGGGTTACCGGTGCCGAGATCGCCGGGCCGGGGTTCATCAACCTCAAGATCGATCACGCCGTGTGGATCGCGGAACTGCGCGCGATCGCCGCGCTGGGCGGCGACTACGGCCGTTCGGACATGGGCGGCGGCAGAACCGTCAACGTCGAATACGTTTCCGCCAATCCGACCGGGCCGATGCATATGGGCCATTGCCGCGGCGCGGTGGTCGGTGATGCGTTGGCGACCTTGCTGGAATTCGCCGGGCACAAGGTGACCCGCGAATACTACGTCAACGATGCCGGCGGCCAGGTCGACGTGCTCGCCCGCTCGGTTCACTTGCGGTATCGTGAGGCGTTGGGCGAGGCGGTGGGTGAGGTGCCCGAGGGGCTTTACCCGGGCGATTACCTGATCCCGGTGGCCACCGAATTGGCCGCCGAATTTGGCGACAAATATACTGCGGCACCCGAAGCCGACTGGCTTGTGACTTTCCGCACCCGCGCGGTCGCGGCGATGCTGGTGATGATCAAGGCCGACCTCGCCTTGCTCGGCATCCACCATGACCTGTTCTCGTCCGAGGCCGAACTGCAGGCTGCAGGCAAGCCCGAAGAAGCCGAAAAGTGGTTGCGCGCGCATGACCTGGTCTACGACGGCCAGCTCGAAGCGCCCAAGGGCAAGACGCTCGATGATTGGGAGCCGGTCGAACTGCCGCTGTTCCGCTCGACCAGGTTCGGTGACGATCAGGATCGCCCGATCAAGAAGAGCGACGGATCGTGGACCTACTTCGGCGCGGACCTCGCCTATCACTTCCAGAAGGCGGCGAGTGCGGACGCGCTGGTCGATATCTGGGGCGCCGATCATGCCGGCACGGTCAAGCGGATCAAGGCCGCGGTGGCTGCGCTGACACAAGGCGCGGGCCAGGAAAAGCCGTTTGAAATCAAGCTGGTGCAGATGGTTCAGCTGCTCCGCAACGGCGAGCCGGTCAAGATGTCCAAGCGTTCGGGCAACTTCGTGACGCTCGCCGATGTGGTGCAGGAGGTGGGCAAGGACGTGGTCCGCTTCACCATGCTGACCCGCAAGCCCGAAGCGCAGATGGACTTCGACTTCGCCAAGGTGGTCGAGGCGTCGAAGGACAACCCGGTGTTCTACGTCCAGTACGCCAATGCGCGGATCGCCTCGACCTTGCGCAAGGGCGCAGAGGCCGGCTTCGCGCCGTCGGGCGAAGCGCTTGACCAGCTTGGCGCGGAAGAGCTCGAACTAATCAAGGTCGCCGCGCAGTTCCCGCGGCTGGTCGAAGCTGCCGCCGCAGCGCGCGAACCACACCGCGTCGCCTTCTATCTCTATGATCTGGCAGGGGCATTCCATGCCTACTGGAATGTCGGCAACGACCGCCCCGAAAAGCGCTTCATCGTGGCACAAGATGGTAAACTGACCGCAGCAAGGCTTTATCTTGCCGCGCAAATCGGGCAACTTCTCAAGAATGGCCTCTCCCTGTTGGGCGTAGAGGCCGTGGAGGAAATGTAATCATGGCGGGGATCGACGGGCCCAAGGACGGCATTGGCGAAGGCGCGGAGTGGGACGACGCGCACGATGAACCTCTGGAAACCGAACAGCTGCCGCTGGCCGACGAAGAAGAGCGCCTGCCCTGGCTGGAAAGCTCGGACGAGGAAGATGACGGGTACGAAGGCAGCGGCACCGGCCAGACCATGCGGCTTGCGCTGATGGCGCTGGTCGCGCTGGTCGCAATCGTTGGCGGGATTTACTGGGTCACGCATCGCAATCCTGATCCGACTTTGGTTGCAGATGGGAGCGTGGTTCCAGCCGATAGCCGTCCTTACAAGGAAGCCCCCAAGGATCCCGGCGGCAAGACTTTTGATGGCACCGGCGATACCAGTTTTGCGGTTTCCGAAGGAAAGACCAAGCAGGCGCAGATCGCGGGCAGCGCCGCGCCCGCCTCCGGGCCTGCTGCACCTGCGCCTGCGCCTGCATCCGGCGCTGCGGCGGCTCCGGCCAGCGGCGGGGTTGGGGTGCAGGTCGGCGCCTTCTCCTCGAAGGAAGCCGCCGAAGCCGGGTGGACCAAGGTTAGCGGTCAGGCGAGCGGTGCGCTTTCGGGCGTTTCGCACCGGGTGATCGCCGGCAATGCCGACAACGGTACGATCTACCGGCTACAGGCGGTCGCCCCCGATGCAGCCGCGGCAGGCGCGCTGTGCGGCAAACTCAAGGGCGCGGGCATCTCCTGCCAGGTCAAGTAGCACGGTAATCCACACGAGTTGCAGCACGAGCGCTTGCCAGCGCTCGGCGTAACTGCGAATTTGTGCGCATCATGACACCCGCGATCTTTGGCCTGTCCGGACTTACGCTGAGCGCTGAGGAGCGCGCGTTCTTCCGTGAGGCCGATCCGCTGGGCTACATCGTGTTCGGTCGCAACGTAGAAAGCCGCGAGCAATTGCGCGCGCTAACCGACGATCTGCGGAGCATCCACGGGCGCGATCAGCTCCTCATCACGATCGATCAGGAAGGCGGCCGGGTCCAGCGGATGAAACCGCCGGTCTGGCCGGCCTATCCCGCAGGCGCGGTGTTCGACCGGCTTTATGACCTTGCCCCGGCGAGCGCGATCGAGGCGGCGCGGGTCAACGCGCAGGCGCTGGGGATGGATCTGGCCGAAGTAGGGATCACCTGCACCCATGCCCCGGTGCTCGATGTCCGCCGCGAAGGCGCGCACGACGTGATCGGCGACCGCGCCTATGGGCACGAGCCCCTGCGGGTTGCCGCGCTTGGCCGCGCAGTGCTCGATGGGCTGGCACGCGCCGGAGTGCAGGGCACGATCAAGCATATGCCGGGCCATGGCCGCACCATGTGCGATACCCACAAGGCGATGCCCACAGTCACCGCCAGCGAGGCTGAGCTCGAAATCGATCTCGCCCCGTTCAAGGCGCTCAATCACGCCGCTATCGGGATGACCGGACACTTACTGTTCACCGCGTGGGATGCCGAGCACCCCGCGACGCAATCGAAAGTCGTGGTCGAACAGATTATCCGCGGATTGATCGATTTCGATGGCCTGCTGCTGACCGACGATCTCGATATGGAGGCGCTCTCTGGTACCGTGCCAGAACGCGCCGAGCGGGCAATCGCCGCGGGCTGCGATGTCGCGCTCAACTGCTGGGCGCGGATGGAGGATATGACCGGGATCTGCGAGCGGCTGCCCGCGTTGGGTGAGGTTGGCGCGGCCAGGCTCCAGCGCGCGCTGGCCGGAATGGGGCAAGCTCAGCAGGCCGACCAAGCCGAACTCATCGCCAAGCGCGAAGCTTTGCTCGAATTGGCCTCGGTATGAGCGTGGACGGTCTCATCGACAGCCCGGCGGTGACCTTTACCGAGGATAACTGGGAAATCGGTGGAGCCGCTAGCGAAGACGCAGCGCTATACCTTGAGCTAGACGGCTGGGAAGGCCCGCTCGATTTGCTGCTCGACCTTGCGCGGCGGCAGAAGGTCGATCTGCGCAAGATCTCGATCCTCGGGCTGGTCGATCAGTATCTGACCTATATCGAGCAAGCCGAGGCACTGCGGCTGGAACTGGCCGCCGATTACCTCATGATGGCGGCGTGGCTGGCCTACCTCAAATCCGCGCTGCTGCTACCGCGCGACGAGCAGGCCGATCCCAGCCCTGAGGAACTGGCGCTGCGGCTGCAGCTGCGGCTGCAGCGGCTCGCCGCAATGCGCGATGCTTCCGGGCGGCTGCTCGGGCGTGACCGGCTGGGGCGTGACACCTGGCAGCGCGGTGCGCCTGAGGGCCTCAGGATCGACCGCAAGAACCTGTGGCAGTGCGATTGGTTCGCGCTGGTTCAGGCTTATGGACAGGTCAAGGCGCGCACTCAGCCGGTGGTCCACATGGTCCGTGACCGCATGGTGATGACGCTGGATTCGGCGCTGAACCGGGTTTCGGCGATGCTCGGGGTCAATCTCGACTGGATGGAACTGCGCGATTTCCTGCCGCCGCATGCCGCGCCAAAGCTGCGCCGTTCTGCGCTGGCCTCGAGCTTCGTCGCCGCGCTTGAACTGGCCCGTCTGGGCAAGGCTGAGCTCAACCAGGAGCACACTTTCGGACCGCTGATGCTGCGGGGGATCAAGGCATGATTTCGCCCGAGCAGCCTGACGAACTGGTCCGCGCGGTCGAGGCCACCCTGTTCGCTGCCGAAGCGCCGATGAGCGCCGAGGCGATTTCGGTCCATCTGGGCGGTGCTGCGGTGAATGGCGCGCTGGCCGATCTTGCCGCGCACTATGACGGGCGCGGGGTACAGCTGGTCGAGCGCGGCGGGCGTTGGCATTTCCAGACCGCGCCCGATCTCGCCCACTTGCTGCGGCGCGAGCGCGAGGAAGTCCGCCGTCTCAGCCGCGCGGCCACCGAGGTGCTGGCGATCGTAGCCTATCATGAACCGGTCAGCCGCGCCGAGATCGAATCGATCCGCGGGGTGCAGACCGCCAAGGGCACGCTCGACGTGCTGATGGAAGCGGGCTGGGTGCGGATCACCGGGCGGCGCGAGGTCCCGGGGCGCCCGGTGATCTATGCCACAACCCCCGATTTCCTCACCCATTTCGGGCTCGAAAGCCGCCGCGATCTGCCGGGAATCGATGAACTTCGCGCGGCCGGGCTGCTCGATCCGGTCGACGATGCGCTGGCTGCCGCGATGGATCTTGCCGGCGACGTGCCAGGCCAGGGCGAAACCGACACCGACGAGCCCGAAAATCCGTCGGGCGCACTGGAAAGCGAAGACGAAAGCGCCTAAGTGGATGCCGAGCGAGGGAATGCGGCGGCCGAGTGCCTGCCCGCCTGTGCAGGAGTAGTCTGATGTTTGGTTTGTCGCCCATCCACATCGTGGTGTTCGCGTTGGTCGTGCTGGTGCTGTTCGGGCGCGGCAAGGTGTCCGAATTCATGGGCGATTTCGGCAAAGGCGTGAAGAGCTTCAAGCAGGGCATGGCCGATGAGGCGACCCCGCCCGCTGCTCCACCGCAGATCCCGCCGGCAGCGCCCAACCAGGGCACGCTCAACGGCGAATCTGTGGTCGACCCCACCAGTCGTCCGCCGCAGTAATCCGCTGCTCACTGGCCGGGGAAACTAGCGATGTTTGACATCGGCTGGGATGAAATGCTGTTCACGGCGATCATCGCGATCGTCGTGATCGGGCCCAAGGACCTCCCGCGCGCGCTGCGCACCGCCGGGCAATGGATTGGCAAGATCCGCCGGGTCTCCGGCCATTTCCGCAGCGGCATCGAAACGATGATCCGCGAAGCCGAAATGGAGGAAATGGAAACCCAGTGGCGCGAGCAGAACGCGGCGATCATGGCCGCACATCCGCCCGAAGTCGCGGCAGCCGAACCGCTCGTCGGGGTTGATCCCGGCACGCTGATGGAACCGCTGCCACCCGCCGCCAAGTCAGCATCCAAGCCCAAAAAGCCTGCCGTGAAGCCAGCTGCAAAGAAGCCGGCGGCTAAAAAAGCACCGGCCAAACCGCGCGCCAAGGCAGCCAAATAGATGGCTTTCGAAATCCACGATATCGATGAAACGCAGGCTCCGCTGCTCGATCACCTGGTCGAGCTGCGCGCGCGTCTGTTGCGGGCGATCGCGGCCATCGCGGTGTCATTCGCGGTGTGCCTCTACTTCGCTAGCGACATCTTCGGCTTCCTGATCCGCCCGTTGACCAAGGCGTTCCCCGCAGGGCAGGGCAAGCTCGTTTATACCAAGCTTTACGAAGCGTTCTTCGTCGAGATCAAGGTGGCGCTGTTCGCAGCGTTTTTCATCAGCTTTCCGGTCATCGCCAACCAGCTTTGGGCCTTCGTCGCGCCGGGGCTTTATGCGAAAGAAAAGAAGGCATTCCTGCCCTTCCTGTTCCTCACACCGCTGCTGTTCTTTGCCGGCGCAGCGATGGCCTATTACCTGGTCATGCCCGAAGCCTTTAAATATCTGCTCAGCTTTCAGGGCCAGAAGGGCGGCCTCGATATCGAGGCGCTGCCCGCAGCGGGCGACTACCTCGGCCTTGTCATGCAGTTCATCCTCGCCTTCGGCATCAGCTTTCTGTTGCCGGTGCTGCTGCTGCTCCTTAACCGCGCGGGGATCGTCAGCCGCAAGAAGCTGGTCAGTCTCAGGCGCTATGTGATCGTGATTCTGACCGGTTTCGCCGCCGTGATCACCCCGCCTGACCTGATGAGCCAGATCCTGCTGCTGATCCCGCTGCTGCTGCTGTTCGAAGGATCACTGGTGATCATGTGGCTGGGCGAGCGCAAGGAGGCCAAAGAGGCCGCCGCGCAGCAGACCTTGCCCGATGTGGTTCCCTAGAGCGACGGCTTCTTCGCAGTCGCCGCGTCCCACACCTGCACCCCGCCGACGTAGACCTTGCTGACCTTGGTCTGCGCCAGGTCCGCCGGGCTGGAGAGCAGCGGATCGCGGTCGACCATGATGAAGTCCGCGCGTTCGCCCGGTACCAGCCGTCCAAACCGCCCCTCGGCAAAGGCCGCATAGGCGCCGCCGACCGTATAGGCGGCAAACGCTTCCTCGCGGGTCACGCGTTCCTGGGATTGCCAGCCGCCCTGCGGTTCGCCGTCTGGACCTTGCCGGCTGATCGCTGCGGCCATCCCGGCAAAGGGATCGGACAACTCGACCGGAGCATCCGAACCGAAGGCCAGCTTGGCCCCGCTCGCCTGGATCGACTTCCATGCATAGGCACCCTTGAGCCGGTCCGGACCAAGGCGTTTTTCGGCCATCAGCCGGTCCGAGGTCTGGTGCACCGGCTGCATCGAGGCGATGATCCCGTTGTGGCCAAACCGGGGAATATCCGCCGGATCAACGATCTGCGCATGCTCGATGCGCCAGCGCCGGTCGCCGCCATAGGTCGGGGCGAGGTCCTCGATCGCGCCCAGTACGGCAGCATTGGCCTCATCGCCGATCGCATGGACCGCGACCTGGAAGTGATCGAGCGCAGCCCGGCTCATCATGTTCTTGAGCGCGGTATCGCCGGTGATGCGCAGTCCCTTGGCGCTTGGCGCATCGCTGTAGGGAAATTTCAGGCTGGCTCCGCGCGAGCCCAGGGCGCCGTCGGCATAGAGCTTGACCCCGTTCATCCGCAGCCGGTCATCGTAAAGCCACGGGGTCGGCCCGGTGCCGCCGATCAGCACCATGTTGTCGACGCCCGAGGCATAGACGATCACCCGCATTCTGAGCCGGCCAGTATCGCCAGCCCGGCGGAAGGTCTGCCAGTCCTCGATCGAAGTCCCCATGTCGGTCGATGCCGTAACCCCGCGGCTGAAGAAGATGTCCTGCGCCAGCGCGAAGGCATAGTCGCGGTCTTCCGGGCGCGGCGGCGGGACCACCTTGGCGACCAGTTCCTTCGCGTTGTCGACCAGTACGCCTGCGGGCTTGCCGCCGGGCAGGGTGCGCTCGATCTTGCCGCCCGCCGGATCTTTGGTCGCGGCGGTAACCCCGGCAATGCTCAGCGCGCGGCTGTTGGCCCAGCCGGCATGCCCGTCGACCCGGTCAAGCCAGACCGGCTGGTTCGGAACGACAGCGTCAAGTTCGGCGGCGGTGGGAAAGCGCTTTTCGGGCCACAGTTCCTGATTCCAGCCGCGCCCGAGGATCCACGGGCGATCGGCATGGGCCTTGGCGTAAGCACCGATCTTGGCCAGTGCCTCGGCCAGCGAGCGGGTGCCGGTCAGGTCGAGGGTCATCGCCCCGAAGCCCACTTCCATCACGTGGGCGTGGCTGTCGATCAGCCCGGGCATCACGTAAGTGCCCTTGCCGTCGATCAGGTATTTGACTGCAGGGCGCTTGTCGCTGCGGTGGAGGACTTTCACCACCCGGCCATCGTCGCCGATCACCAGACCGTCGAAATGATCGATGGCGTTGGTCGCATCTAGTGTGACCCCGTCGATATGATCGACCAACGTATCGGCCAAGGCCGGGGCGGACAGCGCGGCCAGAGCGGCACCGATCAGGAAATATACGCGCATCACTTGTTCCCCCGCCGCGGCAGACGCCGGACCAGCGCCGAAGTATCCTGCCGTCCGCCGCCCATCGCCTGCACTTCGGCATAGAACTGGTCGATCAGTGCCGCCACCGGCAGTGAAACCCCCAGCGACCGTCCTTCTTCCATTGCCAGCCCCATGTCTTTCCTCATCCAATCGATCGCGAAGCCGAAGTCGAAGCTGTCCTCGCACATTGTCTTCCAGCGGTTGTCCATCTGCCATGACTGCGAGGCCCCGCCCGAGATTGCCTGATAGACCTTGTCGAGATCGAGATGCGCCGCCTCGGCAAAGCGCAAGGCTTCCGACAGCGTCGCAAGGATGCCCGAGAAGGCAATCTGGTTGACCATCTTGGTGGTCTGCCCCGCGCCCGCCTTGCCGACATGGACAATCCGTTTGGTATAAGCTTCCATCACCGGGCTGGCCGCTTCGATCGCATCGGCGCGGCCACCGCACATCACGGTGAGCTGGCCGTTTTCAGCCCCTGCCTGACCGCCGGTGACGGGCGCATCGACGCAGTGAACATGCAGGTCGCGCGCCTCGACCGCGATCTGCCGCGCGATCCGCGCCGATACCGTAGTGTGATCGATAAAGGTCGCGCCCTCGCGGATGGCCGAGAAGACCCCGGTCGGGCCGAGCACCACATCGGCCAGGTCATCGTCGTTGCCAACGCAAGTTAGCACCACGTCGGCACCCTTGGCGGCGTCGGCCGGGCTGTTCGCGGTGCGCACTTCGATCCCCGGGTTGGCCGCTCGCCAGGCCTCGGCGCGGGCCGGGGTGCGGTTGAAGATGGTGAGCTTGTGCCCTGCTGTCCCGATGTGCCGCGCGATCGCGCCGCCCATCACGCCAAGCCCCAGGAACGACACATTGAGTGGTGTAGTCATATGCCGCGCCTTGTAACCGCTTTGCCGCCACCCGCCAGATGCATATTTAGCTGACCGATAATTCATTGGCCTTGTGGGCCAGCGGCTCTATCTCCCGCCGGAGATGGACACCCTGCTTTCCCCCCGCCTGCTGCGTCCGCTGTTCTGGCTGCTGCTGGCTTTCGCACTGACCATGGCCCTGCTGCCCAAGCCGCCCAGCCTGCCGATCGACCAATTCGGTGACAAGTTCGCGCACATGCTGGCCTTTGCCTCGCTCGCCGGAGTGGCGAACCTTGGTTGGCGCAGCATTCCAGCCTGGCGGATCATGTGGCAGCTGTCCGCTTTCGGCGCGCTGATCGAGGTGCTCCAGATGCTCCCGGCGCTGCACCGCGATAGCGACGTGCGCGACTGGATCGCCGATAGCGCCGCAATCCTGCTGGCAACACTGATCGCGCGCGCCCTGGCACGATGGCTACCGCGGGCC
>JANYEY010000043.1 GCA_025359685.1 Sphingomonadaceae bacterium | reverse complement strand
CCACCAGAGAAATCCTGATTACTTCGCCTCGGCGATCAAAGCGGCGCTTTCCGCGTTGGCCCAATCGCGCGGGCCCGAGGTTCGCCAAACTTCTCGCCTGTTCGAATCGTACAGCACGGTCGTCGGCAATTGCTGCGCATCGTACTGGAACATCACCGAGTTATCCGGGTTGAGCCACGGCTCTAGGTTCTTGACGCCGCGCTCGCTGAGGAACTTCGCTACGCCATCGAGCTTCTCGGTATCTTGGTTGATCGTCAGAACTTTGAGCCCGGTATTCTTGCCAGCAATAGCATCGAGCTGCGGAAGTTCGGCAACGCACGGCGCGCACCAGGTCGCCCACAGGTTGATCAGCACTGGCCGCCCTTTGAGACTGGCGAAATTTAGTTCCTGTCCCGCCTGATCCTTGAGCTGGAAATCGGGGAGCGCGCTGCCCGCGTGGCTGCGGTCGATCCCGCCGACCGCAGCCGCTGCATTTTCGCTGGCAGAGCTCTGCGGTTGCGCCTTGTCCGCGCTTTGCCTATCGCAACCTGCGATCAGCAGGGCGCAGCCGAGGATAGCGAACTTGAGCGACGGCGAAGACAGCAAGGGTAGCTCCAATACTATGTGGGGCGGACGGTTCGCGGGCGGACCGTCGGCGATCATGCGCGAGATAAATGCGTCGATCCCGTTCGACAAGGTCTTGTGGCGGCAAGACATCGCCGCGTCAAAGGCACACGCGGCAATGCTTGCCGCGCAGGGGATCGTTTCGGCTGACGACGCCGCGGCGATTTCAAGCGGGCTCGATGCTATCGCAGCCGAATATGCCGCTCATGGCGTTCCCGAAAACTGGGACCTGGAAGACATCCACATGGTCACCGAAAGCCGCCTTGCCGAACTGATCGGCGCGGCGGCGGGGCGGCTGCACACCGCCCGTTCGCGCAACGATCAGGTGGCAACAGATTTCAAGCTATGGGTGCGCGAAGCCTGTCTGTCGGCAGATGCGGCGCTGGGCGGCCTCCAAGTCGCGCTGGTCACCCGCGCGGGCGAACACGCCGGCAGCATCATGCCCGGCTTCACCCATTTGCAGACTGCGCAGCCGGTGACGCTCGGTCATCACCTAATGGCCTATTACGAAATGCTGGGGCGCGATCGCTCGCGCTTCGTCGATGCGCACAGCCGGGCGAGCCAATGCCCGCTCGGCGCGGCCGCGCTCGCCGGAACCGGCTTTCCGATTGACCGCAAGGCGACCGCTCAGGCGCTCGGCTTCGCGATGCCAACGCGCAACAGTCTCGATAGCGTGTCGGACCGCGATTTCGCGCTCGATTACCTCACTGCAGCGGCACAATGCGCACTGCACCTCTCGCGGCTGGCCGAGGAACTGATCCTCTGGGCGAGCCAGCCGTTCGGCTTCATCACTTTGCCTGACAGCCTGTCGACCGGCAGCTCGATCATGCCGCAGAAGAAGAACCCCGATGCGGCCGAGCTGGTGCGCGGCCATTCGGGGCGGATCATCGGCGCACTGACCAGCCTGATGGTGACCATGAAAGGGCTCCCATTGGCCTATTCGAAGGACATGCAGGACGACAAGGTGCCGGTGTTCGAAGCCGCCGGGCTGCTCGAACTGTGCCTTGCCGCGATGACCGGAATGATTGACGGCGCGACGTTCCGCACGGGCCGCATGCGCGCCGCCGCAGAGCTGGGCTATGCCACCGCGACCGACCTTGCGGACTGGCTAGTGCGTGCAGCGAACGTGCCGTTCCGCGAGGCGCATCACATCACCGGCACCGCGGTGAAGCTGGCCGAGAGCAGGGGCTGCGCGCTCGATGCGCTGACGCTCGATGACTTGCAGGCGATCGATGCACGGATCGATAACCGCGTGTTTGCGGCGCTTTCGGTCGAATCTTCGGTCGCCGCGCGCGCCAGCTATGGCGGAACCGCGCCCGAACAGGTAAGCGCGCGGGTGGCTGAAGCGCGTGTCGCGCTGGGCCTGGAGTGATGTCGATGCGCGGCTTGGTGGTCACTGCCCTGATCGTTGCCCTCGCGGGCTGCGGTGCCAACGCGCCCTTGAAGCCCAAGGCCGGGCAATCGCTACCAGTCGCGCCTTATGGCTCCGAGCAGAAGCCCAGCGCCGAAGCTCTTCTCAAACCTGGCCCTCAAGCCGCGCCGGAACGCAGCGTCGAACTGCGAAAACGTTCGGAAGAACGCACGCAAGACCCGTTCGACCTGCCCCCTTCCGACTGAGAGCTTTTCCGATGAACCATTTCGAATATCGTGGCGGCGTGCTTTACGCCGAAGACCTGCCGCTGAGCGTGATTGCGCGCGAGGTTGGCACCCCGGTCTATGTCTATTCGCGCGCCACACTGGAGCGCCATGCCCGCGTATTTAAGGCGGCGCTGGCGCACTTGCCGAACGCGCAAATTGCCTTTGCGATCAAGGCCAACCCGAACCTCGCGGTGCTCAAAGTGATGCAGCGCGAAGGGCTGGGTGCGGACGTGGTCTCAGGCGGCGAGCTGGCGCGTGCACTGATCGCCGGGATGGCGGGGGAGGACATCGTCTTCTCTGGCGTCGGCAAGATGCCGCGCGAGATGATCCAAGGCCTTGAGGCCGGGATCGGCCAGTTCAACATCGAAAGCGAGGAAGAAGGGGTCGAGCTTGCGGCAATCGCTGTGTCTCGCGGCCTGCGCGCCGCCTGTGCGCTGCGGGTCAATCCTGATGTCGATGCGGGGACGCATGAGAAAATCTCGACCGGCAAGGCCGAGAACAAGTTCGGTGTGCCTTATGATCGGGTCGGCGGTATCTACAGCCGCCTTGCCCAGCTCGAAGGGCTCGAGATGCGCGGCCTGGCGGTGCACATCGGCAGTCAGCTGCAAAGTCTCGAACCGCTCGAAACCGCTTTCACTAAGATGGGCGACCTGCTCGGCGAGCTTCGCGCAGGCGGGCAAAGCGTGACCACGATGGACTTGGGTGGCGGGCTTGGCGTGCCCTACCGCGCGGACGAAGTGTTCCCCACACCCGAAGAATATGGCGCGATGGTCGGCCGGGTAACCCGGGCCTGGGATACGCGGCTGATGTTCGAGCCGGGGCGGGTCATTACCGGCAACGCCGGGGTGCTGCTGACCGAGGTGATCCGGGTCAAGCGCAGCTCGAACCGCGCCCCCTTCGTGGTGGTCGACGCGGCGATGAACGATCTTGCCCGCCCGGCGATGTACGGTGCCTGGCACGATTTCGATGCAGTACAGCCCAGCGGCAGCCGCATGGTCGCCAATGTGGTCGGGCCGATCTGCGAGACTGGGGACACCTTCGCCATGGGGCGCGATATCGATGCGCTTGCGGCGGGTGATCTTGCGATATTCCGCACCGCCGGAGCATACGGCGCGACCATGGCCTCAAGTTACAACAGCCGCGGCTTCGTTGCCGAGGTGATGGTCGATGGCGACAAGTTTGCCGTCGTCGCCGACCGGATCCTGCCATCGCAGATCTCCGACGCCGAACGCGTACCGGAGTGGCTGGCGTAAGCGCATGAACAGCCTCCCGCTCTTCCACCGTATCACCGGACTGCCGGTCATCGTGGTGGGCGAGGGCGACGCGGCCGACGCAAAACGCAGGCTGGTCAAACGCGCCGGCGGCACCGTGACCGGCGACCCGGCTGGACCCGCACAGCTGGCCTTCGTGGCGCTGGATGACCCCGAGGAAATCGCCGCCACGCTCAAGGCGCGCGGCATTCTGGTCAATGTGGTCGACCGGCCCGAGCTGTGCGATTTTACCGTCCCCAGCCTGCTCGAACGGGGTCCGGTGCTGGTTGCGGTGGGGACCGGCGGGGTTTCGGCGGGGCTCGCCAAGGCGCTCAGGATCGGGCTTGAGGCGCTACTTCCCGCGAGCCTTGGCGGCTTGGCGCAAGCTTTGGGCGGAGCGCGGGCGCGGCTGCGGCAGCGCTGGCCCGATGCCGCGATGCGGCGCCGCGCGCTCGATGTAGCGCTGAGCGCGGGCGGTCCACTCGATCCGCTCGCCGAACATCCGGCAGATGCCGTCCAGCGCTGGCTCGATGGCGCGGCGGATGGCGCTTCCGCCATCACCGAATTCACGCTGGCGAGCGACGATCCTGACGATCTGACGCTGCGCCAGGCGCGCCTGCTGCTGGGAGCCGATGTGGTGGTGCACGATGCCGCAGTGCCTGATGCGATCCTCAACCGGGCGCGCGCCGATGCAGTGCGGCAGGTGCTTGGTTTGGCGCTGCCCGACCTTGCGCCGGGAACCAGCGTCGTCGTTATTCGCTGGCGCTGAGCAGGACCTTCAATTGCGCCAGCGCGATCGGCTTGGCCGGATCGTCCTGCCAGCAAGTTGCATTGACCAGCGCCACGCGGCGGCCCGCACGGGTCACCGTGCCGCTGGCGAAGGTGCGCTGCTCGGTCCCGCCGCGCATGAATTCCACCGCAACGTTGACCGGCTTCAACCGCATGGTTTCGCCGCGGCGGTCGAGTTCGGCCTGCAGCGCAGCGATCGCGGCCATTTCCATCAGTCCGCTCATCGCGCCGCCGTGAAGGAAACCGGGGCGGCCCGAAACGCGCTCAGAGTAGTCGAACCATAGCACCGGTGCTTCGGCGCCGGGTTCGATACCGATGCCGAGCGCGGCGGCGTAAGGGGGCAGGGCGAAACTCACAAGTAAGTCCCGTGGGTGGCCATGAAAGTACCGATGACATGCGCCACCGGATCGAGCGGATCGCCGTCATGTGCGATCCCGCGAATGAAGCTGATCGTGCGGGTCAACTTGTAGCATTCGCCGCGCCCGATCACCGTCTTTCCGGGCTGCGCGGCGCGCATGTAATCGACCCTGAGGTCAAGCGTGGCGTGCGGGGTGAACCGCTTGGCCAGCGTCCACACCGCCATCGAAGTTGCATTGTCCATCAGGCTGATGATCGGGCCTGAGGCAAGCACCCCGGTTTCGGCCACACCGACTAGTTCCTCACGCCACGGCAGCGCCAATTCGACCCAGTCCGAGCCGTGATTTTGGTAAGCAATGCCGAGCCAGCCGCCGTGGCCGCCGCGGGTCATCATGCGCGAGGCGCGGCCCGGATCGAACACGAAATCGGCGGGCAGGTCATGCAGGCTCTGAGGCGCATCGGCAGCAGTCATCGCGGCCTTCTCTGCTGCGCGCGCAGCGGACTTACAATCTTTTAATTTCAGTTCGAGCCGAGCGGGCGGGATTGAGGTGGCGCGGCAGCAAGCGTGCTCCGCTGGTTCAAGACCACGAAGGGGATACTCCATGAATTTGCCCAAGATCGACATTTCCGCTTTGCCCGATCTCAATACCATTACCGGCATGTTCGGCAGCCTGGCGCACACCGCGCATGTCCAGAGCTCGGACGATACGCTGATCATCATGATGGTGTTCATCTATGATTTCCTGACCGATCACGGCGGGGTCTGAACGGATGATTGTCCGGTCTGAGTTGCAGGCGCTGCGGGTGGATGACCACCAGCAGCGACAAGCCCAGGCAGACTTGGCCGGCATCATGGTGGCCTGGCGCGCGAGTCGGCTGGGAAGCGGTCTCGAGCAATCGATCCGGGGCTATGCCCAAGGGGAGCAGCTTGAACACTTGCCTCCCTTCGCCCGCCTGTTCGCGCCGGGTGACCCCGCCGCGCGGCGCCTGGCGGACGAATTCATCGGCAAATTTACCGGCCTGCTGCGGGCGAACCCGTGGGGCCAGGTGCCGGTGCCGAGCAAGCTCGATGACGCGGCAGCGACAATCGTTCTTGCTGCCGCGGGCAATGCAGCGCTGGTAATTCAGGCGATCGATGGCGACGGACTGCGCTCGCGCCCCGCTGCTTTGACCGTCAGCTTTTCGCCGGGCGAGACGCACGATCACATTTTGAGCGGCACGGCGACCGCGCGGCGCATCGAACTCGCCGCGGAGGACGAAAATCGTGCCGAATTTGTGACGACGCCCTGTGAACTAGCTCCGGGCAGCGTGGCCCGGCGCGACGGATCGCGGCAGTCGCTGCTGATCGAAGCGGTGTCTTCCACGCTGGTCATCCTGAGGCTCCAGCGCCGGCCAACCAGCGGATCGATTACCCGGGAGTTCAATCTTGCTGACGGGATGCTGGCACATCAGGCCACGGCCAATCCGCGCGAGAGCCGCTTTGAACTTGCGGCTGCGTTGCTTGGCCGAATAGGACGCAGCGACGCAGCGCCGCTGCTTGCGGCGATGGCCGAAGAACGGGGCGGGCAATCACTGCGCTGGCAGGCGCTCAAGGAAAGCATCGGCCTCGACACGGCCGAGGGCTTCGCTGCATTGACCCGCATCGCCGGTTCGGCAACCGACGAACTTGGCGCTCCAGCTGCTGCGCTGCGCGCGCAGCTTGTTGCAACCTATCCAGAACTGGCAGGGCTTGGCTGATGCCGCAGATCATGAATATCGCGGACACGCGCGTTGCAACGATTGACGAAGCCGCCGCGGGCATCGCCGCGGCAGGGTTCGATCCGCACGACGAAGCCAGCCTTGATAACGCCGCGCGCTGGCTGCGGCGGCTGGGCAACAACCGGACTTTCCTGGGCGACATCCTGATCGAACAACTCGCCCAGCGTCACCGCGACGAGGTGGCGGGCAGCGCCTACAGCCCGCAAGTCGTGATGCTGGTTCCGCCGGGCGGCAGCTTTTTCATCCGTGCCAATATCTGGCCCTCCGCCCATGAGCACATGGTCCGCGCCAGCGGCGAGGCAGCCTTCGCGATCGGCATGCCGCACGATCACAACTTCAGCTTCCTGACGCACGGCTACTTCGGTCCCGGTTACTGGAGCGACTACTACGAATACGACTTTGCCGAAGTCACCGGCTTCCGCGGCGAGCCGGTGCCGTCGCTGCGGTTTATCGAACGGGCGCGATTAGAGCCGGGCAAGATCATGCTCTACCGCGCCCATGTCGATGTGCATGCCCAGCTTCCTGCCGACAGCCTCTCGGTGTCGCTCAACGTAATGCATACCGCCGGCGCGCAGGGCTGGCTTGACCAGTACAAATTCGACCTCGATCGGCGCGAGATCGCGGCACGGCTCTCGCCCGCACCGAGTGCCGCCTTCCTTAAGGTCGCGGTCGGGCTGGGCGGCGAGGAGGCTCTGGACCTGGCCCAACGCTTCGCCTTGCGCCACCCGAGCGACACGATGCGGCTTTCAGCCTGGGAAGCGCTCGCCGCGCGCGAGGCCGCTCCTGACGCACGCGACGCAATCTGGCGCGAGGCGGAAGGGGCAGGCAGCCGGCTGGTGGCGATGGAAGCCAAAGCGCGGCGCGCGGAACTGTCTCCCGCTTAGCCAAACCCTCCGGTCAGCGCGTCGATCGCGGCCTGCAGGATCACCGCCGCTGCCGCCGAGTCGATCCGCGCGGCGCGTTTGGCGCGGCTCATGTCCTGCGCGATCAACGCGCCTTCAGCGCTCGCGGTCGACCAGCGTTCGTCCCACAGCAGGATCGGCAGGCCGAGCACCGAGAGGTTGCGGGCATAGGCCCGGCTCGACTGGCTGCGCGGGCCCTCGCTGCTGTCCATGTTGAGCGGCAAGCCAATGACCACGCCGACAATCTGGCGCGCGGCGATCAGTTCGGCCAGCAGGGCCTTGTCCGCACCGAACTTGCCGCGCTTCAAGGTCTTGCCGGGCGAGGCAAAGCGCCAGCCCGCGTCGCAGAACGCGGTGCCGATGGTCTGGGTGCCAAGGTCGAGCCCGAGCAGCCCGCCGCCTTGCGGCAGCGCTTCGCGGAACAAGTCCGCGCGGTCCGCGATCAGTGCGCCGTCTGCCATGCCGCCGCCCGCGCAGCGAAGTCGCGCTTCAAGTTGGTCCAATAGAGCGCGTAATCGTAAACGTGATAATTGCCCCCCGGCAGCACGAAGGGGCCCATGTCAGGCCCCGCGCCGATCCCCAGCGTGCCATCGGCATTGCAGCTTGCGCCGACCAGTCCGGGAGTGACCCGGGCGTGCTCCATCTTGAGATCGGGGACGATGCCGCCAAGGTTGGCCGAAGCAGGGGCGGTGCCGCCGATCCTGCCGGTGAGCGGGTTTGAACACAAGTAGTGCGGTGCGCCGCGCGGCGCGCCGGGGGCATTGGCGAACCGTTCATAGCTATCGCGCATCATCGCGGTATCGGCATTGTCGGCGAACGAGAGGAAGCTGATGACGCAGCCCGTTTGCGCCGGAGCTGCGCAGGCGGGCAGGCCCATCGCGGGCAAATCGCGCGCCGTATCGACCACCCAGCCGATCACATAAGCGGCCACGATGCGCTGTGCGAGCGGCGTCCCGGCGATTTTTTCCTTAAGCAGCCGTTTGATGATGAAGCTGCCCTGGCTGTGCCCGGCCAGCACGATCCCGCGCCCAGGCGGCTGCGCGGCGAGGAACGCATCAAAGGCATCGGCCACGTCGGCATGCGCCAGATCGTGCGCTTGCCGCGCCGCAGGATCGTCCGACAGGAAGGCGCCGAAGGTGGCCTGGCGATAGCGCGGGGCCCAGACTTCGGCCGCCTGCGCGAACACACTGGCGTTTGCGCGCACTGTTACCTCGCCAATCTGGCGGGCCTGCGGATCGTCCAGCGGCGCGTTCCAATGGGCTTTCTTGAGATAGCTGGTCGGGTGGACAAAGAACACCGCGACGTCCGCCTTGGCGTTGTCGGGCAACATAGCCTCGGGCTGCCACTGAACTGGATCGGGCCCGGTTAAGCCGGGCCGCGCGAACCACATCTTGGGATCGGCGTAGGCATTGGGCTTCAGCGCCGGTTGCGGTTCGAACCGTTCTGACGGCGTCATTGCGATCCGGGTCATCGCATCGGGATAGAAGGTCAACGCCAAGCGGCCGCCGACCACGATCACGATGATAAAGGCAATCAGATAGAGGAACTTGCGCGCCATCGAGCTGCTACGCGCCTTCCTCGTTGCGCAGCGATTGCCGCTCTAGCGCGACCTTGAGCATCGCGACCAGCGGATCGGCGAGCATCAGACCCAGAATTCCGAACAGCGTGCCCATGATCAGCTGCATTCCGAGCACCAGCGCCGGGGCAAGATCGGCAGTGCGCTTGGCCACCATCGGCACGATCACGTTGCCGTCGATAGTCTGCACCGCGAGGTAGACCCCAAGGCAGTACAGCCCGGTATTGGTGCTTTCGGAAAAGCCCACCAGCACCATCAGCAAGCCCGAAATCGGTGCGCCGATGTTGGGGAGGAAGGCAAGCAGCCCGGTAAGCAGGCCAAGCACGCCCGACAGCGGCACCCCCCACAATGCGAGCAGCAGCCAGGTTGTTACCCCTTCCACCGACATGCCGAGCAGGCGCCCGGCCAGCAGGCGCCGCAAGGTCTTGCCCATGGCAGCGGCGGTAACTTCGAAGCGGGTCCGCTCGTTGGCCGGAAGCAGCCACGCGAAGCCGCGGCGGTAGAGATGCGGTTCGGCGGCGATGTATATGCCCAGCACGATGATCCCGAAAGCGGTGGTCATCCAACCGATTACCCCGCCGACCGCGCTGGTCACTTCACCCACCGATCCGGCGGCCTTTTCGACCAGACCTTGCAGCGACTTGCTATTGATGACCGCCCCATGCGCTTGCAGCCAAGCGATAATCTTTAGCGCCTGGGCCTGGATCACCGCGGGTAGTTGCGCGGCTTGGTTAGCCATTGCGGCGCCGGCAAAGCCGATGGTCCAGACCAGGAATACCCCGGCGAAGATCACCACCATCGCCACGCGCCAGCCGCGTCCGATCGGCAGGACCCGGCCCAGCAGCCGTACCCCGCCATCGATCATCGCCGCGAACACCATGCCGCCAAAGATGATCAGCAGCGGTTCGGCGAGATAGACGATCAGCGCGAGACCTGCGGCAAGGCCGATCCACACCGCCGCGCGTTTGGCCTCCTTGACCACGGCGGGATCATGGATGTCGGTCGGTCCGGCGTGTTCGGCAATCGGCAATTCGGAATCGCTGGCTGCGTCCTGCTCATCCTCGCGGACGCTGATCTTGCGCAAAGACTTGTCGGCGGCGCGCGAAACGGCCTTCGAATTCGAACTGAGCTTGGGGGTGCGACTGGCCGGCGGCATCACGGTTCCTTTGTCAGGTGAACGGCGCGCAGGCTGGTCCAGGCGCGGCCCGAACGCAAGGCCGACCACCATGTCAGCGGGTTCCACCCCTGGCTGCCATCGAGCGAGAAGGTGACGAATTCTGCTCGCCCGCCGACATCGGACAGCGGCACCGGTCCGCCCAGGCCCTCACGCCAAGCCGGTACCCGGCTGTCCGCCGAGTGATCGCGGTTGTCGCCCATCAGGAAGACATGGCCCGGCGGGACGATCACTTCGGCCATATTGTTGAACTCGTCATCAGGCTGGTCTTTTATGATCAGATAGGTCGCGCCGCCGGGCAGCACTTCGCGATAAGTCGGCAATTCAAGCACCGTGCGGCCCGAGGGGAGGCGCTGCGTGGCAATGCCGAATTCCTGATAACACCACCGCGGCGCGCCGGTTTCGGTGCACATCAGCTTGGGATCGGCATCAAGCTGGACGCTGGGCTCGGCCAGTTGCGGCACCGGCTTGCCATTGAGTATGATCTGGCCATTGATCAGCATGATCCGGTCACCCGGAATTGCAATCACGCGCTTGATCAGGTCGTCGGTGCGGTTTTTGGGAACCACGATCACGATGTCGCCGCGCTGGGGTGTGCCGGGCAGCACCCGCCACTTGCCGCGCGGCAGCACGTGAAAGCTCGCCGAGGCCCAGTTCCAGCCAAACGGGAACTTGGATACCACCAGCCGGTCACCGACCAGCAGATTGGGCATCATCGAGATCGAGGGGATGTAGAACGGCTTGGCGATGAAGCTGTGGAATGCGAGCACCGCCAGCAGCATCCAGGTCAGGCCGCGCAGTTCGCCCAGCCAGTCAATCTTGTCCTTTTCGGCGGTCTGCCCGGCGGGGGCGGCATCGGCTTCGGCCATCGGCGCTGGTTCGGGCAGGTCGGCAGATTCGGGTGCGTCGGTCAAAGTTTGCGGGCCTCTATAACCACGAAGGCCTGCGCCCAGGGGTGGTCGTCGGTCAGGGTGAGATGGATCACCGCCTCATGCCCGGCGGGCGTGATCGCGGCAAGACGGGATGCGGCGCCGCCGGTCAGCTTCAATGTCGGTGCTCCCGATGGCGCGTTGACCACGCCGATGTCCTTCATGAACACCCCGGCCTTGAACCCGGTTCCCACCGCCTTTGAAAAAGCTTCCTTGGCGGCGAAGCGCTTGGCGTAAGTCCCGGCCTTGGTGAAGGGCCGCCGGGCTGCCTTGGCCCGCTCGACCTCGGTGAACACACGGTTCTCGAACCGCTCGCCCCAGCGCTCGAGCGAATTGGCGATCCGCTCGATGTTGCAGAGGTCGGAGCCGATAGAGATGATCATATCGACAAAGGTCCTCTCCATTTTTGCGCAGCACAAATGGGGAGGTGGCAGGCGCGAAGCGCCTGACGGAGGGGTATCTGGGCTGGCATCGAGACCCCTCCGTCAGTTCCTGCGGAACTGCCACCTCCCCATTTGCGCCATTCGGCGAAAATGGAGAGGATCTGTCGCTGCCCCAGCGTCACCGCGCAGCGTCCATCAGTTCGCGCATCCTGAGCACCGCAGCCTCGAGCCCGGTGAAGATCGCCTCGCCGATCAGATAGTGCCCGATGTTGAGTTCGGCGAGCTGCGGGATCGAGGCGACCGGCTGGACGTTCTCGTAGGTGAGCCCGTGCCCGGCGTGCGGCTCGATCCCGTTCTTGGCGGCGAGCGCGGCCATGTCAGTCAGGCGGCGGAGTTCGATCGCGGCCTGCTCACCGGTTGCGTGGGCATATTCGCCGGTGTGCAATTCCACCACCGGAGCGCGCAGCTTCATTGCGGCTTCGATCTGGCGTTCTTCTGGGGCGATGAACAGGCTGACGCGGATCCCCGCATCGCTCAGCCGCGCGACGATCGGCGCGAGCCGGTTGTGCTGCCCGGCGGCGTCGAGCCCGCCTTCGGTGGTGCGCTCCTCGCGCCGTTCGGGGACGATGCACGCGGCGTGCGGCATATGGCGCAACGCGAACTCGAGCATCTCGTCGGTCGCCGCCATCTCAAAGTTGAGCGGCAGGTCGGTCGCAGCCTGAATTCGCGCAATGTCCTCATCGCGGATGTGGCGGCGGTCTTCGCGCAGGTGCGCGGTGATCCCGTCGCCGCCGCACGCCGCGACAATCTGCGCCGCGCGGACCGGATCGGGATGATCGCCGCCGCGCGCGTTGCGGATCGTCGCCACGTGATCGATGTTGACACCGAGGCGGAGGCGAGACGGGATCATGCCTTGGCCCGGCTGCCCGGCTTGACCGCTTCGCTGCCGGCCAGTTCGGGCGGCAGTTCGTCCGGTGCATAGGTCGGGAAGTTAATTGCGATCAGCGGGAAGAACGGCACGCCAAGCTCGACCGCGCCGGCCGAGCGATCGACCAGCGATGCCGCAGCTATCACTTCGCCGCCGGCGTCTTCGATGGCGCGAATCGCCTCGCGGCTCGACAGCCCGGTGGTGACCACGTCTTCGACCATCAACACCTTGTCGCCGGGTTCCAGGGTGAAGCCGCGGCGCAGCTCGAAGGTGCCATCGGGCCGTTCGACGAACATCGCATCGATGCCCAGCGCGCGGCCCATTTCGTGTCCGATGATGACGCCGCCCATCGCCGGGGCGACAACCTTGGTGATATCTTTGCGCAGCTCGCGCGGAATCCGTGCGGCAAGGGCGGAGGCCAGCCGTCCGGCGCGTTGCGGATCCATCAGCACGCGGGCACATTGCAGATAATGCGCGCTGTGGCGGCCCGATGAGAGCAGAAAATGGCCTTCCAGCAAGGCTTTGCTAGCGCGGAACTCGGCCAGCACGTCATCATCCTGCATTACGGTCAAACGTCCTTCACCTGAATTGCCCGGGGCAAAGTATGCCCATTGGGGAACCTCGCAAAAAATCCCCCTAGAGGCGCTTGAGGTGCCCGTAAAGCGCGCGTATAGGCCCCCCTGAAATTGACAACTCCCAAGGGGGCGGGGGACGCATCTACGGCTTCGGCTCGCCCTGACTAGCGAAAGCAAGAGGAACGATGACAATCGGCCACACCGTCCGCGAAGCGGGTCACGCGATCAAGGCTCTGGCGCTTGGTCTGGCGCTGCTGGTAGCCCCCGGTGCGGCGCTCGCCGCCCCGGCCGCAACCGCCGCTCCGGCTGCCGCTGCCGCTGCTGCTTCGGCTCCGTCCAATGACAATGCCAAGGCCGCTGCGCCAGCTACCCCGGCCACCACTGCCGCGGCCGCTGCTCCAGCCGCCCCGGCGATCGATCCCAACAATCCGCACTTCAAGGTTGCTCCGGGCGGCTACACGCCGCTCCCGGCAGTGCAGGGCGTCGGCATGCCGATCCCCGGCGCGATGAACGTGCAGACCCAGTATTCGCCGATCGGCCACCGCGCCAAGGCAATGCACGACTGGCTGATCTGGGTGATGTTCGGCATCACCGCATTCGTCCTGGTGCTGCTGCTGATCGTAATTGTAAAATTCAACAAGCGCGCCAACCCGGTCCCGTCGAAGACTGCGCACAATACCCTGCTCGAAGTGGTCTGGACCGGCGTTCCGATCCTGATCCTGGTCGCCATCGCGGTGCCCTCGGTTGGCCTGCTGCGCGCTCAGTTCAAGCCCGCGCCCAAGGACGCGCTGACGATCAAGGCGGTCGGCAACCAGTGGTACTGGACTTACGAATATCCCGACAACGGCAAGATCGAGGTGATCTCGAACATGCTCAAGGAACCGGGTGAAACCCAGCCGGGTGAGAAGCCGCGCACCGATGCTGACGGTCCGGAGCACCTCGCGGTCGATAACCGCATGGTCGTGCCGGTGGGCGAAGACATCCGCTTGCAGACCACCGGTGCTGACGTGATCCACGCCTTCGCGGTGCCCTCGCTGTGGTTCAAGCTCGACGCGATCCCGGGCCGGCTCAATGAAAAGGTCCTGCGCATCGAGCAGCCGGGCGTCTACTTCGGCCAGTGCTCGGAGCTGTGCGGGGTCAAGCACGGCTACATGCCGATCGTCGTCGAGGCCCTGCCGCGCGACAAGTTCAATGCCTGGGTTATCGCTCAGGGCGGCACCATCGACGGCGCGCCTGCCGCCGCCGCCGCTCCGGCGCCTGCCCCCACCACTGCCGCTCCGGCCGCCGCCAAGCCGGCCGCCTGAGCTCAACTGAATTCAAGGACAGAGGTTAACCCATGGCCACCACCGCCGACACCTACCAGGCACATGCCGATGATCACGGGCATCATGATCACAAGCCAGCGTTCTTCGCTCGCTGGTTCATGTCGACCAACCACAAGGACATCGGCACGCTGTACCTGGTCTTCGCAATCTTCGCGGGGATTATCGGCGGGGCAATCTCGGGGCTGATGCGGCTCGAACTGGCGCACCCGGGGATCCAGTACCTTGGTTCGATCGCGTCGTTCCTGGGCGAAAAGAACCCCAGCTTCGATACCCAGCTGCACCTTTGGAACGTGCTGATCACCGCGCACGGCCTGATTATGGTGTTCTTCATGGTCATGCCGGCGCTGATCGGGGGCTTTGGCAACTGGTTCGTGCCCTTGATGATCGGCGCGCCTGACATGGCCTTCCCGCGGATGAACAACATCTCGTTCTGGATGACCGTTGCGGGCTTCTGCAGCCTGATGATCTCGGCCTTCGTGCCGGGCGATTCGACCGGTAACGGCGCCGGGATCGGCTGGACCGCTTACGCGCCGCTGTCGACCTATGGCGCGGTCGGACCGGCCACCGACTTTGCGATCTTCTCGCTCCACCTTGCCGGCGCCGCTTCGATCATGGGCGCGATCAACTTCATCACCACCATCTTCAACATGCGCGCGCCGGGGATGACGCTGCACAAGATGCCGCTGTTCGTGTGGTCGGTGCTGGTCACCGCCTTCCTGCTGCTGCTGGCGCTGCCGGTGCTGGCTGCGGCGATCACCATGCTGATCACCGACCGCAACTTCGGCACCACCTTCTTCGACTACAAGGGCGGCGGCGATCCGGTGTTGTTCCAGCACCTGTTCTGGTTCTTCGGCCATCCCGAAGTCTACATCATGATCCTGCCGGGCTTCGGCATCATCAGCCAGATCGTCTCGACCTTCTCGAAGAAGCCGGTGTTCGGCTACCTCGGCATGGCTTACGCGATGGTCGCGATCGGCGTGGTCGGCTTCGTCGTGTGGGCGCACCACATGTACACCACCGGGATGAGCCTCGACACCAAGATGTACTTCACGCTCGCCACCATGGTGATCGCGGTGCCGACCGGCATCAAGATTTTCAGCTGGATCGCGACGATGTGGGGCGGCTCGATCGAATTCAAGAGCCCAATGGTCTGGGCGCTGGGCTTCATCTTCCTGTTCACCGTCGGCGGCGTGACCGGGGTGTACCTCGCCAACGGCGGGATCGACGATGTGGTGCAGGACACCTACTTCGTGGTCGCGCACTTCCACTACGTGCTCAGCCTCGGCGCGGTGACCTCGCTGTTCGCCGGGTTCTATTACTGGTTCCCCAAGATGAGCGGCAAGATGCACTCCGAATTCCTGGCGCACCTGCACTTCTGGGTGTTCTTCGTCGGGGTGAATGTGATCTTCTTCCCGCAGCACTTCCTTGGCTGGCAGGGCATGCCGCGTCGCTATCCGGACTATGCTCCGGCGTTCGAACACTGGAACACGGTTTCGTCGTACGGCTACGTCATCATGGCGAGCTCGATGGCGATCTTCTTCATCAACGTCTTCTGGTCGCTCGCAGCAGGCAAGCCGGCTCCGGCGAACTACTGGGGCGAAGGCGCGACAACGCTCGAATGGACGCTGTCGAGCCCGCCGCCGTTCCACCAGTTCGAAACACTGCCGATCATCGAGGACGCGCCGCACCATTGATACGGTTGGCACTTGGCTAAAATACGATAAGTCCCGGTCCGAGCGGCCGGGATTTTTCGTTTTCGGAAGGCATGGGCATGACTGAGCAGCGTTCGATTTTCATCACCGGTGCCGCCTCGGGCATTGGCCGCGCTGTGGCGGTGCTGTTTGCGGAGCGCGGCTGGCTGGTCGGGGCGGCTGACCGCGACGCGGCGGGACTGGCGGCACTGGCTGCAACTGCATCCACCATCGTCCCGTTGACCCTCGATGTCGCCAACCGCGACGGGGTGCTGGCAGCCTTCGCCGAATTTGGCGCGCAGACCGGCGGCACGCTCGATTGCCTGCTCAGCAATGCCGGGATCGATGCCAAGGGGCCGTTCGGCGACATGGCGTGGCAACGGGTGCGCCAAGTGGTTGAGGTCAACCTGCTTGGCGCGATGAGCGTGATCCATGCAGCGCTGCCGTTGTTGCGCGCCACACCCGGATCGCTTTGCCTGTCGACTGCGTCGGGATCGGCAATCTTCGGGGTAGGCGGAATGGCAGCTTATTCGGCGACCAAGCACGGTGTGCGTGGGCTAACCGAGGCACTTTCAGTTGAACTTGCCGGCAGCGGGGTTCGCGCCGCCGATCTGCTTCCCGGGATCATCGATACCGGCATGCTGACCGCCGCCGACAAGGCCGCTTTGCCCACCGAAGGCATGTGGCGGGTGATGCCAGCTGAGGCAGTAGCCGAAGCCGCGTGGGAAGCTTACCATGGTGACAAAGTGCATTGGTTCATCCCGCCCGAATTGGCCGAACTCGATCGCCAGTCGACCGCCGCGCCCGAGGCAGTACGCGATGCGCTGATTGCGCGCGCAATGATCTAGAAGGACCCAGCCATGCCCGAATTCCGCAAGATCGATGTCGGCGAAGTGACGCTGCGCTGCGCCATCGAAGGGCGTGGACCGCTCGCGATCCTGGTCCACGGGTTCCCAGAAAGCTGGTATTCGTGGCGGCACCAGCTTGGACCCATCGCCGATGCCGGGTTCACCGCCTGCGCGATCGACGTGCGCGGTTATGGCGCTTCGGACAAGCCCCAAGGCGTTGCGGCCTATGCGATGGAGCGGATCGTCGGCGATCTGGCCGGGTTGCGCCAAGCGTTGTCACCGGACCAGCAGGCGGTGCTGATCGGGCATGACTGGGGCGCGCCGATCGTGTGGAACTCCGCGCTGACCAACCCGCAGCATTTCCGCGCAGTGGCGGGGTTGTCGGTGCCGTTCAGTGGCGCGCCGCAACGCCCGTTCACCGAGGTGTTCCGCGAGCATTTCACCAGCCAGGGGCGGTTCTTCTATCAGGAATATTTTCAGGAGCCGGGCGTGGCCGAAGCCGAAGCCGAGGCGGACCCCCGCGATTTCGTCAAACGGATGATGTATTCCATTTCGGGCGATGTGCCGGTGGGGGATTACTGGTCGAAGAAGCTTGGCGCGACCTTCCTGGAAGGCCTGCCCGATCCGCAGCCGGTGCCCTGGCTGAGCGAAGCGGACCTCGATTATTACGAGAACGAGTTCAAGGCCTCGGGCTTTGCCGGGCCGCTCAACCGCTATCGCAACCACGAAGCCGATTTTGACTGGCTACGCGCCTGGCAGGGCAAGCGGATCGAGCAGCCGAGCCTGTTCATCGGCGGAACCCGCGATCCCGCCACCACACTGTTCGGCGCGGTGGAAGACCCAGTGGCGATGATGCGCCTGTTCGCGCCCAAGGTCGAAGGCCACGTCTTGCGTGGGGTCGGCCATTGGACTCAGCAGGAAGCGCCGAGCGAAGTGAACACACTGCTGATCGACTGGTTGAAGCGGCTGTAAGTCGGGCCTATAGGCCGCGCAGCCATGAGCACCGCCCCCGTCCAACCGATTCCCTTGCCCGCCGAATGGCGCGATTTCTGGTCGTTGACCAAGCCGCGGGTGATGAGCCTGGTGATCTTCACCGGCCTGTGCGGGCTGCTCGCCGCGCCCGGCAGCGTCAATCCGGTGATCGGTTTCGTCGCGATCCTGTGCATCGCTGTGGGTGCAGGTGGCTCGGCCGCGCTCAACATGTGGTGGGAAGCCGATATCGACGCCAAGATGAAGCGCACTGCGAACCGCGCACTCCCCGCGGGACGGATGGACCGTACCGTCGCGCGCGATTTCGGGATTGCGCTGTCGGTCGGCTCGGTGCTGGTGATGGGGTTGGGCGTTGGCCTGCTCGCCGCAGCGGTGCTGGCCTTCTCGATCTTCTATTACGCGGTGATCTACACGATCTGGCTCAAGCCGCGCACCCCGCAGAACATCGTGATCGGGGGCGGGGCCGGGGCGTTCCCGCCGATGATCGGGTGGATCGCGGCCACTGGTGACATCACGCTGATGCCGGTGCTGCTGTTCGCGATCATCTTCTTCTGGACCCCGCCGCATTTCTGGGCACTCGCGTTGTTTATCGAGACTGATTATGCCGCTGCGGGCATCCCGATGATGCCGGTGGTGGCTGGGCATAAGTCGACCCGGCGGCAGATCCTGATTTATGCGGTGCTGCTGCTGCCGATCGCACTGGCGCCGTTCCTGCTCCATAAGACGCACTGGCTATACGGCCTTTCGGCCCTGTTGCTGGGCAGTGCCTTCCTGCTACTTTCGTTGCGTGTCGCGACCTTCCGGACCCCGGTCAACGATGCCGACATGCGCGCCGAAAAGCGCCTGTTCGGCTTCTCGATCCTCTATCTGTTTGCGCTGTTCGGCGCGCTGGTGGCGGACCGTTTTATCCTTGGATGACAACCCATGACCCAGCTTGACCCCAACACCGAACGCGCCCGCATCATCAAGGGCCGCAACCGCGCGCTGGCGCTGGTGCTGTTCAGCCTGGCGGTGCTGTTCTTCGCGATCACCATCGTCAAGCGGATGCCCTGAGCATGGCCTCGGCGGTCACCCGCGATCTGAAGCTCAACCGAAAGGTCGCCACTTATGCTGCGGTGTTCGCGGCGTTCATGCTGGCGATGGGCTTTGCCTCGGTGCCGCTGTACCGTATGTTCTGTGCGGCGACCGGATTCGGCGGGACCACCCAGCGCGCCAATGCCGCCGAAGCAGCCAAGGTGCAGGTCGCCGATCAGCGCATCTCGGTGCGGTTCGATGGCAACGTCGAGAACGGCATGCCGTGGCGCTTCGGGCCTGAGCAGGTGACCCAGGACATGCGCATCGGCGAACGCAAGATCGCCTATTTCACTGCTGAAAACCTGTCCGATCACGCGATCACCGGGATTGCCAGCTTCAACGTCGAGCCGGATCTTGCCGGGCTGTATTTCAAGAAAATCCAGTGCTTCTGCTTCAACCAGCAGACGCTGCAGCCGCACGAAAAGGTGCGGATGCCGGTGCTCTATTATGTCGACCCGGCGATCCTCAAGGATCCCGAAAGCGCCGCGACCACGCAGATCACGTTGAGCTACACCTTCCACATTTCCGCCGATCAAAGCGCCGCCAAAGCCGCGCCGGTGAAAGCTGCGGCAAAGACACTGGACCGGGCGCAGGCGGCGCGATAAGGGCCTATTCGAGTTTTGCGCCGGCGGGCTTCGCGCCTCCGGCTATTTTGGCACAACAGGGACCGAAAGCATCATGGCCGGCACCAAGAACCACCAGTACCACATCCTCGATCCGGATATCATGCCGTTCATGGGCGCCGTCTCGGCGCTGACCATGACCAGCGGCTTGGTGCTGTACATGCACAACATTGCGGCGGGTAAGTTCATCTTCCCGCTGGGCTTTGCCGCCGTGCTGTTCACCATGTGGCAGTGGTGGACCAAGGTCGTCGCCGAGGCGCACCAGGGCCATCACACCCCTGTGGTGCAGCTGCATCTGCGCTACGGCATGATCACCTTCATCGCTTCGGAAGTGATGTTCTTCGTCGGCTGGTTCTGGGCGTTCTTCGACTTTTCGCTGTTCCCCTCGACCATTTCGGACGTAGTCGGCGGGCAGTGGCCGCCAAAGGCGCTTGAAGCGGTGATGAACGCGTTCGACCTGCCGCTGCTCAACACGCTGATCCTGCTGTGCTCGGGCACCACCGTCACCTGGGCGCACCATGCACTGATCCACGGTGACCGCGATGGCCTGAAGAAAGGCCTGTGGGCCACGATCCTGCTGGGTATGCTGTTCACCAGCCTGCAGGCCTACGAATACCTCCACGCGCCGTTCCCGTTCGGCAAGAACACCTATGGCAGCGCGTTCTACATGGCGACGGGCTTCCACGGCTTCCACGTGATAATCGGTACCATCTTCCTCGCGGTCTGCCTCAAGCGCACCTACAATGGTGACTTCACGCCGAAGCAGCACTTCGGCTTCGAAGCCGCCGCCTGGTACTGGCACTTCGTCGACGTGGTCTGGCTGTTCCTGTTCCTGGCGGTCTACGTCTGGGGCAACTGGGGCTTCGCAGTCGAGTAATGCCGGGCCAAGCGCCTGAACAAAAAGGGCAGCCCGGGATCGAGTCTAGGCCAGGAATTTTTGGGGCTGCCTTTTTTGCACTCTGCCCGCGCTGTGGCGCGAAGGGGCTGTTCAAGGGACTGACCGCCTTTGCCCCACGCTGCACCAGCTGCGGGCTAGACTATTCGAGCTTCAACGTCGGCGATGGTCCGGCAGCGTTCCTGACCATGGTGATCGGCGCGCTGGTGCTGGGCTTCGGGCTGTGGGTGCAGCTGACGTTTGACTTGCCATTATGGCTGCTCCTCGTCCTGCTTGCTCCGATCATCGCGGGCGCAACGATATGGGGCCTGCGCGTGAGCAAAGCCGCATTGCTCGCCGCCGAATTTCAGCGCGGCGCGGCCGAGGCGAGCGGCAAGGACATCAAACCCGAATGACCCTGCGGCGCATCCCGATCATCCCGACCGTGCTGGTGCTGATCGCGGTCGGCGTCATGATCCGGCTGGGGTTCTGGCAGATCGACCGGATGCACCAGAAGGCAGACTTGCTGACGCGCTATGCTGCCGCCGAGCAGCTTTCAGCCGACGTCGCCCCAAGCCAGTTCGGCGGTGACCGCGATGCTATCCTCTATCGGCATACCGCCTTTGCCTGCGGCCAGGTCAGCGCGCGTTCGGCAATCGCCGGCCTCAGCGCGAAGGGGGCCAGCGGGATTGCCCACACCGTCCTGTGTCTGGCCGCTGCCGATGGCGCCACGATCCCGGTTACCGTGACGCTGGGCTGGTCCAGCAACCCAGCGCCGCCTGCCTGGGATGGTGGACAGGTTTCCGGCCTCGTCGCGCCGATGGGCAAAGCCGGGATCCGGGTCGTCGCCGATCCGCCGCTCGCCGGGCTTGAGGCGAACGCCCGGCCGGATCCCAAGGACCTGCCCAACAACCACTGGTCCTATGCGATTCAATGGTTCCTGTTCGCGGCAACCGCGCTGGTGATCTATGGCCTCGCGCTGCGCAAGCGGCTTGCCGCGACTGACCCTGCGGGCTAACGGCGCGCGCATGGAATACGTCTCCACCCGCGGCGCTGCACCCACGCTCGATTTCGCTGGCGTAACACTTGCAGGCCTCGCCAGCGACGGCGGGCTTTACGTCCCGCGCGAATGGCCCAGATTCTCCGAGGCCGAGATCGCCGCGATGGCCGGGTTGCCATATGCCGAACTCGCCGCGCGGGTGATGCAGCCGTTTGTCGGCGACAGCCTCAGCCCCGAGAAGCTGCGCGAACTGACTGCGCAGGCTTACGGCCGATTTGCCCACACTGCAGTCACCCCGCTGGTCCAGCTCGACCAGCAGCACTGGCTGGTCGAACTGTTCCACGGGCCGACTTTGGCGTTCAAGGATGTCGCGCTGCAATTGCTCGGGCTGCTGTTTGAGGAGTTCCTCGCCCGTGGCGGCGATCCGCTGACCATCGTCGGGGCGACCTCGGGCGATACCGGCTCGGCGGCGATCGATGCGGTGGCGGGGCGCGCGCGGATCGACATTTTCATGCTCCACCCGAAGGGCCGCGTTTCGGATGTCCAGCGCCGCCAGATGACCACAGTCCGCGCGCCCAACGTGCACAACATCGCGGTCAGCGGCACCTTCGACGACGCGCAGGCCACTGTGAAGCGGATGTTCAACGACCCGGCGATGACCGGGCGATTCGCGATCGGCGCGGTCAATTCGATCAACTGGGCGCGGCTGATGGCGCAAGTAGTCTATTACTTCGCCGCCGCGCTGCAGCTCGGCGCACCGGGCCGCAAGGTGGCCTTCGCGGTGCCGACCGGCAACTTCGGCGATGTGTTCGCGGGCTACGTCGCGGCGCAGATGGGTCTGCCGATCGAGCGGCTGATCGTGGCGACAAACGTCAACGATATCCTCCACCGCGCGCTGACCAGCGGCGATTACTCGGCGGGGACTGTGACCCCCACCGCCGCGCCGTCGATGGATATCCAGGTTTCCTCCAACTTCGAACGGCTGCTGTTCGATCTTGGCGGGCGCGACGGTCAGGCCATGGCCGCGCAGATGGCGGGATTCGAGTCCACCAAGGCCATGCAGCTCACCAATGCGCAGCGCGAAGGCGCGGCGAAACTGTTCTCCAGCGCGCGCGCCGACGCCGACCAGATGACCCAAGCCTTGCGCTGGGCCTGGGAGAACACGGGCGAGCTGCTCGATCCGCACACCGCGATCGGACTGCATGCGGCGCGCGAAGCCGGCATTGCCGCGCACATTCCCGTGGTCACGCTGGCCACCGCGCACCCCGCGAAGTTCCGCGACGCGGTTGAGCGTGCGACCGGTCAGCGGCCCATGCTACCAACCCGCATCGGCGATCTGTTCGAGCGCGACGAACACTTTATCGAACTTCCCGGCTACTATGCCGCGATTGCCGAATACGTCGCCGCCCACGCGGTGCCGCGCGGCTGATGGCCACGTTGACGCTCCAGCCGCAGCTGATGATCGGGGAGGGCTGGGGACACTACCGCCTGATCGACAGCGGGCACGGCCGCAAGCTAGAAAGCTACGGTCCCTACCAGTTCGTCCGCCCCGACGCGCAAGCGCTGTGGACCCCCCGGCTCGAAACCTGGCGCGCCGACGGCGAATTCGTGCCCGGCTCGGATGAGGACGGCGGCGGGCGCTGGCAATATGCCGCACCCGTGCCAGCCGATGGCTGGCCGCTCGCCCGCGGTCCGGTCAAGTTCACCGCGCAATGCACCCCGTTCCGGCATTTGGGGTTCTTCCCCGACATGGCCCCGGTGTGGGACTGGATGGGCGAGCAGCTTGCGGAGCGAAGCGACGCTTCAACGCTCAACCTGTTCGGCTATACCGGGGTCGGTACCTTGGCGCTAAGCGAATACGGCCCGGTCACCCACGTCGATGCGTCGAAGAAGTCGGTTGCGCAGGCGCGGGCCAATGCCGAGCTATCGGGCATGAGCACCCGCCCGGTGCGCTGGATCGTCGACGATGCGGCCAAATTCGCCGCGCGCGAGGTCCGCCGGGGTAAGCATTATGACGGGATCATCCTCGACCCGCCCAAGTTCGGGCGCGGGCCTGAGGGCGAGGTCTGGCGGCTGGAAGATCATTTGCCGGGACTGCTGGCCGATTGCCGCGCGCTGCTCGATGCAGAGAGCCGCTTCCTGTTCCTTACCGTCTATGCAGTGCGGATGTCTTCACTCGCGCTGGCCGGGCTGATGGACGAGCTGTTTGCGGGCTTGCCCGGAACGATCGAGCACGGCGATCTGGCCGTGCAGGAACAGGGCGAGGGCGCGCGGCTTCTTCCCACCGCAATCTTCGCGCGGTGGCGCAGCACCTAGGCGAACAGGTGCGCCTGACTTTCCGGATTTTCGCGCCGCCAGATCACATTGTCGATGAAGTAGTGGTGGACGTTGATGAAGATCAGCGCGGCAAAAGCGAAGAACGATCCGCCGATTGCTGCCTTGTCATAACCGACATGGCTATCGGCAAAGCCCGGCAGGATCAAAAACCCGAGATAGCCAAGCAGCACTGCGGCCAGCACGAACTTGGTCAGATGCGCGCCGAGGCTGGAGCCGAGCAACGGCTTTTCCGCGCCGGTCTGGCTCTTTTCGCGGTTGATCTCGAACCGCCAGACCACGCCCAGATATTGCAGCGAATGGAACGCGGGCACCAGCAGCAACCACAGCGGGCTGAGCTTGATCAGGATCAGCCACGGATAGAGGCTGGCAACATAGGCGGCGACCCCGTTGAGCGGGAGTGCACCGGCGCTGCGCCAGGCGCGCGCCAGCGTGAGTGCGGCGGCAAGGCTGGTGGTAATCGTGGCTGCCAGCCCGGCGCTCACCAGCCAGGCGGGGAAATCGAACGCGTAGTAGACCAGTCCGAGCATGTCGGTTTTTTCCGCGCTGGCGTTGAACCATATCCACGCGCCGGTCCACACGACATAGCAATTGATCAGCAGCACGCGCTTGTCGGCGGCGGAAAAGAACTGCCGCTTGAGCGCGCAATCGACCATCAAGAGCCCATAGCCCTGCTTGACGTAGTGCCACCCCACGAACAGCGCCATCGCATTGCCGGCGTAGCCGAGCAGCCGCGCATCGCCGCGCAGGCAGCTCCAGCCCAGATAAGCGGTGATCAGAAATGGCACAGCGATTCCGGCGAACTGGTAGCGCAGCCGCATCACCGGGTTCAGTGCAGCGCCAAATGCTTTGGCCGCAAAGCCGCGGTAGAAGATCTGGTACGAATGCGCGAAATGCGGGTGGTTGATCACGTGGCTGAGCAGCATGGTCATCAGCATCGCGCCGCGCGTCACCTGATCGCTGGCGGGCAGCAGCAGCATCAACGGCAACAGCACCAGTGAAAGTCCGCCAAAGGTGATGAAGTCTACCACCGGCCCGAACAGATAGCGCCGCCGCGCCGCCACCGGGGCGGACTGCGCGCTAGCAATGCTGTCGGAATAGCTGGTGGTCATGATGCGCAAAGTCCCCTGATCGGGAACTGGCTAGAGCATCGTGGTTAACAAATTCTGCAAGGGCGCGGTGAACGGCGAAGCTATTTCGGCTTGCGGAACCGCAGCACGAACTGATCGGTCTTGCCGCGGATACCGCTCTCGACCACCTTGATGGTGTGATCGTCAGCAGGATGGGCCAGGATCGCGCTGCGGCTTTCCAGCTTGAACCCGGCGGCTTCAACCTCGCGGATGACTGCAACATCCTCGATCCGGTGCAGCGTAGCGGTTTGAGTGATACCCTTGCCTTTGGCGGTCTGATGATCGTTGATCAGGTAGATCCCGCCGGGCTTGAGCGCCTTGAACGCGGCCTCGTTGATTACTGCGGCGTTGTCGCGGCCACCCTGCTTCGAATTCTTGAGATCGTGGTAGTTGAGCGTGGTCCAGACCACGTCAACCGGGACCGGCGCGAGCCCGACGCCGGGTCCCGCGATCCCCTCGGTCACGTTGGGATGGCCCTGCGCCCATGCCGCGATCGCCGGATTGGCGCGCAATCCATAAGTATAGACATGTCCGGTCGGGCCCACGGCAAGGCTGAGCAGCCGCGTGTAATAGCCGCCGCCCGGCACCAACTCGGCCACCAGCGTGCCTGGTTTGATTTTGGCAAAAGCCATCAGCGCGGCCGGTTTGCGATCGGCATCGCGCACCGTGTCGGCCGCGGGGCGTTCCGCGCTGGCGAGCAGCGCGGCGTAATTGGGGGCGGCGACCCGGGCGGTCAGCGCAGCGGAGCTTGCCAAGGCCAAGACCATCGCGGTCCGAATCATCGATTTGCGCATAACCACTTCCTCCATGGATCTTTGGACGCGGTTGTAGCCTGCACAGCGCCATGTCCCAAGAACGGAATGGAGCCCCGGACTGGACTTAGCGACTGCGCCGTGTCAGTGCGCCGCGCGTGTCAGACCACCTGATCCTGGAAGTCGCCGATTTCGAGCACGATGTCCTGACCGGCATCTATTCCGAAGAGACCGGCCGCCCGCAGCCGCTGCGCTTCACCATTACGGTGGAGCTGGCCTGCGCACCGCATTACGCGCCCGACACGCCGCTCAGCGCGAGCAAGAATTACATGGACCTGAAGTTTGCGGCGAGCGAGGCCTTGCCGCACGGGGTCCACTTCAAGTTGATCGAGGCCGTTGCCGACCACGTCTGCGAGACGCTGTTCGTGCAGGACGAGCGGGTGCAGGCGGTGACGGTCAAGATCGTCAAGCTGGCGATCGCCGAAGGCAGCGAATCGATCGGCATCACGCTGCGGCGCGAACGGCGCTGATGGCGCGGCTGGCAGTCCCGCCGCTGCCCGAAATGCCGAGCGCGGCGGCGGCCGAATTTCATTACACGGTCATGCCGCAGGCTACAGGGATGCTGAGTGCCGGGGTGCAATGTGTCACGCTGCTGTTCGCGCCGTCTGACCACACGCACCGCGCCTGGCGGCTCGCCGCGGTGCAGGCGCTGGCGCGCGAACATGCCCCGGCAAGAGTCAATGCGATTGCCGGTGATGGGGACGCCGCTGTTTCAGCAGCGTTGGCCTGGCTCGAAGCGGCCGAAGGTGTCACCGGGCAGTACCTGCCACTTGATGACGTGGGTGCGGGTGCTGTGATACAGTCGCCGGGATGACCACACCGCAGCCTCTCATCGACCAGTTCAAGCGCCGGATCAGCTACCTGCGGCTGTCGGTAACCGACCGCTGCGACTTGCGCTGTTCCTATTGCATGCCCGAGCGGCAGACCTTCCTGCCGCGCAGCGAAGTGCTCAGCCTGGAAGAACTGCACCAGCTCGCGCTGGGCTTCATCGCGCGCGGGGTGACCAAGATTCGCCTCACCGGCGGCGAACCGCTGGTCCGGCGTGACATGATCGAGCTGGTCCGCGCCCTGGGACGGCAAGTCGGGGAGGGTCTGGAAGAACTGACCCTGACCACCAACGGTACCCGGCTTGCGCTCTTTGCCGATGATCTGGCCGCTGCAGGCGTACGCCGGGTCAATGTCTCGCTCGATACGCTGGACCGCACGCGCTTTGCTGAGCTAGCCCGGCGCGACAGCTTGCCGCAGGTGCTCGAAGGGCTCGCTGCGGCAAAGGCGGCGGGCCTCAAGGTCAAGATCAACACCGTTGCGCTGAAGGGCGTCAACGAAGCCGAACTGCCGGACCTGATCGCCTGGGCGCACGGGCAAGGCTTTGACCTGACCATGATCGAGGTCATGCCGCTGGGCGAGGTCGAGACCGACCGGTTCGACCATTACCTGCCGCTCGATGCGGTGCGCCAACAGCTTGAACAGCGCTTTACTCTGGCCTCCAGTGCTCACCGCAGCGGCGGCCCGGCACGCTATTTCGATGTGGCGGAGACCGGCGGCCGGCTGGGGCTGATCACGCCGCTGACCAACAACTTCTGCGAAGGTTGCAACCGGGTGCGGGTAACTGCGACCGGGCAGCTTTACGCCTGCCTCGGTGGGACCGAGCAGGTCGACCTGCGCGCCGCCTTGCGCAGCGACGATCACGACGCTCAGCTATCCGCCGCGCTCGATCGGGCCATGGCGATCAAGCCGGAGCGCCACCACTTTGCGATTCGCGCGCCCGGTGCGGCTCCGGCCCTGCCGCGGCACATGTCGCTGACCGGAGGCTGACCGTGGCGGCGCGGTTGGTGTTCCTGGGGCGGCTTGAAGATGCCGCCGGGTGCGCGGAGCGTGAAGTAGCGCCCGGTCCTCTGGAAACAGTGCTGGGTACGCTCGAACCTGATCTGGCAGTCGCCTTGCTGGGGGAACGGGTGCGCATGGCGCACAACGGCGTGCTGATCGCCGAACGTGGCGGGATCGTGCTGAGTGAAGGCGACGAGCTCGCCTTTCTCCCGCCCGTCAGCGGCGGCTGACATGGCAAGCGACGTCCGCCTGCTCGATGCGCGCTTCGAGCCAGAGCATGAATTGGCGGAGTTCTATGCGGCGCATTCCGGATCAGGCGGGATCGCCAGTTTCCTAGGCCAGGTGCGCGGGCAGGGTACCGAACTGCTCGAACTGCGCCATTATGCTCCGCTGACGCTGCCGGGCATGCGCGATCTGGCGCAGCTGTGTCAGTCGCGCTGGCAGCTTGATGGCATGTTGATCCTGCATCGCACCGGGCAGATGGCCCCGGGCGAACCAATCGTGCTGGTTGCCGCCGCCGCACCGCATCGCCGCCAGGCCTTTGCCGCGGTCGATTATGCGATGGACCATCTCAAGAGCGAATCGTGGTTCTGGAAGCGCGAACGCCGTGCTGGCAAGTGGCAGTGGATTGAACCGCGCCCCGATGATTACACCGCGGTTCAGCGCTGGGCCTAACTGCCCAACCGGGTCCTGAGCTCGGCCAGCACCCGGTCCTGCCGGGCAACTAGGCCGATCACCTTGTCGCGCGCCGCGCCTATGCTGCCGGCCTCCTGACCGTTCACACTGGCTTCGTTGAACAGCATATCGAGATCGGACAGCGCCACCATCGCTTCGGCACGCGCGGCTTCGAGTTCAGCTACGGCAATTGCTGCAGTGGCCCACGATTCGCTGCCGATCTTTGCGCCCGCCGCAGACCCCACGACCGAGCGCGCACGGGCCTCGCGGGTGCCGAACTTGGCATTGGCCGCCTGAGCCGCATTGACCAGACCGCCCAATTTGTCGGTAACCGCCGTGGGCGGTGCCGGGCGGACGATCTCGACCGGGGCGGGGGGCGTGTCGAAACTGGCGGTCAGCCGCTCTGCCGGGCGACGCGCGAGCGAGGGATATTGGTTCTTGTCGGTTGCACAGCCGGTGAGCAGCAGCAGGGTCGGCACGGCCAGGGCAAGGGATCGCGAAAGCATTGTGCAGCCTTAGCAACCCGGCCTTGTGCATGGCAATGTAAACCGCGCAATCTCGCCGTTGACACTCCGCTCCGCTTCATCTAGGGCGCGCTTTCTTCTGGCTACCTGCCGTCAGGCGGGGGTCGGTACGCTGTCCGATTGGCCGGGCAGTTTGATGAAATGAACGGATAAAAGCACCATGTTCGCTGTAGTGCGTACGGGCGGCAAGCAATACCGGATTGCCGCCGGAGACAAGATCGCGGTTGAAAAGCTGGCTGGTGAAGCCGGTGAAACCATCACGCTGGGCGACGTTTTGCTGGCCGGTGACGGCGGCGAAATCAAGGACATCAAGGGTGTCGTGGTTTCGGCCGAGATCATCG
>JANYEY010000039.1 GCA_025359685.1 Sphingomonadaceae bacterium | reverse complement strand
CTGCTTGGCCTTACCCTGCGACTTATCCGCCCTTGGGCGTGAGCTGGTGTGTCACTTGGGCGGCACCTGGCGGCACCCAAGGGAGAGTAACCTCCGCACCGTAATCGCACTGCCAATCCAGAGATCCAGACCATGACCATGTTGAAAAACCCCGCGGCCAAGTACCGCGCTTTCCCGCCGATCAATTTGCCCGACCGAACTTGGCCCTCGCAGGTCATCACCGAAGCGCCGCGCTGGCTTTCAACCGACTTGCGCGACGGCAATCAGGCGCTGATCGACCCGATGGGCGCCGAAAAGAAGATGCGTTTCTTCGACCTGCTGCTCAAAGTCGGCTGCAAGGAGATCGAGGTTGGCTTCCCAGCTTCGGGCGCGATCGATTTCGATTTCATCTCGGGGTTGGTCAAGAACGGCAAGGTGCCTGAGGACACGATCATCCAGGTCCTCACCCAGTCACGCCGCGACTTGATCGAAACCTCGTTCGCCAGCCTCGAAGGTTCGAGCAAGGCGATCGTCCACCTCTACAACGCCGTTTCGCCCGCCTGGCGCCGGATTGTGTTCGGGATGAGCAAGGACGAGATCAAGGCCATCGCGATCGAGGGAGCCAAGGTGCTGCGCGACCAGGCGGCGAAGTACCACGCCACCGACTGGACCTTCGAATACAGCCCCGAAACCTTCTCGACCGCCGAAGTCGAATACTCGGTCGAAGTCTGCGCGGCGGTGATGGAGGTGCTTCAGCCCGCCGCCGATAAGCCGATCATTTTCAACCTGCCCGCGACGGTCGAATGCGCCACCGCCAACGTCTATGCCGACCAGATCGAACTGTTCGGACGGCTGATCCCCAACCGCGAGGCAGTGGTGATCTCGCTCCACACCCACAATGATCGCGGCACCGGGATCGCGGCCTGCGAACTGGGCCTGATGGCCGGGGCGGACCGGGTAGAAGGCTGTCTGTTCGGCAATGGCGAACGCACCGGCAACTGCGACTTGGTCACAGTCGCTCTTAACATGTACACGCAAGGTGTTGATCCAGGCCTCGATTTCTCGAACATCGATGAGATCGCCGCGACCGTTGCCTATTGCAACCAGCTGCCGATCCACCCGCGCCACCCTTACGTGGGCGAACTCGTTTACACCTCGTTCTCGGGCAGCCATCAGGATGCGATCAAGAAGGGTTTCGCCGCGCGCGAGCAGCAGAACGACGAGACCTGGGAGATGCCTTACCTGCCGATCGACCCGGCCGACCTTGGCCGCGATTACGAGGCAGTGATCCGGGTCAACTCGCAAAGCGGCAAAGGCGGCTTCGCTTGGGTGCTCGAACAGGATCAGGGCCTCAAGCTTCCCAAGAAGATGCAGGCGCATTTTTCGGGCCACGTCCAGGAACTAGCCGATTCTGCCGGGCGTGAACTGTTTGCCGATGATATCTGGCAGGTGTTCCAGCGGGTCTACCATGTTGGCACCCCGCAGCACTTCCAGCTGCTCGATTACGAGGAAACCAAGGCGAGCGACGGCACCCGGGTATTCGCCGGGAAAATCGCAGTGGACGACAAGGAACAATCGGTCTCGGGCCGCGGCAACGGGCTGATTAGCTCGGTCGTGGCGACGATTGCCGACACCTTCGGGGTGCAGCTCGATGTGAAGGACTATACCGAGCACGCGATGACCGCAGGCTCGGATGCGCGGGCGGCGGCCTATGTCGAATGCGTGGGGCCGGACGGCAAGACCGTGTGGGGCGTAGGTATCGACGAAGACGTCGCCACCGCGAGTGTCCGCGCGGTGCTTAGCGCGGCCAATGCGGTGGCGGTCTAGGGGACGAACCCGCCGGCGACCGAGGGGGAATCCGGTCGCCGGCAAGGCTCGTCCCGGCGCACGCGGCGGCAAGGTCGCGCACGCCAAGGCGAATTACGGCAGCAGCACGTGGTCGATCACGTGGATCACGCCGTTCGACTGCATGACATTGGCCTGGGTCACCTTGGCCACACCGCCCTTGGCGTCGGTCAGGGTAATCGTGTTGCCCTTCTTGCGCGCGGTCAGCTTCTCGCCGTTGACGGTGGTGACGACAGCCTTGCCGTGACCCTTGGCGATCAGCTTGACGAGGTCGGTGCTGGTCACCCGGCCGGCAACCACGTGGTAAGTCAGCACTGCAGTGAGCGTGCCCTTGTTCTCAGGCTTGAGCAGGGTGTCGACCGTGCCGGCGGGGAGCTTGGCGAAAGCGGCGTTGGTCGGCGCGAAGACAGTGAACGGTCCTGGGCTCGCCAGGGTATCGACCAGGCCCGCAGCCTTGACGGCAGCGACCAGCGTGGTGTGATCCTTCGAATTGACCGCATTTTCGACGATATTCTTGGTCGGGTACATCGCGGCGCCGCCGACCATCGGGTAATGCATGTTGCCGGCAACGGCAGGGGCGACGGCCAGCGCCAGCGCAGTGGCAGCCAGGGTGAGCTTGAAGTTCATGGGGTAATCCTCCTTGAGTGCCGGGCGTCCAATTGCTCCAGCATTCAAGGTACGGCGCGGTCTCCCACGCGGATGCACTCACGGTGCAAAATTTATGTCTCGACGAGTTTTCCGCTCGCCACGATCGGCCCGACATGCTGCCCGGTCGGCGAACCGCCGCGCTGTTCAAGCGAGACCGCAAAGGTCGCGCCCGCCGCAACCAGCCGCGCCTGTGCCGGATTGAGCTGGTGCGAGCTGGGCTTGCGCGCATCGAACACGCCCAGCGACACCGCCTTTTCGGCCCCGACCGGGATCACCCACAGTTCGGCATCGCCCTTGCCCGGATCGAGCGCGATCGGGGCAATTGCCATCCGCCGCGTCGCGCTGTCATAGCTGATCGCCATCGCACTGCCGGTTTCCCCCGCCAGACTGGCGACGGCAGGCGCGCCGGGTTGCGGCGGCAGTTCGATCTGTGGCCGCTGGGCGAGCATGAACAATGAGATCGCGGCGACCGCTGCGAGCGCGCCGCTGGTCAGCTTCCACCACAAGACGTTGCCGGGCGTATTATCATTCTGCGGCAATCGCGCGTCGATGCGCGGCCACAGTTGCGCCGAGGGTTCCAGCCCCACCGGAGCCGCTAGCCCAGCGAAGTGCGCTTCCCACCAGGCAACTCGCGCGGCGAAATCAGCATCCTGGGCGCGGCGCGATGCCGCCGCCGGATCTTCGATCAGGCCGAGCGCAAGTTCGGCGGCGAGCAGGTCGTCGTCATCGTTCATGACAGACACTCCCGAAGCTTGAGCAGCGCGCGGCGGATCCGGCTCTTGACCGTACCCAGCGGCAAAGAAATCCGCGCGGCCAGATCGGCATAGGTCGAACCTTCGAAAAAGGCAGTGCGGATCATCTGCGCGTCGCTCTTGGCGAGGCCTTCGATGCAGTGGTTGATCCGCGCGTCCTCGCCCTGTTCGAGCAGCTGCGCCTCGGCATCGGGGCGTTCGTCGGCAACTTCGGCGGCCAATTCGATCGGCGCGGTCGGGCGGCGGCCCGAAGCACGCAGGATATCGATCGCGCGATTGCGCGTCAGCGTCGCGAGCCAGGTGATCGGATTGCCGCGCGCTGGGTCAAAGCTGCCCGCGCGGTTCCAGATCGTGATGTATACGTCCTGCATCGCGTCCTCCGCATCGGCCCGTTCACCGAAGATACGCAGGCAGATGCCAAAAAGCTTCCGCGAGGTGCGGCGATAGACTTCCTGGAGGGCTGCGCGGTCCTGCCGGGCAACGCCGACCAGCGCACGCGACAGAGCTGCGCGCTCAAGTGATGCGGGATTGTCGGTGGATTCGATTGCCATGCAAATGGTGAAATAGCAGCGGTTGCTAGTCCGGCGCCAGCACCATCTTGAGCGCGCCTGCCTCGCGCGCCTCAAACAGGCGATACGCCTCGGCCCCCTGGCTCAGCGGCAAGCGGTGGCTGATGTATTTTTCGGGGCGCAGCCGCCCCGACTGGACCAGCGGGAACAGTGCCGGCAGCTCCTCTGGCACCGAGCAAGTCCCGGCGCGGAAGGTCAGCCCGGCACCGAATGCGCGTTCGAGCGGGAACGCATAACGCTTCGATTGCTGCACTCCGATCACCGAAACGGTGCCGCGCCGCGCCACCAGCCGCAGCGCCAGATCGACCGTCGCATCGCTGCCGACCACCTCAACCACGCATTCGATCTTCTTGCCGTGGGTCGCCTCGCGGATCGTTTCGAGTGCGTCCGCCGGATGTAGCGCAATCGCCCCGGACTCGGCCGCCAGCGCGCGGCGCTCGACAATCGGATCGATCGCGTAGACCACGTGCGCGCCCATCACGAAGGCGGCTTCCACCGCCATCAGCCCGATCGGCCCCAGCCCGATGATCGCCACGCTGCAGCCCGGTTTGATATCGGCCCGCCGCGCGCCGTACCACGCTGTGGCCATCGCATCGGTCATCATCAGGGCCTGGTCCATCGAGACCCCGTCAGGCACCACAACCACGTTCATGTCCGCCGCCGGAACCCGCACCGCTTCGGCCTGCGAGCCTTGCAGCCGCGCCGACAGGCCATAGCAGGCCCCTGCCCCGAATTCGCAATTGGTGACATTGCCGGACAGGCACGAACGGCACGCCCCGCAGCCCACCGCGGCAGGCAGCATGACCTTGTCGCCCACCTTGATCCGACTGACAGCGCGGCCGACCTCAACCACCTCGCCCACCGCCTCGTGACCGACGCAGAAACCGACGTCCTCGCTGAAACCGTGGCCGTGATAGATGTGGAGATCGCTCCCGCAGATCGAGCATGCGGTGACCTTGACCACCGCATCGCGGTCCGACTGCGGCACGGGATCGACCATCGTCTCGAAGCGCACATCGCGGGCGCCATGGTATGTCAGGGCTTTCATCGCCTTAGCGCTCGTTCATCGCGACGTATTCCTTGATCTTCGACTTGCCGAGCTGGCTCATGTGGACCTCGTCCGGCCCGTCAGCGATACGCACGAAGCGGTTCAAGGTGAAGAACCGGGCAATCGGGGTATCGTCCGAAACGCCCATGCCGCCGTGGACCTGGATCGCACGGTCGCACACGGTCTGCGCCATCTGCGGGGCAACCACCTTGATCGCGGCGATCAGGTCCTTGGCGACCTTGTTGCCATAGCGGTCCATCGCATCGGCGGCCTTGAGCGTCAGCAACCGGGTCATCTCGACCTCGCAGAAGCTGCGCGCGATGTCCTGCCGGATCGACGACTGGTCGGAGAGTTTCTTGCCGAACGCCACCCGGCTTTCCGCCCGCCGCGCCATGATCTCGAGCGCGCGCTGCGCTTGGCCGATCGAGCGCATGCAGTGGTGGATGCGCCCCGGCCCGAGCCGGCCCTGCGCAATTTCGAAGCCCCTGCCTTCGCCCAGGATCAGGTTGCCTTTGGGCACTCGGACATTGTCGAACCGCAGCTCAACCTCACCGCCGGGCGAGTTGTGCGATCCGAACACGGTCAGGTGCCGCACGATGGTGATCCCGGGTGTGCCGGGCTCGACCAGAATCTGCGAGTGCTGCGCATGGCGCGGCGCATCGAAATCGGTCTTGCCCATGACGATCCAGATGTCGCAACGCGGGTGCATCGCGTTGGAGATCCACCACTTGCGGCCGTTGAGCACATAGTCGTCACCATCAGGGGTGATCGACAGCTCAAGGTTGGTCGCGTCGGACGAAGCGACCTGCGGTTCGGTCATCACATAGGCTGAGCGGATCGTGCCATCGAGCAAGGGCTTTAGCCACTTGTCCTGCTGTTCGGGCGAACCGAACTTGGCCAGCACTTCCATATTGCCGGTATCGGGCGCGGAGCAGTTCAGCACCTGGCTCGACCACGGTACGCGGCCAAGCAGCTCGGCGATCGGGGCATATTCAAGGTTGGTCAGACCGGGCGAGAATGCGCCGTATTCGTGCGGCAGGAACAGGTTCCATAGCTCTTCGGCTCGGGCCTTGGCTTTGAGGTCTTCCATCCCCGGCCATTCCTGCCACTGGTTGGCGTGGTCGGTGACGAACTGGTGATAGGCTTCCTCATTGGGATAGATGTGCGCGTCCATGAAAGCGCTGACCTGGGCCAGCAGGCCTTTGACCTTGTCGCTGTGTTCGAAGTTCATTTTGTCGCCTTTCAGAGAGACAGCCCGCCATCGACCACGATCGTGTGGCCGGTGACGTAGGAAGCGAGCGGGCTCGCCAGAAAAATCGCAGTGCCGGCCATGTCATCGGGCGTGCCCATGCGGCCATCGGGAATACGGGCGAGCGCGCCGGCGAGGCGCTCGGGATTGTCAGTGGTGACCTTGGTCAGCTTGGTATCGACCAGCCCCGGGGCGAGGCCGTTGACCCGGATGCCGAGCGGCGCCCAGGCCTGGCCCAGCGTCTTGGTCAGGCTGATCGCTCCGGCTTTCGATGCGGCATAGGCAGGATTGCCGATGTTGGCCTTGTAGCCCGAGATCGAGCTGACGATGATCACGCTGCCCCGCGCGGCGGCGAGCTGATCGCGGAACTTGTTGGCACAGTGCATCAGGCTGTCCAGGTTGACCGCCATGACCCGGTCCCACCCTTCGCGCGCAAATTCGCCGCGCCGGTAGACCACAGTGCCCTGGCACAGCACCAATACGTCAAGGCCGTCGAACGGCAGCGGCGCGGAAGCGACAGCGTCGGGATCGCCGACATCGACACAGGTGTAGCCCAGCCCGCTCAGATCCGAACCGTCAGCGGGATCGTATTCGGCGGCAGTGGCGCGGGTGCCCCAGACGTGGACCTGGGCACCGCGCAGACGGAAGCCATGCGCGATACCGTTGCCGATCCCGCTCGATCCGCCCACCACCAGCACGCGCTTGCCGGTGAAATCCGTATCGGATGCCATCGCTTTCTCCACTTTTTTAATCAAGCGGTTAATGCGGAGCCGATCAGCGCTTGTCAAACGCCAAGGCGGTCATAAGCTGCAGCCAAAGAGTGGAGAGACCTGACATGAGCGAAGATATCCTTGAACCAGAATTGGCAATCATCGATCCACACCATCACTTGTGGGACCTGCGCCCGTTGATGGGCGCCTTCCCCGAACCGCTGCACCCGTTCATCGCGTCGATCGCGTTGACGCCCTATTACACCTTCGACGAAATCCAGGCCGAGATTGGCTGCGGCCACAACGTGGTCGGCACCGTGTTTATGGAATGCGGGGCGTTCTACAATTCGGCGGTGAGCGATGAGCTGAAGGTCGTCGGCGAGGTCGAATTCGTGAACGGGGTTGCCGCGCAGAGTGCGAGCGGACTCTATGGCCCGGCACGGCTGTGCGAGGCGATCATCGGCCATGCCGACCTCACCCGCGGTAGCGCAGCGGGCGCGGTGCTGGATGCGCTCGCGGCGGCGAGCCCGCGGTTCAAGGGGATCCGCCATGCAGCGGCCTGGGACGCAGATCCTGAGGTACTCGGTCCTCCGTTCCACGCGCCGCAGGGGCTCTATCTCGACGCCAAGGTCCGCGAAGGCTTCGCCGAACTCGGCAAGCGCGGGCTGACTTTCGATGCCTGGCTGCTCGAACCGCAGCTTGGCGATGTGCTGAGCCTCGCGCGCGCCTTCCCCGACCAGCCGATCGTGCTTGACCACTGCGGCACGCCGCTCGGCATGGCCAGCTATCACGGCAAGCTGCCCGAACGGTTCGACACCTGGCGCGCGCTGATCAAGGAACTGGGCCAGTGCCCCAATGTGATGGTCAAGCTCGGCGGTCTCGCCATGTCATTCGCCGGAATGCCCGATCACGGCCCGGCGGCGGGACTGGGCTCTGAAACGCTGGCGGCGATGTGGCGGCCTTATATCGAAACCTGCATCGAAGCCTTCGGCCCGCGCCGCGCGATGTTCGAAAGCAATTACCCGGTCGACAAGTGGGGCGCGAGTTATGCGGTGCTGTGGAACGCGTTCAAGCACCTCACCCGCAGCGCCTCGGCCGAAGACAAGGCTGCGCTTTACGCCGGCAACGCCGCGCGGTTCTATGGCATCGAGCATTTGCTGAGCTGATGGCCGCGATCCACCTGCCGCGCACGATCCGCATTGGCGGCGGGGTGCTGAATGAACTGCCAGAAGTGCTGGCGGCGGCGGGCCTGTCGCGCCCGCTGATCGTGACCGATGCGTGGATGGGAAGCTCAGGTGTGCTGGGCCGGGTCGAGGCGATGCTGGGCGGCGCGGGGTTGGCCTTCCGCTCGTTCACCGGGGTCGTGCCTGACCCAACTGTTACTTCGATCGATGCAGGCTGCGCCTTCCTGGCGGGCGGCGACCACGATTGCGTGATCGGTCTCGGCGGCGGGAGCCCGATCGACAGCGCCAAGATGATCGCGGTGCGGCGGGATCGCGCCATTCCCGAGCTGAAGGCACCGCATCAAGAGGACCAGCCCGGCCTGCCGGTGATCGCCATTCCCACCACCGCAGGCACTGGCAGCGAGGCGACGCGGTTCACCGTGATCACCGATGCCGAAACCGACGAGAAGATGCTTTGCGCAGGCCTCGCCTACCTTCCGCTGATCGCGCTGGTCGACTACGAACTCACCCTGACCAAGCCCGTGCGGCTGACCGCCGATACGGGGATCGACAGCCTGGTCCATGCCGTCGAGGCATACGTTTCCAAACGCGCCAATCCGTTTGCCGACAGCATAGCGCTCTCGGCGATGCGGCTGATCTGGCCCAACCTCCCCCGCGCCTGCGCCGATCCGCAAGACCGGCCCGCGCGCGAGGCGCTGATGCTCGGCGCATTGCAAGCCGGGATCGCCTTTTCGAACAGTTCGGTGGCGCTGGTCCACGGGATGAGCCGTCCGATCGGCGCGCACTTCCATGTCAGCCACGGGCTGTCCAACGCGATGCTGTTCCCGGCAATCACCCAGTGGTCCGCACCCGCCGCGTTGCCGCGCTACGCCGCCTGCGCGCGGGCGATGGCGCTGGCCGGTGACGAGGAGAGCGACCAGCCGGCGGTCGGCGCGCTGGTCGAGGCGCTGCACCGGATCAACGCCGACCTCGCCGTCCCCTCGCCTGCGGACTATGGGATCGAGCGCGCGCGGTGGGACGACCTGATCCCGCTCATGGCGCAGCAAGCGCTCGCTTCAGGCTCGCCCGCCAACAACCCGCGCGTGCCGGAAATTGATGATATCGCGGCACTTTACCGGCAAGTCTGGGACTAGTTTCCGATACATGACGGCGGTGTAACTTTACTTGGCGCCCGGATGCTGGTGAGGGGCAAGCTAGATGACGTCACCGATTTTCTTTGACGAAACCGGCCGCCGGCGCCGGCTGGTCGGGCGGATCGCGCTTGGCCTGCTGGTCCTGATCCTGCTCGCCGCAGTCAGCTTTGCTGCGACGCTGGTTGAGGTTCCCGCGGCGACCGCGCTGGCTTTCGACCGCGAGCGCGAACAGCCGCTGCCGTTCATCACGCACATCGCCCGAATCCGCCACCAGTTGCCCCGGCTGGCGCCCGCTCATGCCGGCAACCTGCCGCAACGGATCGGGTTCTATGTGCCGTGGGACGAGGAAAGCGCGACCTCGCTGCACGATCACTGGAACGATCTGGACACGGTGGTCGCGGCGGACGCGACAATCAACACCGCAAGCAGTTCGCTCAACATCGATCCCGACGTTCGCCTGCACAGCCAGCTCGCCAGTTCGCTCCACCATCCCGCGATGCTGCTGATGGTCCAGAATATCGAGAATGATGCATTCTCAGGCGCCGGGATGACGAGCCTGCTGGCCAGCCCGGTCCGCGCCGATGCACTGGTTGACGCGGTCATCATGCAGGCCCGGCAAGGCGGCTGGAACGGCGTGGTGTTCGATATCGAAAACCTGCCGCAGGCCAGCGTTCCGCGGTACCTCGCGATGCTCGCGCGGGGCCATCACCGCTTCGCCGAAGCCGGGCTTGGGGTCGGGCTGACCGCTCCTGCCGCTGATCCCGATTGGGATCTCACCCGCTTCGCCGCTGCCACCGACACCGTCTTCGTGATGGATTATGACGAGCACTGGCAAGGCGGCGAAGCCGGGCCGATCGCCTCGAACGCCTGGTTCGCCGCGCGCCTTGCCAATGCCCGGGCCAAAATCCCGGCCGGCAAACTGGTGATCGCGATCGGCAGCTACGCCTACGATTGGTCGGGCGGCAAAGCGGAATCGATGACGCTCGACGAAGCCTGGCTCGCCGCGCATGACAGCGACGCAGCGGTGCAGTTCGATCCAGCCAGCGGCAATTCGGGCTACGCGTTCGAGGATAACGCGGTGAAGCACACCGTCTGGATGCTCGACGCGGCGGCCAGCTGGAACCAGCTCAGCCAGCTGCGCGGGGTCGCCGGAGTTGCCTTGTGGCGGCTGGGCAGTGAGGATCCGGGGTTCTGGGAAGCGCTCTCCGCCAGCCGCGCTGGGCGCTTGCCCGATCTTTCGGCGATATCCCCGGCCAAGGGCGCCGACGTGGCCAGTAACGGCGAAGTCCTGCGCATCGCCGCCAGTCCATCGAGCGGCGCGCGGCAGATCAATTTCACCGGGAACCTGATCACCGGCGAAAGCTACCGCGCGCTGCCGATGCCGTATGAAATCGAACGCTCCGGCGCGGCCAATAGCAGTAATATCGCGCTGACCTTCGATGATGGGCCAGACCCTGACGTTACGCCGAAGATCCTCGACATCCTCGAGCAGAAACACGCGCCCGCCGCCTTCTTCATCATCGGCGAGAACGGTCTGGAGCATCCCGGCATCCTGCGCCGCATCGCCGCCGACGGGTTCGAGATCGGCAATCACAGCTACACCCACCCCAACCTCGCGCAGGTCACTCCGTTCGGCACCGAGCTTGAACTCAATGCCACGCAGCGCCTGATCGAGGCCTATACCGGGCGCTCAACCAAGCTGTTCCGCGCGCCCTATTTCGGTGACGCCGAGCCGACCACCGCAGACGAACTGCAACCGGCCGCGATTGCCCAAAACCTGGGCTATACGATTGTCGGCCTGCACGTCGATCCGGGCGACTGGCGGCGCCCCGGGGTGCAGCAGATCGTCGATACTACGCTGGCGCAGGTCCATGCCGCGACCACCGAGCACAGCGGCAACATCGTGCTGCTGCACGATGGCGGCGGCAACCGCGAACAAACCATCGCCGCGCTGCCGCAGATCATCGACCGGCTCCGCGCCGACGGTTACCACCTTGTTTCGATCGGCGATCTGGTCGGGGCAAAGCACGATGCCCTGATGCCGCTGGTCGCCAGCACCGATCGGCTGGCGGTGGGTACCGACGTGGGCATCTTCGTCTTGCTCGCCGGGATCGGCTATACCATCCGTTGGCTGTTCTTCTTCGCGATCGCCCTGGGGATTGCGCGCGCGGTGGTCATGACCGCGCTGGCGCTGCTCGACCGGGTCTCGCGCGCACCCGCAGACAGCGACTACTTGCCCTCGGTTTCGGTGATCATCCCCGCCTATAACGAAGAACGCGTGATCATCAGTTCGTTGGAACGCGTCCTTGCGAGCTCCTATCCGGCGCTGCAGGTGATCGTGGCCGACGATGGCTCGAAAGACGCCACCAGCGCGCTGGTCCGCCAGCACTTCGGAAACGATCCGCGGGTGACGCTGCTGACCATGGACAACGGCGGCAAGGCCAGCGCACTCAATCGTGCGCTACGGCAGGCACGCGGCGAAGTGATCATCGCGCTCGATGCCGATACCCAGTTCCTTGAGGATACGATCCCCAAGCTGGTGCGCTGGTTCGAAGACCCGCTGATCGGCGCGGTCGCAGGCAATGCGCGGGTCGGCAACAAGGTCAATCTGGTCACCCGCTGGCAGGCGATCGAATATGTCACCGCGCAGAACGTCGAACGCCGCGCGCTCGATGCGCTGCGAGCGATCACCGTAGTTCCCGGCGCAGTCGGAGCCTGGCGGCGGCAGGCGCTCGATGCGGTGGGCGGCTATCCCGAAGATACCCTGGCCGAAGATCAGGACCTGACAATCGCAATCCAGCGGCTCGGCTGGCGGGTCGCCTACGATGTCGAGGCGATTGCCCTGACCGAGGCCCCGGAGACCTTCTCCGCGCTGAGCAAGCAGCGCTATCGCTGGTCGTTCGGCACGCTGCAGTGCCTGTGGAAGCACCGCATGGTGCTCATCACCGGCAACCCGCGCGGGCTCGCGTGGTTCGGCATGCCGCAGGCCTGGCTGTTCCAGATCGTGTTCGCGGCGATCTCGCCGATGATCGACCTGGCGCTGATCGTATCGGTGGTCGGAACGGTAATGCGGGTCCAGCAGCACGGCTGGGACCAGACCCAGAGCGACGTGCTGCGGCTTGCGGTCTACTGGGCGGCGTTTGTCTCGATCGATCTCTTAGCGGGGTGGATCGCTTACCGGCTCGAACCGACGCGGCAGCGTTTCCCCGGCTTCCTGATGCTGGCGCAGCGGTTCGTTTATCGCCAGCTGATGTACAGCGTGGTGATCCGCTCGATCAGCGCGGCGCTGCGCGGCAAGGTGGTCGGCTGGGGCAAGCTGGAACGCAGCGGCAGCGTGAGCGTCGAGGCAGGGAGTTAGAGGCGGGGGTGGAAAGTTGAGACGAGAGCCTCATGTCCGCTATTCGAGATTTTCAAACAAAAGCGGTCTGTGCGGTTACGGCCCGATTGCGGTCATTGAGCCAAGCTCATTTTGACGTCCGCCACGCGCCCCAATTGCGGACGGGAGCAGGACGGAAACGCGAATCCTCTCGGACATTAGCGCACCAGCCACTAATCTGGAGCTAGTACGTCACCTCACCCGCGGCGATCATACTGAGCCGCGTGTCCCTGCCAAGGGACCTGAGTTTTCGCTGCTACGGCCTTCATGCCTTTTCCAGACTTGACGGATCGCCCGGCGAGAGGGTGCCTCGATCCATCGGAACGATAATTCGGCTGCCAACAAGGCCGTGACGACAATCGCTAGCTGGATTGTCACAATCTGCGCGGTGCCTAGTTCATGGCCTGCGCAAATGCTAACCACCGCCTGAGTGAGCGGCAGATTGATGAGATAGATCCCATAACTGCGGTCACCCAGCCAGACCATCGGCGGAGATTCCATCACCTTCAAACGCAAAGCGAGTAACAAGGCCGAAGGCCAGCTCAGCAGCGTGAGGGGAAGGACTGGACTATACGGCCCTGCTTCGATCGAAAACCCTGCGAGAAGGCTGGCCGCGAGAACAAATATCGGTATTTTTGCCAGCTGGCCACGACAACGCCACAGAGCTTGCCCGAGGAAGAAGCCCAGCAGGCCGCGGCGGAACACGCTGCCGGCGAATGGCCCTCCGGCGTGACTGATCAAAGCCTGGCTGATCAGTGCTACAACGATCATAAGTGCAGTAGTCCACAACAACGCTCGGCGACCATGAGCATAGGCTGTGGCAAAAATTGCGTAACATAAGACTTCGACCGTGAGCGACCAACTCGACCCGTCGAATGTGCCCGCGACGGGTAAGACGAAGGCTTGTAGCATGGCCAGATGCGCCAAAAATGCATAGACTGTGTTTGCTTGGTTCGCCGGATGGACAATGGCAATCAGTACCAACATCGTCAGGTGAAGCGGCCACAACCGCGCGATGCGCGCAACCCAGAACGAAGCCAATCCTTTCTGGCTGCGCAGCGTCTCGTCACGCAGATAGACCTGCGCGAAAACATAACCCGAAAGGACAAAGAACAAGTCTACCAGCGTCCAGCCATAGTGTTGAATCCAAACGGCTATTTGCGCGAACGGCGCAGCAGAAAACTGCCAGGGCGCGTAGAAAAGCAAAATATGGTGTATCAGGACACCGGCAGCAGCAACGCCGCGCAAACCGTCCAGCCGGAACAGTCGTCCGGCGTCATCCGGCACGATAGTCCTATCCCCATCCGTAGTAGAATTGCCTAGGATCATGCGAATTATTTATGGAATTATCGTTAAATTCGCGTAAATTTTGAGTCTCACGGTGATGTGGTTGGCTGCACACTCTTTCGCGCCCGCTACAATGCGGAGTGAGCTTTATGTCCGCTTTGCACCCCCAAATCAGTCATGCACCACGTCGAACCGGCGCTCTATAGCGGCCGATCGTCCGGGTTCGAATTCGTCCGCGTGGCCTAGACCGGGCCCAGCGGCTCGTAGATTAGCGGGACCGATTCAAGCGTGATTGCGTCTCCGACTGTGATAGCTCCACCCACGATCACCACCGCCATTACCCCGGCCTTGCGGATCAGCTCACCATCCGCATCCTGGTCCAGCGTCGCAGCCATCAGTCCTGAAGCGAGCCCATTGAGCTGGTGACACGGATTGCGCAGGCCGGTGATCTCGATCACCGCCTCTCCGCCGAGCCGCAGCCGTGTGCCTGCGGACAGGCCGAGCAGGTCGATGCCACATGTCGTCACGTTCTCGCCCATTTGTCCCGGCGCGATCGCGAAACCCTTGTGCGCCAGTTCGTCGAACAGTTCTGCGTGGATCAGGTGGACTTGCCGCAGATTTGGCTGGCTCGGGTCCTGCTTCACGCGTGAGAGATGCTGCACTGTGCGTCCAGCGTGGGCATCGCCCGCGGCGCCCAGCCCCGCGAGCAGGGTCAGGCTTTGGCGCGGCTCTTTCGAGAAGCGGTGCGCGGTGTCGCTGGCGAGGCCGATTATGGTGGCGGACATGACAGGAGGCTATAGCAGCATGCAATGATGCCGACCATGGCTCCCCTCTGCCGCGGGGAGAGGTTTTGGGGTGGGGGTTCCACGCTCGATAGGGCAGAACCCCCATCCCAACCCTTCTCCACGGGGAAGGGCTTATTGAGCGGGAAGTGAGATCGGGCGATTTTCCTACTCGCTGCGGGCCTGCTAACCTTCGCGCATGGCCAGCTTTTCAGCACGTCCGTCCGCCGCCCAGCACCGCCAAATCACAGCTCCATTTTTTTAGACCAGGACTGTGGTCCAAGCGGTCCAAGCTGCCGCAACAACAGCGATACCGCGCAGATCCCCTCGACAGGGCAAAGTGCGTCTCATAGAGAAACCGAAACCATAGATGGGGAATTCCAAGCCGATGCCATTGCCTGCTCCGTTCGACCGCCTGCGCCTGCCCGTTATCGGCTCCCCGCTGTTCATCATTTCGACCCCCGATCTGGTGATCGCGCAGTGCAAGGCCGGGATTATCGGCAGCTTCCCGGCGCTCAATGCACGGCCGTCTGGGGTGCTCGACGAATGGCTGCACCGCATCACCGAGGAACTGGCCGCGCACAACCGCGACAACCCCGACCGGCCGGCCGCGCCGTTTGCGGTCAACCAGATCGTCCACAAGTCAAACAACCGGCTGGAAGAGGACTATGAGGTTTGCGCCAAGTGGCAGGTGCCGATGATCATCACCTCATTGGGCGCGCGCGAGGATCTCAACCAGGCGGTGCACAAGTGGGGCGGCATCGTGATGCACGATGTAATCAACAATCGCTTCGCGCGCAAAGCCATCGAAAAGGGCGCCGATGGCCTGATCCCGGTGGCGGCCGGTGCGGGCGGGCACGCCGGCGTGCTCTCCCCCTTCGCCCTGATGCAGGAAATCCGCCAGTGGTTCACCGGGCTGGTCGCGTTGTCGGGCTCGATCGCCAATGGCCACGCGATCCTCGCGGCGCAGGCAATGGGCGCGGACTTCGCCTATATCGGCAGCCCGTGGATCGCGACCAAAGAGGCCAACGCGCAGGAGGGCTACAAGCAGGCGATCGTCGACGGCCGCGCTTCGGACATCGTCTATTCGAACCTGTTCACCGGGGTCCACGGCAACTATTTGCGCCCCTCGATCATCAATGCCGGGATGGATCCCGACAATCTGCCCCAAAGCGATCCCTCGGCGATGAATTTCGGTTCGGGCGGCAATACCGAAGCCAAGGCCTGGAAAGACATCTGGGGTTCGGGCCAGGGGATCGGCGCGGTCGACGCGATCGACAGTGTGGCCGACCGGGTGGACAAGCTTGAGACGGAATACAATACTGCCCGGGCCGAGCTGGCAGCCAAGGCGGGGATGTCAGTAGACTGATAGTCAGTCGTTCCCAGCTTGCGCGGTGGCTGGCCAAAGCAGCGCGGCCATCGCGTCAAGCTCGGTGAAATCGTAGCCGCTGCCAAGCGGGTCCTTGCTGTTGAGGCGGAGCCGCCGCTGCTGGTCGAGCAGCCGCCGGCGCAGCGCGCGCTGCAGCAATTCGAGCCGTTCGTAAGCAACTTCCAGTGCGCATTCGGGCGCGCGCAGCCGAGTTGCAGACCACGTGCCTCGATCTGGCCGACGCGTTCGATCACCATCGCGTTGTAATCGCGGTGCGGCCCGCGGTGGAGCGGCAGTCCAATCTTGAGCACCGCGCGGTCGTTTGCGGGCAGGAGCAGCCCGTTGCAGCGGAAGTCCTCAAAGTCGATAGCGGTCCGCCCAAGCGCATCGAGCATCGGCATGAACGCACGGCTTGTCAGCAGTTGGCGCGGGAGCAAGTGGTGGCGCTGAAGCCCCGGATCGAACCCGAGGGTTCCCGGCCGATTGACCGCACGGAATGATATGCGTTGCCGCTCTGGCGCGATCATACCCAGCCCGGAGCTGGTCAAGCGTGTCGAACCGCCGTGGGACAAGCGCTACCTCATCGCCCGGTCATCAACGCTGGATCAACACGTCGAGCTGCGTGCCGCGCAGGTTCGGCGTGACCAGCAAGGTCTCCCGGTCAGGACCCAGGAACGAATGCGCTTTGGTCAGTGGTTCGCTGTCGATCAACTCGTGGATCAGCCGCACGGCAATCCGCGCAATGTCTGCTGCACCAAGCTTCGCGTCGGGCAGAAATCGCAGTTCCTGGCCGGTGATCAGGGCCAGACCGACCGAGACGATGGCGCCATCGCTTTCCCGTTCGAGCGACGTCAGCCCAAGTGCCGGGAACGGTCCATCGGCCAGCCAGTTGCCAATGACCTTGGAAAAGTAGGCGGGCGGCATCCAGCAGCGCGCCGGGTTCCAGATCACGGCGCGGGCACCCGGCAGCGCGGCAAGGCGCGCGCCAATCCCGGCGAGACTGCGGACGACCGGGAGCATGCCCATGGCATCGGCGAGGTGCGGCCCCGGCGACAGTGTGATGGCCTCGCCGACCGGCTGGCTCTCAAGCCCGAGCAGCGCCCCGCCGGGCGGCAACGGCGCTGAGGGAGCCGGCGGCATCGCGGCACAATCGAAGGTCAGCCCTTCGGCCAGAAGTTCAACCCAGCCCTCAGTCGGATCTGGCAGGTGGCTGATCGAAAACGCAGCGCCAATCCGGCCAGGTGCGACGTCCGCAGCCAATGCCCGCAAAGCAGACACATCGGGGCGCTGGCCGTCAGCGAAGACCAGCGAAAGCACCGCGCTGAAGTCCCCCGCCGAACTGCCCTCTACTGCGCCGATGCCCAATTTCCCCACCACCGGATTGCCGATTCCTGTCCTCTGGCATCTTTCGCAGGGTCAAGTCGAGTCCTGCAGCGTTATTTCGCTCCACTTCGGATTATTCGTTACAAGTAATTGTCAGAAAATCCTTTGTTCAAGTCCGCTCGCCATCGCCGCGCCAAGTTCGGCTGCTTCAGCTAGTAATGATGACGGCACAACCTTGGGCGCGGCAATCTCGTCAGCCGACTGCGCTCGCAGGTTTGCGATCAGGGGCGGAGCGACGCGGCGCAGCCGCCAGCCTGTCACGATCCGGTCAAGCTGCGCTTGGGCACCATGCCCGTCGCTGCCCGCCGCGATCATCGAGGCGTAGGCACGCCCTTCGATCTGGCCGAGCAACGGGTAGTAACACCGATCGAACATTTCCTTCATCAGGCCGCTCATCGTGGCGAGGTTTTCGGGGCACGCAAACAGGTACCCGCGTGCCGCAAGAAAGTGTTCCGGCAACGCCTCAGCCGCACCGACCAGCCTGGCCTGACGTGCCGCCCCGCCTGCTGCTGCTTCGGCCAGCGCGCGACTGGCTCCGGTGCGGCTGTGCCAGACGATCAGGAGCATCGCGCGTCCAGCCTAGCAGCCCCCGCCAACCGCCGCGCCGATCAGGCCGCCAAGGCCCTCGGGCTTGCACTTCTTCGGCGCTTGCTGCTGCTCGGCTTGGCTGGGCATCCCCGGCATGTCCATCCAGCTGGTGGTCGACCGATAGCGCACCCGTGCGGTCCATTCGAGGTTCCACGGTGCCTTCGGATTGGCTGGCCGCGCGGGATAGGAGAAATCGGCTTCCGGTCCGAATGCGGTCATTGTGCCCATGCGAAAATCCGCCCCGGCATTGTGTACCTCGGCCGGGATGGTGCAGCTGGTGGTGCTGGGCGCCATCACCGTGCGGTCCTTGACCAGCCCGGCGACTTGCGCCGGGGTCAGCCAGTCACTCAGACCGCCGCCGAACTGGCGCGAGGCGCTGCTGGTCCACATCACCATGTCGCCCATTTGCCCGCCCTGCGCCATTTTGCCGCCGAACAGGAACGCGAGATAGCCGGTCGCATTCGGCACCGCGTTCCAGCTCAGCAGGCTGGAACCACTGGCATTCGGCGTGGCTGTGGCGTTGAGCGGGGCGAGAAAGTCCTGTGCCAGATCGAACGAGATTTCGGGCGAATAATTCCCCGCAATGCGGTGGTTGCCAAGCAGCGAGCTCTCTGGCTTGACCATCTTGCCGTCTTCGGCCGGCCAGCGGCCAAAGGTCTTGCTGTTCTGCAGCGTCGGCCCCCAATCGCGCAGCACGGTCGACGACCACAGACCCGGCGGCATTTGTCCGGCGCTGAGTTTGGCCAGGTCGATCACCACCGGCTGGCCCTTGGGCGCATGTTCGCCGCAACCCCAGAAGATCAGGATCCGCCCGGTCGGCTTCTGGCCTGCGCGTTGACCGGGCAGCTCGTCTGCAGGGCCGCGCTCCTCGGTCGGGGTGAGCAGCGCCACCGACTTGCCTAGCTTGGCCCCGGCAGGCATGAAATGATCGGCCTTGGGTTTTCCGCCGGGTACCTGGCTCGATCCGAGGCGCAGCAGAAGTTCGTGCTGAACTTTGTTGCCGCCGCCGCCAAAGGCCATGCCCATCGCGCCGCCCAGGCCTCGGCCCATCGCCCCGAAGCCCGAAACGGTGCCGACCCGCATATCATACCGGGCGACCGGCCCGCTCGTGGGCGCGCGCTGCGCCAGGACCGGTAACGCCGAACTGCCGACAAGGCAGAACACCACTGCAGCTGCAACTGTGCGATTGATAGCCATACAAGCCCCCTTCAAAGTTTCTTGCCAAAGCTTATTGCACGCCCGAAGCGATTAGTTGTCAATTGCCGCCAAGCTTATCCTGCGCAGCGCTTTTGTTGACGGCGCGGCTGGGCTACGCAGTCTGGGTGACTGCAACATCCTCATCGATCCTCGGCTTGGGCCGCTCGATCTCGGGCCGTGTCTGGCGCTGGCGCGGTGGCAACATGGACCTCGGCAATGGGTCGAGCCTCGATCATGACCTGGTGACGCAACTTTTGCTGTCGCGCGGGGTCGCGGCTGACGATATCGAGCGGCACCGCAATCCGGCGCTGCGCAGCTTCCTGCCCGATCCATCCGAGCTGCGCGACATGGATGCCGCCGCCGAACGCCTGGCGCAGGCCGTGCTGACCGGCGAAACGATGACGGTCTATGGCGACTACGACGTCGATGGCGCAACCAGCGCGGCTTTGCTGATCCGGCTGTTGCGGACGCTGGGGCTGGAAGCGCAGTATTACATCCCGGACCGCCTGCTCGAAGGCTATGGTCCGTCGGGCGAAGCGCTGGTGCGGCTGGCCGAGCAAGGCTCCAGCCTGATCGTCACCGTCGATTGCGGCGCGATGGCGCACGAGGCGCTGCTGATGGCGCACGATGCCGGGGTCGACGTGATCGTGGTCGATCACCACAAATGCTCGGCCGAGCTGCCCAAGGCGGCGGCACTGGTCAATCCCAACCGGCTCGACGAGGGCGAAGTGGGTGCGGCGCACGGCCACCTCGCGGCGGTGGGCGTGGCCTTCCTGCTGGCCATCGCCACTGTTCGCGCGCTGCGGGCGCGCGGCTTTTTCGAGAGCCGCGCCGAACCAGACTTGTTCGCGCTGCTCGATCTGGTCGCGCTGGGTACCGTGGCCGATGTGGCGGCGCTGCACGGGCTTAACCGCGCGTTTGTCGCCCAAGGGCTCAAGGTCATGGCGCGGCGCGATGGCGTGGGCATGGCGGCATTGATTGACGCCAGCCGGCTGAGCCGCGCGCCGACCTGTTCGGACCTTGGCTTCGCGCTTGGCCCGCGGATCAATGCCGGCGGACGTGTCGGCGAATCCACGCTTGGCGTGCGCCTGCTGACCACCGAAGACCCGGACGAAGCGCGCGCGATTGCCGCGCAGCTCTCCGCGCTCAACGAGGAGCGCCGCGGGATCGAGGCGGTGGTGCAGGAACAGGCCGAGGCGCAGATCGCCAGCCAGCACAACCGCGCCGTGCTGGTGCTGGCCGGGCAAGGCTGGCACCCCGGCGTGATCGGCATCGTCGCCGGGCGGGTCAAGGAAAAGACCGGCAAGCCTGCGCTGGTGATCGCGCTCGGCGCTGACGAACACGGCAACGGCAAGGGTTCGGGCCGGTCGATCGCGGGGGTCGACCTTGGCTCGGCGATCATGGCCGCGCGCGAAGCGGGGCTGCTGATTGCCGGCGGCGGACATGCGATGGCCGCTGGGCTGACCATTGCGCCGGGCCAGCTCGACGCCTTGGGCGATTGGCTTGACGCACGGCTCGGCAATGCCGTTACCGCAGCGATGACCGGACAATCGATGCAGCTGGATCTGGCACTGACGCCGGGCGGACTTACCCCTGCGTTGGTGGAAACGCTGGAAAGCGCAGGCCCCTATGGCATGGGCTGGCCCGGCCCGCGGATTGCGGTCGGTCCGGTGCGGATGGTCAAGGCAGACCTGGTCGGCACCGATCACGTGCGGCTCATCGTGCGCGGCGAGGACGGGGCCAACTTCAAGGCAATCGCGTTCCGCGCCGCCAGCACCGAACTTGGCCAGACCCTGCTTCATGCCACCCATCACCGCCGCCTGTGGCTGGCTGGCCGCGCGAAGATCGATGACTGGTCGAGCCGCCCGCAGGCCGAGATTCACGTCGAGGATGCGGCGTTCGCCGATTGAACCAGAAAGGACCGGCCATGTTCAGCCATGTTACGCTTGGCACCAACGATTGGGACAAGGCGCAGCCCTTTTGGCTGGCGGTGATGGAGGCACTGGGTCACCCGGTGCTGTTCAAACGCGATGGAGGAATTGCCTTTGGCGAGGCGGCCGGCCCCAAAACCTTTGTCGGCCCCACCTTTGACGGCGAGCCTGCGCGCCCCGGCAACGGGGTACACATTGCCTATATCGTCAAATCCCGCGCAGTGGTCGACGCCTTCCACCGCGCAGCTCTGGCCAATGGCGGAAGCGATGAAGGCGAACCTGGTTTGAGACCGCATTACCATCCGGGCTACTACGGCGCTTATGTCCGCGACCCGGACGGCAACAAGCTCCAGGCAGTCTGCCATTCGAGCGAAGGCTAAGGCGTAACAATCTTGCCGTGGGGGACTTGACCCCCCCCGCCCCCTTCCCTATTGGCGCGGCCTGCTTTCGGCGCAGCCGGTATGGCCTGTTCGTCCAGTGGTTAGGACGCGGCCCTTTCACGGCTGAAACACGGGTTCGAATCCCGTACGGGTCACCATCCTCGCTGCGCCGGAGCAGTAACTGCCTTATATCTAGGCCCCTTCGTCCAGCGGTTAGGACGCGGCCCTCTCACGGCTGAAACACGGGTTCGATTCCCGTAGGGGTCACCAGGCCTGAAATTTGTTTGGATTGGCAGTTCCGCGTACGCACTCTAAGGGGCGCAACGATGATGTTTGCCAAACGCCCCCTTCCCTTCGGCGGTATCCTGCTGGCCCTGATTGCCGGGGCGGCAATGCTTGCTGCCGGCAGCAGCATCTGGCTGACCATGGGCGTTGTCGCGCTGTGGCTCGGCACGCTATGGCTGACCACGCCCGAACCGCAGGTGATCGATGCGCGGGTCGATGCCGGCGAAGTCTCCCGCGATGCCATCCATGAAACGATTGAACCGGTTGGTCTGCCGCTGCTGCTACTTGACGGCAACCGCGTTGTCGAGGCCAACGCCGCCGCCCGCAGCGCGCTGGGTGAGCATATCTTGGGTCAGGACGCGCGCATCGCGCTGCGCCACCCTGAAGCGGTGCGGCTGGTTGACATGGCCGATGGAGCAAGCGTCAGCGTGCCCGGCTTCACCGGCCCGCGCAGCCTGTGGCAGCTCACCCGGCGCGGCTTGTCTGGCCAGCGCTGGATTATCGAACTGAGCGACCGGACCGGCGAATCCGATGTCAGCCGCGCGCACACCGATTTCGTCGCCAACGCCAGCCACGAACTGCGCACGCCGCTCGCCGCAGTAATCGGCTATGCCGAGACACTGGGCGATGCCGACGCCCCGACCGATGCGGAGACCCGCAACCGCTTCGTCGGGATCATCGACCGCGAGGCGCGGCGCATGTTGTCGCTGGTCGAAGACCTGATGACGCTGAGCCATGTCGAGGCCGAAAAGCATGAGCGCCCGACCGAAACGATCGACCTTGCCCAGCTTGCCGCACGGGTGGTGGCCGAAGTATCTTCGCTCAAGGGCAAGGAGCGCGTTGTGCTGGCCGCCGCTGAGCCCGAGACCATGGTCCGGGCTGAACCGGCCCAGCTTGAACAATTGCTCCGCAACCTGATCGACAATGCGCTCAAGTACGGTTCAGACGACCAACCGGTCGCGGTTTCGGTCAGCCGCACCGGAGACGGCCGGGCGGGGCTGCTGGTGGCAGACCGCGGACCCGGTATCCCGGCGCACCATCTGCCCCACCTCACCCGGCGGTTTTACCGCACCGATCCCGGCCGCAGCCGCGCTTCGGGTGGGACCGGGCTGGGGCTCGCCATCGTCAAACACATTGTCGAGCGGCACGGCGGCACACTCGACATTACCAGCGTGGTAAATCAGGGCACCGAAGTTGCGGTACTATTACCACTCCAGCGTCAGAACGCGGCGGTCAGCCCGGTTGTGAAGACGTGATCGACATTTCTCGGCTTGTTGGTGAAGTAGACCTGCTGGTTGAGGTAACCGACATCCAGACCCAGCTTCCGCCCCAGCGGCAAAGTCACGTAAAGGGCATTGCGCATCCGCTCGAGCCCGCGAACCGGCTGAAAACTGGACGTATCGAGATCCAGAAAATCTTCGTGCGTGAACGAAAGACTGGCCTTGCCGCGCAGAGGCAGGCTTAGCTTGAACTGTGGCCGCAGGCGCCAGGCTGTCCCGCTGATGCCGCTGCGCCAGCGATACTCGACGCGGATGCGGCCGCTTAGGCTCACCTTCCCGATATGCGCGACATTTTCGAAGCTGACCTGCTGGCGCAAGCGCATTTCATTGACCCGAACCGGACTCTGGATGAACGTCGGATCGAACACAAAACCGGCCCAGACCGTGACGTGGCGGTTCAGCCGGTAGCCCACCATCGCCGAGTTTTCGATATCGTAAGCTGCGCGGTTTTCACGCGAGCGAATGGTGATATCGGCGGTGGCCCGAACTTTGCTGGATATCTCGTGGTTTACGGTCAAAGTCTGCCACAGGTGCAGGTCGTCTTCCGCCAGTGCGGGGGTCGCTGCCAGAGCAAGCGTGAGAGCAAAGAGGCCCACCGTAGATCGAAATTTGCGCATCGGCCTGCTTCCCCCGTCGGACACGGCCCCTTTAATGAGATCGGGCTGCATTACAACAGGGCGCAACGGTGTTAATCGGTGCCGCGTAGCGGTACCTTTGCCGTCATGGGATTGTCACATAAACTGCGCACTGGGATATGGTTTCCACGCCATGCGGAGTGATTCGAAGTGACCCTGACTGCGCGTTTTCTGCTTGTTTCCGTTGCCGCGGCACTCCTCTCTGGATGCGGCGGCCAGAGCGGCTCGCGCGACCAGATCCGTGCGGTCGGGTCATCGACTGTCATGCCATTTGCCAAGCTGGTCGCGGAAGAGTTCGCCAAGGGCGGCGCAGGCTTCAAGGCTCCGATCATCGAAGGCAACGGCACCGGCGGCGGCATGAAGCTGTTCTGCGGCGGGGTTGGCGGCCAGTTCCCCGATATCGAGGACGCCTCGCGCCGGATCAAGAAGAGTGAATACGAAGAGTGCGCCAAGAATGGCGTGAAGGACGTGGTCGAAATTCAGGTCGGGATCGATGGCATCGCCTTTGCCAATTCCAAGCAGGGGCCGGTGATGGCACTGACCCCGCTCGACGTCTACAAAGCGATCGCGGCCAACCCGTTCGGCAAGCCCAACACCGCCAAGACTTGGCACGACGTCAACCCGGCGCTGCCCGACCAGCCGATCATGGTCTATGGTCCGGCGACAATTTCGGGCACGCGCGATGCGCTCAAGGAGCTGATCCTGTTCAAGGGCTGCGATACCGACGCAGCGATGAAGGCGCTCAAGGACAGCGACAAGGACAAGCACGACAAGGTCTGCGGCGAACTGCGCAGCGACGGTGCCTATGCCGACACTTCGGACAACTACAACCTGATCGTCCAGAAGCTTGAGGCCAACCCGCAGGCCGTCGGCATCTTCGGCTATTCCTACCTAGAGTCGAATGCCGACAAGCTGCAGGGGCTGACCATGAGCGGCATCGCGCCGAGCTATGCAACGATCGCCGACTTCACTTATCCCGGCGCTCGCCCGCTCTTCATCTACGTCAAGAAGGCACACATCGGTGCGGTCCCGGGGCTGGCCGAATTCGTCGCGACCTGGCCCAAGTTGTGGGGCAAGGACGGTCCGCTGGCCAAGGCCGGCATGATCGTGATGACTGATGATCTGCAGGCGAAGAATTCCAAGATCGCCGGTGACATGAGCCTGCTCGATCCCAGCGGGCTCAAGTAAGGGTTCATGACCCCCGCAATACCGATCCTAATTGCCATTGCCTTGGGGCTGGCCGCCTGGCTGGCGGCCCGCGCCAGGGCTTGGCGCATGCGGCGCAGCGCCCGTGCAGCGGGACGCGACCTGCATTCGCTGCCAAGCTTCCACGCCTGGTATGCCGCGCTGTGGACTGCCCTGCCGGCCACACTATTCGCGGCGGTCTGGGCCGCAATCAGCCCCGGCTTGGTCCTGCAGCGCGTCCTCGCCGACCCTGCAGCGAGCCAGCTCCCCGCGTTCGGTTTCCAGCGCGATGCGATCCTGTCCGAGGCGCAGGGACTGGCCAGCGGTACGCTCAGCGCCGCGTTCAACCCGGCGTCGCGCGCATTGGTCCCCGCGTTCAGCGCCGCGCTTGAATTTTACGGGACCATCGGCGTCGCCTTGACCCTGATTCTGGGGCTCGGCGGATTGGCCTTCGCCCTGTTGCGGCAGCGCGAAGGGCTGCGCGCCCGCACCATGGTCGAACGCAGCGTCCTTGGCTTGTTGCTGGCTGCCTCGCTGGTTGCGGTGCTCACCACCCTAAGCATTTTCGTCTCGCTGATTTTCGAGACGCTACGGTTCTTCCAGATGGTCAACCCGCTCGATTTCCTGTTCGGGACTAGCTGGAACCCTGATCCGATGGCTCCGGC
>JANYEY010000109.1 GCA_025359685.1 Sphingomonadaceae bacterium | reverse complement strand
CCTCGGCTTCGATCTGCTGGATCAGGTTCATGAACCCGGTTCCTTCTTTTCATGCCGCGCGCCAGAGGCAGACTGGACCCGAGCGTCCTCATGACGCTCCCAAAGATCCGGCCTGCGTAACCGTGTATCGATCTCGGACTGAGCCTTACGCCAGCCTGCGATCTTCGCATGATCCCCCGATCGCAGCACTTCGGGGATCGTGCGCCCTTCCCATTCCACCGGGCGGGTATAGTGCGGATATTCAAGCAATCCTTGTTCGAAGGATTCCTCGGTACCACTGGAAGCCGCGCCCATTACGCCGGGAAGCAGGCGAATGCAAGCATCAAGCAGCATGATCGCGGCGGGCTCTCCTCCCGACAGGACGATGTCGCCGACGGAGACTTCTTCCACCCCACGCGCGGCGAAAATGCGTTCGTCGAAACCTTCGAAACGGCCGCACAGGATGATGACCCCAGGGCCGGCCGAAAGCTCGCGCACGCGGGACTGCGAGAGCGGTGTGCCGCGCGGCGTCATGGCGAGGATCGGGCTGTCGGGATTGGCAGCTCGGGCACGGTCAACCGCAGCCCCCAACACATCCGCCCGCAAGACCATCCCCGCCCCGCCGCCGGCCGGGGTGTCATCAACCGTACGATGCTTGTCGATCGCAAAATCACGAATCTGCACCGCCTCAAGCGACCACTTCCCCTCCTCCCGTGCCCGCCCGGCGAGCGAAACGCCCAGCGGCCCGGGGAACATCTCTGGGTAGAGCGTAAGGACGGTGGCGGCGAAGGTCATCAGGCGCGCGTCTTTCCCAGATTTGCTGCCGCCCCGCAAATGCTCTCTTGCGATGCCTGCCAAGCCAAGCAATGCTGCCCGGATGCGCAAGATCGTTCTTGGAGCACTTCTATGCCTCGCTGCCCCCGCCACGGCCGAGCTCATCGGCGGTTGCCAGTTCGACCGCGATACGCTGACGTTCGCGGGCTCGCCGGTCGAGCAGGCGACGTGTTTGCTGCGCAAGGTCGAGCTGATGGGCAGGAAGTCCCCCCAGCCACTCCCGCCGGTGATCGCACGACTAATGGAGCAAGGCGGCGCGCCCAGTGCGGCGCAGAAGGCGGCGGCGATTGCGGTGCTCCCGGAGCCGTACCGCGATTACGCGATAGGCTATCAGGACCTACCCGCATCACAGACCGATGTCGGTCTGCCGCTGCTCTATTTCGTGATCCACGACACCAGCGAGCCGTTCTTCGGCACGGACAAGTTCCCTCGCCACCTCAACCAGGACCCCAAGGTCAACAGCTTCGATTACTACCTCGCCGCAGAGCCGGTCGCGCACATCTTCCTCAACCGGCAGGGGCAGATCTGGGCGGCACACGATTTCAGCGTGCCATGGCGCGCGACCAAGCTGGAGAGCCGGGTGGTCGGCCCCGCCGCGCGCGGGCGGTTCGTCCATATCGAAACCGTCCAGCCGCGCCGGTTCCTGTCCGGGGCGACCAATCGCGGGCAGACCTATGGGCCCAAACCCGGCTTCACCCCGGCGCAGTACAAGATGCTCGCCGCACTCTATGTCTATGCCAGCGCGCGCGCCGGGCACTGGCTGATCCCGGCGTTCCATTCGACCGTGGATGACCTGATCCCCGACGCGCACGACGATCCGCAGAACTTCGATTTGAAGCGCTTTGGCAAGGAACTCGACACGCTGGTGTCAGTCGACAAAGCCGGTACGTAGCGGCACTGCCCAGTCCATGCGCCCGTTGGTCTCGGCCCGGTCCGCGGCGGCGCGGTGATCGTATTCGACCGCGACCAGTTCGATTTGCAATGCTTCGCCCTCACCACTCAGCAACGCATAGCGCGCATCGGTCGCGCCAAGTTCCATCCGGTGGACGTGCGGATATTCCCAGGCATAGGCAGGGAGGCCGACCGAGCCAGGATTGAACACCTGCCGCCCGTCGCTCAACACGACCAGGCGCGGCAGGTGCGAGTGGCCGCAGCCGACTGCATGGGTGCCGCGTGCGCCGAGCATTTGGACAATCTCACCCTCGTGCGCGTCGCGGATCCGTTCAGGCTCGACCCGGTGCATCAGGTAATGGATGTCATCAGCCGGATTGCCGTGGCACAGGTAAATGTCCTCGCGCCATTGCAGGTCTGCCGGCAGGCTACGCAGCCACGCAAGATGGATCTCGTCCAATTCCTTGATCGCGTTGGCATCCGAACGGCCCATTGTCGCCGCATCGCAGGTAACCAGCTCGCGGTCATGGTTGCCTGAAATAGTCGGCCAGTTGTGCCGCATCAACCAGTCGGCGGTCTCGCGCGGCCAGAGTGGTCCCGACAGGATGTCACCAAGGTTGAGGAACTGCGTCGCACCGCGCGCGACAGCATCGGCGTGGCATGCTTCGAGCGCGGGGAGGTTGCCATGGATATCGGAAAAGACCGCGATCATCGGCTCAGTCTAAAACGAACGCCGCCGTGATCACAAGCTTGTCGCCCCATTCGGGCACGGCTTCGGCGCGCATTGGCACCATGAAGCGCTTCTTGTCGGGGCGCTCGATCTCGAGGACATCGCCCGCGCCGAAGTTTTCGACGTTGACGCAGGTGCCCAGGTCATCACCCGCGGTCGAGACGGCAGGCAGCCCGAGCAAATCGGCGTAGTAATATTCACCCTCGCCGAGCGGCGGCAGCGCAGCGCGCGGTACGGTCAACACAGTGCCCCGCAAGGCCTCGGCCTGGTTGCGATCGGTTACCCCGGCAAAGCGCGCGACCGCGCCGCCCTTGCCATCATCGCTCAGCTTTTCGACCACCAGCTTGCCGTCGTTGAAGGCGCGGAAGGGCTTGAGCCCCGCCACGCCTTCACCGAACAGTTTCAAGCGGACCTCCCCCGCAATGCCTTTCGCGCCGATCACGGCGGCCAGCGTTACGGGGCGGTCATTGGCCATGGGTCAGCCTTCAGCCGCGTCCTGCGCACTTTCGCCGGTTGCGGCTTCAGCGCTGTCGCCGGCATAGGCATCGGTAGTGGCAACCGTGGCTTCGACCGAGTCATTCGCTTCAGGCGCTTCGGCCGGAGTTTCGACCGGATCGCTTGGAGCAGGCGCTTCCGCAGGCTCTTCAGCAGGCACTTCGGCCGGAGTTTCGACCGCAGGCGCTTCGGCCGGCTCTTCCATCGGCGCTTCTACGGGCGTGTCTTCAGCCGGTGCTTCGGCAGGCGCTTCAGCCGGAACTTCCGGGGTTTCCGGCTCGGCGGGGGCTTCTTCAGCCGGAGCGTTGGCAGCAGCTTCAGCGGCTTCTGCAGCTGCAACCTTGGCAGCTTCGGCGGCTTCAGCAGCAGCGACGGCCTTGCCGGCCTTGTCCTCGACCCGGTCCTTGGCCTTCTTGCCCGGCTCGGCCTTGTTCGGGTTGTTGGTCGCGGCGCGTTCCTTGATCCCGGCCTTGTCGAGCATGCGGGCGACGCGGTCGGTCGGCTGAGCGCCAACGCCGAGCCAGTACTTGATGCGGTCTTCGATCAGGCGGACGCGGTTTTCATCGTCCTTGGCGAGCAGCGGGTTATAGGTCCCGACCTGCTCAAGATACTTGCCGTCGCGGGGCGATCGGGTGTCCGAGACAACCACCTTGTAATAAGGGCGCTTCTTGGAGCCACCACGCGAAAGACGAAGAGAAACAGCCATTTGATATACCTTTCAGATAATTCAGTTAAAGTCGAAAATCGTTATTTCTTGAGCAAATCGTTGATGTTGGAAGGCAGTGCGCCGCCCCCCATTCCGCCGCCGAGGCCCGGCAATCCGCCGCCGCCAGCTCCGCCCATACCGCCCATTCCGCCGCTGCCGAACATTCCGGCCAGGCCTTTAAGACCGCCCATTTTCTTCAGCCGCTTCATCGCGGTGGCCATTTCCTGATGCATCTTGAGCAGCTTGTTGACGTCCTGCACCTGCAACCCGGCGCCTTTGGCGACACGGATCTTGCGCTTGGCGTTGAGCAATTCCGGCCGCGCACGCTCCTTGACAGTCATCGAGCCAATCAAGGCTTCAAGGTGGACCAGCACCTTGTCGTCCATCCCGCTGGCGTCCATCGCCGCCTTGGCTTTCTTCATGCCGGGGATCATGCCCGCGAGCGCGCCAATTCCGCCCATCTTGCGCATGTTACGGAATTGCCCAGCCAGGTCGTTCATGTCGAACTGACCCTTGGCCATCCGCGCGGCCATGCGCTCGGCCTCATCCTCGTCGATCGCTTGCGCGGCGCGTTCGACGATCGACACGATGTCGCCCATGCCAAGGATGCGCCCGGCGACGCGGCCCGGATTGAACGTTTCGATCGCGTCGAGCTTTTCGCCAGTGCCGGCGAACTTGATCGGCTTGCCGGTGACCGCACGCATCGACAGCGCCGCGCCGCCGCGGGCATCGCCGTCCATCCGGGTCAGTACGACGCCGGTCAGCGGAACCTGCGCGGTGAACGATTGGGCGACGTTGACCGCGTCCTGCCCGGTCAGCGAATCGACCACCAGCAGCACTTCACGCGGGGTAGAAATCCCGGCAACGGCCTGCATTTCGTCCATCAGTTGCTGATCGACGTGGAGGCGGCCTGCAGTATCGAGCAACAGCACATCGACCGCCTGAAGCTTGGCCGATTGCAGCGCGCGAGTGGCGATTTCGGTCGGCTGCTGGCCGGCGATGATCGGCAAGGTCGCGACATCGATCTGCTCGCCCAGCACCTTCAGCTGTTCCTGCGCCGCCGGACGATTGACGTCGAGCGACGCCATCAGCACTTTCTTGCCCTGCTTTTCCTTAAGCAGCTTGGCGAGCTTGGCGGTGGTGGTGGTCTTGCCCGAGCCCTGCAGCCCGACCATCATGATCACCACCGGCGGTGCGGCGTTAAGATCGAGCTCGGCCACTTCATCACCGCCGAGCATCTCGACCAGCGCGTCGTTGACGATCTTGACGACCTGCTGCCCCGGAGTAACCGAACGCAGCACCGACTGGCCCACCGCCTGCTCGGTCACCGCGTCGATAAAGCGGCGAACCACCGGCAGCGCGACGTCTGCTTCGAGCAGCGCGATCCGCACTTCGCGCATGGCTTCGCGAACGTCCTGCTCGCCCAGCGCACCGCGCCCTTTGAGCCGGTCAAAGACTGTGCCGAGCCGGTCGGACAGCGTGTCGAACATCGGTCGTTCACCTCCGTTCGCGCCGACCCGAATTGGCCAAACGCGAAAAACGCCGGCGGACGAAACCTCGTCAGCCAGCGTGGAAATCAAGTACTCTTGTCTTACGGATGGTGGAGCCTAGCGGGATCGAACCGCTGACCTCCTGCATGCCATGCAGGCGCTCTCCCAGCTGAGCTAAGGCCCCGTACCATTCGTTTCGGCCGACCTTGGGAGACCAGCCAATCCCACGCCAGAGCGCGAGAGGCCGCCACTTAGTTGCGGCCCCGCGCCTTGGCAAGCCCATAATGGGCTCAAATCAACTCAAGTCTCGGCGGTATCACCGTCACCGTCGATACCCACGCCAAGGTCGTCGTCACCGCCCAGATCAACGTCGTTATCGGGCGAATCGCCGTCCTCGTCGATGTCGAGATCGTTATCTGCCAGGTCCGTGTCGGCAACTTCGGCGACCTTGGCCTTCTGGATTTCTTCGTACGGGATCGGCTGCTTCGACTTCAGCACTGGATCGGCCTGCCAGATATAGCCGCATTCGATGCAGGTGATCGGGTCATCCTTGCCCAGATCGTAAAAGCGGGTGCCGCATTTCGGGCAGCCATGCTTGGTGCCCCATTCAGCCTTAACCATAAAATTCCTCACATGCGCCGCGCAGGAGAGGCGGCGAAAAAGCTAAATACGTATTGGGAGGCAGATGCGCCAGTCCCAGCGCGGGGCGCGCCTTGCCATAGCCCGCGCCCGCTGTCAAAGCGCGCGCGTGAACAATGATGCCGCCCCTGCCCGCCCGCGCCGCTTCCTGCCTAGCGGACCCTTGCGCGGAACCATCCGCGTGCCGGGCGATAAGTCGATCAGCCACCGCTCGATCATGCTCGGCGCGCTGGCGGTGGGCGAGACGCGGGTATCGGGTCTGCTCGAGGGCGAGGACGTGCTTGCCACTGCCGCCGCGATGCGCGCGATGGGGGCTTCGGTCGAGCGGCTCGGCGATGGCGAATGGTCGGTGCACGGTGTGGGCGTCGGTGCGCTGCTCCAGCCGCAGGCACCGCTCGACATGGGCAATTCGGGCACTTCGACCCGGCTATTGATGGGCGTGGTGGCAAGCCACACGATCACTGTGCAGTTCGTCGGCGATGCCAGCCTGTCGGGCCGTCCGATGGGCCGTGTGATCGAACCGCTGAGCCAAATGGGCGCGGCGTTCGAGGCGAGCGAAGGCGGGCGCCTGCCCCTCACCCTGCGCGGGGTCTGGCCAGCGGTGCCGATCGAGTACCGCCTCCCCGTCGCCAGCGCGCAGGTGAAGAGCGCGGTCCTGCTCGCCGGGCTCAACACCGCCGGGATTACCACGGTGATCGAGCCGGTCCCAACTCGCGATCACTCAGAGCGTATGCTGCGCGGCTTCGGCGCGGACCTGACCGTCGAGGAAGTGGGCGGCGCCAATGGCCTTGAGCGCATAATCCGCATCCGCGGTGAGGCCGAATTGAAGCCGCAGACCATCGAAGTCCCCGGCGATCCCTCGTCTGCGGCATTCTTCATCGTCGCCGCGCTGGTGGTACCGGGCAGCGAACTGCTGATTGAGAACGTCGGCCTCAACCCGACCCGCGCCGGGATTGTCACGGTGCTGCGCCAGATGGGTGGCAGCATCGAAGAACTGAACCGCCGCGAAGTTGGCGGCGAGCCGGTCGCTGACCTGCTGGTCAAACATTCGGCATTGCGCGGGATCGAAGTCGATCCGGCGCTCGCCCCAAGCATGATCGACGAATTCCCGGTGCTGTTCGTCGCCGCGAGCCTGGCGCAAGGCACCACCGTCACTTCGGGCCTCGACGAACTACGCGTCAAAGAGAGCGACCGCCTGTCCGCCATGGCTGCCGCGCTGACCGGTGCAGGTGCGCGGGTAACCGAGCAGCACGACGGCCTGATCATCGAGGGCACGGGTGGCGAGCAACTGCGCGGCAGCGCCAATTCACGCACCAAGACCCACCTCGACCACCGCATCGCGATGAGCATGGCAATCGCCGGCCTCGCCAGCCGCGACGGGGTGGAAGTCGACGACACCCGCCCGATCGCGACCAGCTTTCCGGTGTTCGAGGCATTGTTGGATGGGCTGTCGCCATGATCATCGCGGTCGACGGCCCCACTGCCTCGGGCAAAGGCACCATCGCCAAGGCGCTCGCCGCGCACTTCGGTTTGCCGCATCTCGATACCGGGCTGCTGTACCGCGCGGTCGGGCTGCAATGCGCGCGGGGTGGCGGCAATCCAGACGATCCGCAGGATGCTCTCGCCGCGTGTGACTTCCCCGACCACCTTATTGCCGATCCCGAATTGCGCAGCGAAGCGACTGGCGGGCTGGCCAGCCGGGTCTCGGTCCATCCCGAGGTGCGCGCGGCACTTTACGACCTGCAGCGTGCCTTCGCCACCCAGCCCGGCGGCGCGGTGCTCGATGGGCGCGATATCGGCACGGTGATCGCGCCCGAGGCCGAGGTGAAGTTGTTCGTCACCGCCAGCGTTGCGGCGCGCGCGGAGCGCCGGTTCGCCGAAATGCGCGCCGCCGGACGCACGGTCAGCCTGGCCGAAATCGAAGCAGACCTGCGCGTGCGCGACCAACGCGACAGCTCGCGCGCGACAGCCCCGCTGGTCGCCGCACCCGACGCACTGGTGCTCGATACGTCCTTCGTCGGCCGCGACGAAGCGATCGCCGAGGCGATCCGCGCGGCCGAGATGCTGATCGCCTGATCGGTTCGCCGAGAAAACCAACGGCTCGGCGCAAGGCCGCGCACATCCTAACCAAAACTTAACCGCGCCGGCAGACCACTTGGCGCATGGTCATCTCTGCACATTTCGAACCTCAGGACGCTGGCACCGCAACCCCGCGCCCGCAGCGCCGACGGCTGCAACTCAAGGTTTCGGGTGCGCTCCCTACGGGCGATGCGGCCGCCGTGCTGATCCACAACGTCTCGGCGACTGGGCTGCTGCTCGAGACCGAGACCACGCTCAGCGAGGGCGAACGGATCGATATCGACTTGCCCGAAATCGGCCCGACCCCGGCGACGATCGTCTGGGCAGACGAGAAATTCCATGGCGGACACTTCGATAGCCCGCTTTCGGTCGCGGTGCTGAGTGCCCTCGAACTGCGCAGCGCTGCCGCGCCGCTGGTGCTTAGCCAGCCCGAGCAATCACTGTCCACGCGGCTGCATCACCTGCGCAAGGCCAAGGGCATGACATTGGATGCTGTCGCCAAAGAGCTCGGCGTGAGCAAGCCCACGGTCTGGGCGTGGGAACAAGGCCGCGCTCGTCCCTCGCCCGAACGCTTCGCCAGAATCGCCGAACTGTTTGGCCTAGGCGAAACGCGCCTGGCCACCGGCCGAGATGTCGATGCGCTGGGCCAAGTGCTGACCCAGGCGCGGCAGCTTGTCGCCAATTCGCTGGGCGTCGAACTGACCAAGGTCAGAATCATGATCGAGCTTTAAGCGAATCGATTTGCGAATCGCAGAAGTACGGTTAATACATTGAAACCATTGAATAATATTAGTCCGGTTAGCTAACCGGCTAACGCGTTCGTGGCATCGTGGGGTTCGGGAAACGGAGCTTGTCAGCCGAACTTGATAGTAGCTTGAATGTGGCTGGGGTCGCCTTCCCTTAGCATGGGGCTGGAAGGTGGCTGCCGGGCACGTTGCCAGGGGGCAAGAACAGATGGGTGTGGACTTCACGTTGCAGGAGCGCAGCGCGCTCTACGGTTTGCTTGCGGAAAATTCGGACGACATCATCTTCAAAAGCGACGCGCGCGGGTTCATCCTGACCGCTTCGCCTGCGATCGAGCAACTGGGTTATCGCCTTCCCGCGATGCTGATCGGGCCGCATATCCGCGACCTGGTCTTGCCGCAGTTTGCCGCTGCAATCGAGGCCGAGCACCGCGCCGCTTTGTCCGGACGCGGCAGCGCGCGCTGGAACGAATTTCCGGCGGCCACGGGGGTTACCGGCCATTGGTTCGAAATCCAGATGCGGGCGCTCCACGATGGTCCAGGGGATCGTGGGGGGCGGCTCTATGGTGTGCTGTGCATGATGCGCAGCATCACCGCGCGCAAGAGCCTTGAGGAACAACTCTTCACGGCCGAAATGACCGATCCGCTAACCCGGCTGACCAATCGCGTCGCCTTCGTCTCGATGCTCGAATACATGGTCTGCAGCAAGGCGGGCGGCAGTCTGGCGCTGTTCGATCTTGATCACTTCATGACGCTCAACATGCGCTATGGCCAGTCGGCGGGCGACGAAATGCTCTGCGCTTTCTCCGAACTGCTCCGCGATATGGTGCGGCGCGAGGACATTATCTCGCGGATCGGCAACGAGCGGTTCGGGGTGCTGCTGCCGGGTCTGAACTCTGAGCAAGCCAGCGAGGTCTGCGGGCCGGTGGTCGAAACGCTGGCAGTGCTGGGCCAATCCGAATTCGCCGAACGTTTCGGGGTCACCACCAGCGCGGGCATCGCTCCGATCTCGAGCTCACTCGACCGGACGATGAAGCATGCTGAGCTCGCCTTGTTCGCAGCCAAGGCCAAGGGGCGCTCGCGGGTTGAATGTTGCTGAAGCGGGACGATTGAACGCCGCCCCGTCCGGGTGCTAGTCTCACCCGCCGTGAAACCGATTTTTCCTCGACTTGGGTTGCTCCTCCTCGCCGCGCTCGGCCTCACCGCTGGAGCCTTGCCGCTCACCGACAGCGTGATTCAGTTCGCCAGCTATGACAGCTTGTCGAGCAACGTAACGATGGCGCAGCGGCTCGAGTCACCGCTGCAGGTCGACACTGCCTTTCGCGCCATGACACAGCGAAACCAGCGGCTCGCCGATCAGCCGCTCGATCTGGCTACCGAGCATTATCGGATATTCATCCCCTCCAGGCGGCCGACTGCTGGCTACGGGTTGATGGTGTTCGTCCCGCCGTGGCAAGGCGGCCCGCAGATCCCGCCGATCTGGCGCGCCGCGCTGGAGCAGCGCGGGATCATCTTCGTCACCGCGGGCCAGAGCGGCAATGACCAGCCCGTGCTGGGGCGGCGCGATCCGCTGGCGATATTGGCCGCGACCAATGTGATCGGGCGCTATCCGGTCGACCGCTCGCGGGTTTACATCGCAGGCTTTTCCGGCGGCTCAAAAGTCGCCTTCAAGCTGGCGGTGGGCTACCCCGACCTGTTCACTAGCGCCTTCCTGCTCGCCGGAGCGGACGCCTTGGGCGACGAGGGCTTCGTGCCGACCGATCGCGCACTGTGGGCTCAGTTCCGGCTGCAGTCCCGCGTCGTTTACGTTTCTGGCGCACGCGACGAGCTCAATGTCGATCTCGCCCATGCCTCGGCCGCATCGCTCCGCCGGTTCTGCACCCAGGCCAGCGGCATGGTGGTCGTCCCCGGGCTTGGCCATGAATTGGTCGATGGTGGCCAGTTTGGCCGAGTGCTCGACATGCTCGACCGTCCGCTTGCGAGGAAGGTCTCCGATCCGGACAAGTGCCTGGCCGAAATCGACGCCAAGATCGCAGGCGAGTTAGGCTCGATCGCGGCCATGATCGGCTCGGGCCAGCGTGACGCGGCGCGCAAACGCCTGCTCAAGCTCGATTCCGAATACGGCGGTCTCGCCTTGCCCCGCTCGCTGGACTTGCTCCACCGGATCGACGGGATCTGACGCGGCGGGATGCCGCAATTTCCTTGATTTTCCCGTGTCCCACGCCTAAGCGCGCGGCGTCCAACAAAGCTTCGGCGATGAAAGACGCTGCATCGGCGTTCGGCCGCTGTGGCAGATCGGCTACTTTTGGCCCGTTTAAAACCTTCCCTGCCCGGGAGGGGCGGCAATCCCGCCGCAGCGGAGAAAAGACCGGCGGAAAAACCGCCCGGCCGGAAACATCAGTGTAGGAACACTCATAT
>JANYEY010000030.1 GCA_025359685.1 Sphingomonadaceae bacterium | reverse complement strand
CCCTCCTGCAACCGGAAGTCGCGAAATTCTCGTCTAACTTTTGCACTCGCAACGGCACATTTGGCTCTAATCGAGCGCAATCGCATCATCCAAAAATCTCACGAAGTCAGATCTTCAAACGTTCTTGCCAGGATTTCGCTCGCGACCGCGAAGAATTCAATAAATTCGGGCGCGCCTTGGCCAAACTTAGGATTATTGTGGGTAAGAAGCCCCGCTACTTCGACGGCGGTCGCCCACGCGTGCTGAAGCAAAGTTCTGTATTGAAAGACCTTTCCAAGGTATACCTTGGTTAGCTCGGCTTTCGTACTCATAAACATCATGAATTCCGCGATAGCCGTCGGGCTTCGGGAACAATATGTAGTTCCATCTTTCTTCTTCAACGCTACGGCGAGTGTGAGTGAATCGCGCTTTATGAATATCGTTTCTAAAAGAAACTAACGAGGTCACATCTGGAAAAATAACTCGACATCCTGCAATGTCATGCATGCGGCCAAGTTGCATATTAGGAAAACGCCGAAGCTTGTTTACGATAGTAGCTCGTCGCTTCAGTCGCGTGCCGACAACGATTTCGCGCCCGCGCGAACGCCTTCTAAGATTTACTTGGAATGTATTAATTACCCACGCATGCGATGCGCGCCAATTTTCTAGCTTCAAGACATCTGCAAATTCAACAACACCAGCTGCGATGCGCGCACCGGCTTTAGTGATTTGCTTTTTTGAGTAAGCTGGATGGACAAAGTATTGAGCCATTACTCTGCGGCTTGCACCCCGACTTCACCAAACAGCTCCGGCTCATTCGCCGCAGCCGCCTCGGCGTCGGCAACGTCATTCGCGCCTTCGCTCGCCTTGGCATTCCGCCGCGAGTCGAAGCTTGACCACACGTCCTGCCAGTTGCCCCGGGTCGCGCCCTTCGAATATTCGGTCGCGCGGGTTTCGAAGAAGTTGGCGTGTTCGACCCCGTTGAGCAGCGGCGCGAGCCAGGGGAGCGGGTGGTCCTCGACCATGTAGATCGCGGGGAGGCCGAGCTGGCTCAGCCGCCAGTCGGCGATGTAGCGGATGTAGCGCTTGATTTCCTTGGGGCTCATCCCCGGGACCGGGCCCTGTTCGAAGGCGAGATCGATGAACGCGTCTTCCAATCGCACGGTCTTCTGGCAGCAATCGATGATGTCTTCCTTGACCGCCTTGGTCAGGCAATCCCGTTCTTGCGTAAAGGCGTGGAACAGCTTGGTGATGCCTTCGCAGTGCAGGCTCTCATCGCGGACCGACCAGGTGACGATCTGGCCCATCCCCTTCATCTTGTTGAAGCGCGGGAAGTTCATCAGCATGGCGAAGCTGGCGAACAGCTGCAGGCCTTCGGTGAACCCGCCGAACATGGCGAGCGTGCGGGCGATATCCTCGTCATTGTCGACCCCGAACTGCGCGAGGTAATCGTGCTTGTTGCGCATTTCCTCATATTCGAGGAACATCCCGTATTCGCTTTCGGGCATGCCGATCGTGTCAAGCAGGTGCGAATAGGCGGCGATGTGCACCGTCTCCATGTTGGAGAAGGCGGCGAGCATCATCTTGACCTCGGTCGGCTTGAACACCCGGCCGTACTGCTCGTGATAGCAGTTCTGCACGTCGATATCGGCCTGGGTGAAGAAGCGGAAAATCTGGGTGAGCAGGTTGCGCTCATGGTCCGAGATCTTCTGCGCCCAATCGCGGCAATCCTCGCCCAAGGGCACTTCCTCGGGCATCCAGTGTATCTGCTGCTGGCGTTTCCACATATCGTAAGCCCACGGATATTCGAACGGCTTGTAGGTCTTGCGGACTTCTAGCAGCGGCATGGGTCGGACTCCGGTAGGCAGGTAGTGATGCAGGATAGCATGAGGGTGATCATTTCCAGAACCAGGCTGGCTTGTGGCTGTTACGGCGGCGGTGCGACCACATGCGAATGTACATCCACAGGCCAGAGAAGCCGAAGAATACCAGCGCGAGGCCGCCCGCGATCGACAGCCAGGTGCCAGCGGGGCCGATCGCTTCGCCCGAATGCAAGTGCATCAGCCATTCGGCCCAGTCCTTGGCGCCGCCTTCGACCCGCTTGGGGCGGCAGGTCATGTCGGCCGGGCAGACAAAATTGGCGGGCGCAGCGACCGAAACCGGGCGCGGTTCGCCATCGGCCTTGAGTTCAGCCAGCTGGATCATCACGCCGGTCACCGCGATCCACAACAGGACCACGCCGAACAATACCGACAGCCAGCGGTGGTATTTACGCATCAGAACAGCTCCATCAGACCGGTGTCAGTCAGCCGGTTGAGCGCCAGCCACAGCAGCGCGGGGGTGACCAACGCCGCGAACAGCGCGGTCAGGATCGTGCGGCGCTCATTCCCGCGGCGGACCGGATCGGCACCCAGCCCCGACGCCGCCGGCAGCGCCGCCAGCGCCGCCAACGCGCGCGCGGCGAGCAGCGTGCAGCCGAGCGCAGCCATGGCAGGAGCGAAAGTGCCGAGGGTCATCGGAGCGTCATCATGAGGGGCAGAGCGCCTGGCTGCCTACTGGCAGCTCAGGCATTCCTCGTAATCGGTCTGTTCGCCCGCGGTCAGCTCGATCTTGGGCGCAGCGGAGGTGTTGTCCGCCTCGACCCCGCCGGCAAACCCGGCGCGCTGGACCGACTTCGAGCGCAGGTAATAGAGGCTCTTGATGCCCTTTTCCCACGCTTGCAGGTGGAGGTGCATCAGATCCCACTTCTCGACATCGGCGGGGATGTAGAGGTTGAGGCTCTGCGCCTGATCGATGTAGGGCGTGCGATCGGCCGCGAATTCGAGCAGCCAGCGCTGGTCGATCTCGAAGCTGGTTTTGTAGACGTCCTTTTCCTGCTGGGAGAGGAAGTCGAGGTGCTGGACCGAGCCGCCGTGTTCGAGGATCGTGTTCCACACATTGGTCGAATCCTTGCTCTTCGCAGCGAGCAGTTTTTCCAGGTACGGGTTCTTGACCACGAAGCTGCCCGACAGCGTCTTGTGAGTGTAGATGTTCGCCGGGATCGGCTCGATGCAAGCCGAGGTGCCGCCGCAGATGATCGAAATCGACGCGGTCGGCGCGATCGCCATCTTGCATGAAAAGCGCTGCATCACCCCCATGTCGGCGGCATCGGGGCAAGCCCCGCGTTCGTGCGCCAGCACCAGGCTGGCTTCGTCAGCCTTGGCCGAGATGTGGCGGAACATCTTGAAGTTGAGCGCCTTGGCCATCGCGCTTTCAAACGCGATGCCCTTCATCTGCAGGAACGAATGGAAGCCCATCACCCCCATGCCGACCGAGCGTTCGCGCATTGCCGAATACTTGGCGCGGGCCATTTCGGGCGGGGCGCGGTCGATATAGTCCTGCAGCACGTTGTCGAGGCAGCGCAGCACGTCTTCGATGAAGCGCTCGTCCTTGTTCCACTCATCCCAGGTTTCAAGGTTGAGCGAGGACAGGCAGCACACCGCGGTACGGTCGTTGCCGAGGTGATCTTTGCCGGTCGGCAGCGTAATTTCCGAGCACAGGTTCGAAGTCGAGACCTTGAGCCCCAAGTCGCGGTGATGCTTGGGCATCATCCGGTTCACCGTATCGGAGAAGACGATATAGGGCTCGCCGGTCGCCAGGCGGGTTTCAACCAGCTTCTGGAACAGCGCGCGGGCATCAACCGTGGCGCGGATCGAGCCGTCCTTGGGGCTGCGCAGGTGGAACTCGTCCCCGTCGCGTACCGCTTCCATGAAATCGTCGGTCAGCAGCACGCCGTGGTGAAGGTTGAGCGCCTTGCGGTTGAAATCGCCCGATGGCTTGCGGATTTCGAGGAACTCCTCGATTTCCGGGTGCGACACATCGAGGTAGCAGGCGGCCGAACCACGGCGCAGCGAGCCTTGGCTGATGGCGAGCGTGAGCGAATCCATCACCCGCACGAACGGGATGATCCCGCTGGTTTTGCCGTTGAGGCCGACGGGTTCGCCGATCCCGCGCACGTTGCCCCAATAGGTCCCGATCCCGCCGCCGCGGCTGGCGAGCCAAACGTTCTCGTTCCAGGTCCCGACGATCCCTTCGAGGCTGTCCGAAACCGAGTTCAGATAGCAGCTGATCGGCAGCCCGCGGTTGGTCCCGCCGTTCGACAGCACCGGGGTCGCGGGCATGAACCACAAGCGGCTGATGTAGTCATAAAGCCGCTGGGCGTGCGCCTCATCGTCGGCATAGGCATCGGCGACGCGGGCGAACAGGTCCTGATAGCGCTCACCGGGCAGGAGGTAACGGTCATCCAGCGTCTCGCGCCCGAAATCGGTCAGCAGCGCATCGCGGGCGTGATCGACCTCGATGTTGAAGCGGCGATCGTGGATCGACTTGGAATCGTCTTGCGGAGGCGCGGCGGCAGCAGCCATGGCTCCCGCGAGCGCGGCGGCGCCCAGCTCTCTGATGAGGGGTTCGCTGACGAGGGCTTCGCTGCCGGGATCGGTCTTGTCTTGCATGGGTAGCGCCATTTCTGCTGCGGGAAGCGCGTCGGCGGCCTTCTTCGCGCGAGCGGGGGCTGCAGCAGGCGCGGCATTGCTGCCTGCCTGGTTCCCAGCCACCATCGCGTCTAGCTCAGCCATCTGCGGCTCATCTCCGTTCCTGTATTCCACTTTGCCCCCGTCTTCCGTTCTCGCTCGCGCCGCAGCGCATGTTCTGCATTCGTTCGAATCGGCAGGCAAGCGCCTACCTTAGCCATTCCATGAGAACGAAACGAGAAAAACTTCTCCCCCGTTTCATCCCCAACCGGTTCTGCGACACCCCTGACCAGGCCCGAATCGGCCCTTGCCGCGCATTGGCGCGGCTACGAGCTGAATCTAGGTTTAGTAGGTCCCCCCCGAAGCAGGACCACAACCTATAGTGCCGCATCCTGAATCGCGCGCAAGTGGATAAATGCGGCGTTTACCATCGCACCGCCCCGCGCGGGGGGCTCGCGGCGATGACGCGGCGCAGCGACGCGCGGGAAATGCGCCACTGCGCACTGGCGCAAGAGTCAAAATCGGAATCGAAAAAAAATATGTCCGGCAAAACGGCTTGGCGCGCGTTGACACGGAAAGAATCGAGCCGCAAAATCTTGCTGCGTGCAGGCGCTGGCAGACGCCCCTCAAAAACCCGTTCACAGAACCCCTAGCCTAACCGGCACGTGCTGCGTAGGACCAGACCCGATGACTAGTCCGGCCTCCAAGCTCTATGTCTTTGCCATTTCGCACTATTGCGAGAAGGCGCGCTGGGCCCTCGATCATTTCGGCATCGCCTATCGCCTGCAACACACCGTACCCGGTCTAAACCGGGCGATTGCCAAACGTCTGGGCGCAGCAGCCGGATCGCTGCCGTTCCTCGCCGCCGCTGACGGCGTCATTGCTGGGTCCGGGGCGATCATCGACTGGGGCGAGAGCCGCCGTGCGCCCGGCCGCGCGAGCCTGGCCGGGTCCGATCCAGTTGAGGTTCTGACGCTCGAGCGCCGCCTCGACCAGGTGGCCGGGGTGCACATCCGCCGCTACTATTATTCGGACGCTTTGCTGAGCGATCCCGCCTCGGTGCGCCCGATCTTCAGCGGTGACCTGCCGCTGCTGCCGCGCCTTGCGGTCACCCTCGGCTGGGGCAAGATCGTGCCCAAGATGATCGCAGGCATGGACCTTGGCCCGGCGCAAGGTGCACAATCGCGCGAGCGCATGCTGGGCGAACTCGACTGGCTCGATGGCTTGCTCGCCGATGGTCGCGCCTACCTGACCGGCGATACTTTCACCCGCGCCGACCTGACCGCCGCCAGCTTGCTCGCCCCGCTGGTCAACCCGCCGCAGCATCCGACTTATGCCGGGCTTGTCATGCCGCCTGCGCTGGAGGCCGACATCGCCGGGTGGCGGACGCGGCCGGTGCTGCAATGGGTCAGCCGAGTCTACGCGGCCAATCGTTAGCGCGCCCGGGCTTGCGCCGCCGCAAGCCATGCCTAGATTGATGCTGCGTTTCGCACAAAGGACCCTTTTCCATGTTCAACCTGATCGGCGCCATTTTCTCCGGCCTGTTCATCGGCGCGCTCGCGCGCTGGTTCTATCCGGGCGTGGTCGAAATGGGCTGGGGCATGACGATCCTGCTCGGCGTCGGCGGTTCGCTGGTCGCCGGCCTCGTCACCAGCCGCGGCAGCGAAGGCCTGAACCGCGGCGGCTGCCTCGCCTCGATCCTCGGGGCGATGCTGCTGATCTTCGTCGGGCGGCACCTGGGTTGGCATTTTTAGGACGGGATGAGCCCAAGTCCGCAAACTAACTATTTGAACCAATACCGAACCGTCCGGTTACGACCCGATAGCGGACGTTGAGGAGTTTGGATTTGGCCTCGATCGCGAACCCAAAGGTCCAAAAATTTTCAAAGTTTGATCAAGCGCACTTTCCAAGTCTGGCTAATTGACATAGTAAACCGATCCAACGCGCCGTAAGAGACGAAGAGGGGAACAAGACAAGTCCAAGCGTAATGCGATGACAACCTTTCGCAGGCCAAAAATGTCAAAATTTCAAGTACTTAGATTTAAAGTGACGTTCTAAAGGAACGCACTGGGTCGCACATCTCAATGCAAGTTAGATTCTAACGCTATTGTGGAGAAGATGATGCGTAATTTCACCGTTCGGACCAGCCTATATACTGCGACAGCCATTTCTGGGGCACTCTTTGCCACTCCCGCATTTGCGGATTGCGTTTCGCAAGCTCCCGTCAATCCCACTCAGGTCGTCTGCGATAGCCCCGGCACTGCCGGGTGGAACGGATCAGGCACCAACGGTATCGTCATAACTCTCAACGCAGGTTCGATCACGACCACTAACGTTGGGGGACCAGCGGTTATCAGCGCAGGGACCAACAGCGCAGTTATCAATTTCGCAGGCGGCGGCACCCCTGCCGCGCCAGTTTATGGCCTCGATGCAGGAGCGCCGGGAAGCGCTGCCGTTTCGGTTGGAGGTGGCAGCATTGTCACAAATGACTCGGGCGCAGCGATCCGAGGCTCGATTTCGTTCGGTTCTGCGACCGGAACCACCACCAGCGTTCTGAACAACAACTATTCCTCGAGCGGCGCCGCCAACAATATCGGCTTCATCAATGGTTCGATCAGTGCGCTCGGTAATTTTACTCTGAATAACAAGGGTGTGATCGGGTCCGGCGGTTCGGGAACGGTCACGCAGACCGGGGCTGGCGCGGTTTCGATTAGCAACGGCATCGACGGCGGCTATGTATCGCCGTACACATATTTCGGCGTAAGTCTGCAGAACGGAGAAATCTGGGGTAATGTCAGTACGCAGGGTAGCACTACACTTGTAAACCATGGCGGCGGCAATGTTGTTGGCGCTGTAATAAACGGCAATATTAGCTTGGGTTCGCTTGGCACTGGCACGTCTACCCTCATCAATGGAAGCGCAACCTTTGGCAACGCCCTGATCTTCGGCAGCGTCACGATGGCTGACAAGATCAACATCGTCACCAACGACGGCACGATCACCGGCAATGTCGCGATGAACGGCACCGGGTCAAACACTTACAACGCCGGATCGACTGGTTCCAGCGGCGACAACGGCCTCAGGCTTCCCGGCTCGGCCATCGATGGCACTGGTACACCCACCGGTATTGTGAATGGCACTCTGACCGGCCTTGCCGCCAACTCGGCCAACAATACGCTGAACCTCAACGGCATCGGTGCCAGCACGCTCCAAGCCGGATCCAGCATCCTCAACTTCGGGGTCGTCAACAAGAATGACGCCGGCTCTTGGACGATCAAGAACACGCTCGATGGCGCGGCCGGCAAGCTGACAACGGTCAACGTGAATGCCGGTGTGCTTTCGATCGATAACGCCTCGTTCCTGGGGTCGAGCGCCACCACGGTGCACAATGCCTCTGCGGGAATCGGAATCGGCGGGCTGATCTTCAACGGAACAACCGCGGGTACGTTTGCGGGTAACATTGATGGTTCGGGAACCGTGGGAGTGACAGGGCCCAACGCCACCACCTTTACCGGGACCAACACGCAGACAGGCTTGACCTATATCTACACCGGCGGCGTATTGAACGCCAACAGCACCGGCGCACTTTCGGCCGCTTCCGACTTGTACATGTACAACGGCACGCTCAACGTGAACGCCAATTCGACAGTCAATAACCTGATCGACTATTTTGGTCCCAACACCAGCGTGATCAACCTTGCCGGGGGAACGTCGCTCAGCGTGTCGGGCGGACACTTTGGCGACAACGGCGGGGTCATCAACGGTCCGGGCACACTGATCAAGTATTCGACTGGAGTGCTCAACTTGTCGGGCGCCGACCAGATTGCTCCTGGCGCGCTGATCGTCAACAATGGCACCGTAAACGATAACGGCGGAGCCTTGGCGGCAACCACGGCAGTTTTGGTCAATTCGACCGCCACGACCACCGGCACCCTCAGCGTAAACGCCAGCGACACGATCGGTTCGCTGGCCGGGACCGGCGCCAATGCCGTGGTCAACCTGAACGGGGCTGGAGTGGTGCTCGACACCGGCGGGCTCAACACCAGCACGACTTATGCCGGAAAGATTACGGGCACGGGCGCGCTGGTAAAGAGTGGCACCGGGCTGATGACCCTGACCGGGGCCAACTCGTACACTGGCGGTACCACGATCAACGGCGGCGCGATTATCGGTTTTGCTGGAACCGGCGCATCGATCGTCGGGAACTACACGATCAACGGCACCGGTGATCTGGTCTTTAACCAAAGCACGCTGCCCCCAGGCGGCGCGCAAAGCGGCACCTATGCCGGCAACATCACCGGCGCAGCCACAGCCAACATCCAGTTCTTCGGCAACTCCGCGACAACCCTGACTCTGAGCGGCAACAATTCCGGCTTCCTCGGCGCCATGGCGTTCGGTGCCGGTAACCAGCCCATCGGCCAGGGCGGCACGGTTGCCATCAGCAGCGCCAACAATCTGGGAACGGGAACGCTGTTCTTCTATGACGGCGTGCTGCGCAACACGTCAACGCTCACGCTCGGCAATGCGATCGCGATCAGCAACGCCACCAATGGGGCCACCTTCAACACCGATGCTGCTACCACGCTGACCCTGACCGGCGGTACTTCGGGTGCAGGTCAGCTGGTCAAGATTGGCACCGGGACGCTGGTTCTGAGCGGAAGCAGCAACCACACCGGCGGGACCACCGTTTCGGCAGGAACGCTTCAGGGCGTGGCGGGTGTCGGGATCAAGGGCAATATCGTCAACAACGCGACGGTGAATATCTCCGGCATCCTGCAGACATACTCCGGCAATATGTCGGGCACCGGCAATGTCGTGATTGGCACGGCCGGCACGGTGATGGCCTTCACTGGCACCAATACCTATACCGGAACCACCACCATCGATGCCGGAGCTGAACTGAACTGGACCGGAACCGGTGCGCTCAGTGCAGGATCGACCTTCATCGTCAACGGCATTCTCGCCGGGGTTTCGCCGCAGACCAACACTATCGGCGGCCTTGCCGGCACCGGGCTGGTGGTTGCACCGGGCACGCTTAACATCGGGGCCAACAACACCTCGACCACCTTCTCCGGGAAGTTCGGGACCGGCGGGTTCTTTGGCCAAACGACCGACAACATCAACAAGGTCGGCACCGGTACGCTGACTTTGTCGGGAACCGGCAGCGTGCTGACCGGCAATCTTGGGGTCAATGCCGGGACCCTGTCGCTGACGGGAACGCTCGCCGATGCAACCACCACGGTGGCCAGCGGCGCGATCCTCTCGGTCGATGGCACGCTGACTTCACCCACGGTAACCGTCGCTGCGGGCGGTCGCCTGATCGGCGGAATCGGCACCACACCGGGCAACATCGTCGGCGCGGTGACCAACAACGGCACTGTAGCTCCGGGTCATAGCCCGGGCATTCTGGCGATCAGCGGTTCCTACACGCAGACCTCGACGGGCACTTATGCTGCAGATGTCTTCGGTAACGGCACCAGCACCGTTGTGGCCGGAACCGATTTCGACAGGATCGCGGTCACCGGCGCGCCGGGGACAGCGACACTCGCTGGAACTCTGGCGATCACCCAAAACACCGGATCGCTTTATGTCGCCGGAACGACTTACGACATCATCACGACAACCGGAGGAATCACGGGCAACTTCGCCACGGTAACCGGGAACACGATTTCGTCGTTCTTGTCGCTTTCCAATGCGGCGGCAAACGGCGGCGGCGTTATCGGCACCAACTACCGACTGGTCGTGGTTCGCTCGGCCTACAACGCCGCAGCGGGCAATCCGAACCAGGTAGCAGTGGCCAACGGCTTGACCGGCATCATCGGCAGCAGCGGTGCAGCGTCAACGATCAATAAAATCGACAACATGTCGTCGGCACAGGCACAGGCTCTGTTCCAGGGTCTCAATCCTGAGCCGTACGCTGCCTACGCCACCTCGCTGCAGGATCAGGGTGAACTGTTCACCCGCCAGGTCGGCCTGCGCCAGGCTGAAGGTAGCGACGGCAAGACCGGCGTGTGGCTCAACGGTTATGGCCAGTGGGCTAATGGCAAGAGCAGTGACTATCGCTTTGGCAGTGATCATCGGATCGTTGGCGGTGCGGTAGGCGTCGATTTTGGCACAGGCCCACTTCGCTTTGGCGTAGCTGGCGGCTACTCCGAAGATGAGGTGACTTACCTGGGAGGCAACTCCGCGGGCAAGGACAAGAGCTGGCAGGTCGGCGGGTACATGGGCTACTCTTCAGGCGCCATGCACCTTAATGCGCAGCTGGCCTACATCACTGGCAATATCACCGCGTCGAAGCTGGTGAATGCCGGGTCGGGTGCAAATCAGATCCAAGGCACGGCGTCGGCTGATACTGACGGACATCTGTTCAAGGGGGTTGCAACGATCGGTTACAACGTTGGTGGTGACAAGCTAACGTTTGAGCCGTTTGTCGGGATCGACTTCACCTCTGGTCACGTCAACGGCTTCACCGAGACGGGCATGGGTACGCTCAATCTGACTGTGGCCGATATTGAGGCCAAGCGTACCGACTTGGTGATCGGCGCTAGGTTTGCGGCTCCAACGGGATCGATCATGCCCTATGCCAATGTGACCTACCGTTATAACCTCAACGACAATCCCGCGATTGTAACGGGTTACTTCAATGGCGTTTCGAGCGCTCCGTTCACTGTTTCGGCGATCGGTTCCGGCCGTTCGGTCGTCGATGTGGATGCCGGCATCAGTGCCAGAATCGGCACCGGCGCCAGTGTCTTCGTTGGCTATCAGGGCACATTCCGCAACGATCTGAACAGCCACGGCGTCAACGGCGGTTTGCGCGTTTCTTTCTAATCGAAAGCAATCAGATCAGAATCTTGGGGCGGCCAGCGATGGCCGCCCCATTCTTTTTGGATGACGATCCAAGTTGATTTTGTGCTTGGACGCTTGATCGATTAATGTCCGCTTCCCACCCCAGAGCTGCCATTCATCGCCCGGTCATTCCAAGAACGTATGAGTTGCGCACATGATCACTGCACTGCATTTGCGCGCCATCGGTTGCGCTACGCTGCTGGCCTTCGCCGGCAATTTCGGGACCGCGCAGGCAGCCGAGGACCTCGGCAAGAAGGCATGTGCGCAGGAAGCCAAGCGGCTTTGCGCGGCCGAGATGCGCAGTTTCAGCCGTAAAAAGGTGGAAGCCTGCATGATCACCAAAATCGATCAGACCTCGCCGTTGTGCCACGCGGCAATGTTGCGGATCAAGGCCGAACGCGAGGCGCTCAAGCCCAAGTAAGCAGTTTACGCGTCTGCTGCCGCTTGGGGCTCACCTGCGCCATACAACACGCGGCTTTCGGCGCCGATGCGAACCCACAGCATCGCGGCATTGAGCAGCGTGAACAGAACGGCGATCCAGGTCAGTCCGAACACCAGCGGCAGCACGGCGATCTCGCCCACAACCACGCAGTAATTGGGATGGCGCAGGAACCGGAAGGGGCCGCCCGTCACCAGCGGGGCCCCGGGCAGCACGATAATTCGGGTCGTCCAACGCCGCCCCAGCGTCGCCAGTACCCAGATGCGCAGCGCCTGGAGCAGGACGAATATCCCGAGCAGAACGAAATTCACCGGTCGTCCCCCGACCGAAAACCACAGCGCGGCCAGCCACGAGGCGTGCAGCGTGACCATCACCGGATAGTGGTTCCGGCCAAATTCAACGGCACCCTGCGCGCGCAAATGCCGGGTGTTGCTCGAAGCGATCACCAGTTCGGCCAAGCGCTGCAGCGTAACCAGCGTCATGATTACATAGGGCAGGCTCATGCAGCTTGTTTCAACGTTACGGCGCTGGCTGTAAAGCCCGGACCCAAGGCAGTAAGGACCGACAATGGCGGCATTGCTTGCGCGCGCACCCGGTCGAGCACGAACAGGGCGGTTGGCGCGGACATGTTGCCATGCTGGCGCAGAACCTCGCGCTCATGGTCGAGCGAGCCCTGTTCAAGGCTGAGCGCCAGTTCCATAGCGTCCACCACTTTGGCCCCGCCCGGGTGGCAGATGAAGCGGTCGACATCGCCGATCTGCAGCCCTTGCGGTTCGAGCATCTGGGTCATCGCCTCGGCCATATTGCGCCGCGCAAACGCAGGAATGGCGCGGTTGAGCACCACGCCGAGCCCGTTTGGCTCCATCTGCCAACCCATGATGTCGAGGGTGCCGGGCCAGGTCTTCTCGGCGCTACCGGTGATCTGGACAAATCCCTCATCGCCCACGCGCACCACGCAAGCCGCCGCGCCGTCACCGAACAGCGCGGTCGAAACGATATCGGCCTTGCCCACGCCTTCGGTGCGAAGTGCGAGGCTGCAGAGTTCCACGGTGACGAAGAGGACCGTGCTGCCCGGGGTTACCCGCGCCAGCTTGGCGGCGAGTGCCAGGCCCGACACGCCCCCGGCGCAGCCTAGCCCGAAAACGGGGACCCGAACCACATCGGTGCGAAATCCCATCCGGCCCATCGCGCGGGCTTCAAGGCTGGGGGTGGCGATCCCGGTCGATGAGACGGTCACGATGGTGTCGACCTGTTCTGCGGTCAGTCCTGTTTCGGCCAAGGCTGCTTCTGCGGCGACAACGAAAAGGTCGAGCGCTACTTCCAGATAGACTGCCGTGCGTTCGGTGAAATCGCGCGGTTCAAGATACCATTCGACCGGGCGGGCGAGCTGGCGGAAAGCGATCCCGGCATTGGCATAGACTGCGCTAAGCCGGTCGAAATCGTCGAACTGCCCCCCCAGCAACTCGCGCGCGACCGACAGAGCCGCATCCTGCGAAAGTATGTTGGGAGGCGTGGTGGTTGCCACCGACAGCATGGTTACGGTCATGGTATGGGTCGTCCCGGTTTGACCGGCTGACCGGTGATTGCGCGTTGCAGCAAAAACGAACCGCTGACATATGCGTTCCAGCGCTTGAGCAACCGATGAACCGCGCGACCGTTTACCGACATTCGCCTTGCCAGATATCCTGGCACTTTACTGGAAATTTCCAAGATGAACGAAAGGGAACCGGCATCGCGCAGCGATCTGCGCACCTGGGGCGGTTTCGTGATCATGTGCCTGGGCATGTTCATGGCGATCCTGGATATTCAGATTGTCGCTACCTCGCTCCCGTCAATCCAGCAGGCGCTGGGCATCGCGCCTGATCAAATGGTTTGGATCCAGACCGCCTACCTAACCGCAGAGATAGTCGCGATCCCGCTGACCGGATACCTTACCGCACGTTTGGGGATGCGCTGGCTATTCGTTGGCGCGGTTGCCGTATTTACGCTCGCCTCGGCTGCGTGCGGGCAAAGCCAGTCATTCGAAGCACTGGTTGGCTGGCGCATTGTCCAAGGGTTCGCCGGGGGGACGCTGATCCCGGCGGTATTTTCTGCCGTGTTCCTGATGTTTCCGCAGCGCTCGCAGGCACTAGCGACGACGATTGCCGGGGTCGCGGCGGTGCTGGCACCGACGGTTGGGCCGATCGTTGGGGGATGGATCACGCAAACCTGGTCGTGGCACTGGCTGTTCCGGATTAACATCGTGCCGGGCATCGTGGCCGCGCTGGCTGCGGCGGTGTTGTTGCGCGGTGATGGCACCAACCAGCGCATCCACCGCGCGTTCGATCCGGCCGCGCTGGTGGCTCTGGCAGTATCGCTCGCCGCCTTCGAGATCGGCCTCAAGGATGCGCCGACGCTTGGCTGGGATGCGCCGCGGGTGCTGGGCTTGCTCGGGTTGTTTGCAGCTGCCGGGTTATTTTTCGTGATCAAGACCATTCGATCGGCTTGGCCGCTGGTCGAACTGCGCTGCTTCGCCGACCGCAACTTCACGATCGGCTGCGTGCTCAGCTTCGTTCTGGGAATTGGCCTGTTCGGCTCGACTTACCTGATGCCATTTTTCCTCGGCCTGGTGCGCGAACACGGATCGCTGCGCATCGGCGAAATCATGCTGGTCACGGGAATCGCGCAGCTGGTTTCAGCCCCGCTCGCGGTGTTTCTCGAACGGCGGATCGATGCCCGGCTGCTGACTTTCGCCGGGTTTGCGCTGTTCGCCGCCGGGATGTGGCTGAGCAGCCGCCAGACCGCCGAGACCGATGCCGCCGAAATGGTGTTGCCGCAGATTCTGCGCGGCGCGGCGATCATGTTCTGCCTGCTGCCGCCGACGCGGATGGCACTGGGGCGGCTTTCACCTGCACTAGTCGCCGATGGTAGCGGTCTGTTCAACCTGATGCGCAATCTTGGCGGGGCGCTAGGGCTGGCACTGATCGACACGGTCATCTTCAGTCGCAGCGCGATTTACGGCGCCGCCATCGAGGCTCAGCTGCGCGCCGGCGATGTGGCAACGGCAGTCGGCATCGGGATCCCGCGCGATGCCTTCCTTGAACAATTGGGCCAACCGCCGGACGAGTTCACTGAAGAGATGGTCCGGCCGTTGGTTGAAAAGGCCGCGCTGGTTCATGCAATCAACGATGCCTGGTTGCTGATCGGGGTGGCAACTGCGCTAGCCGTCGTGCTGCTGGTTTGGGTGAAGCGAGCCAGTTCTAATCCTTACGTTGGTGATTGAACGGATCCGCGCCGGGCTCTGCCAGAGCAAATTTGCCGGCTGTTGATGAAGACGAATGTCCGCTTCCCGCCCCAAAGCTGCCGGTCGCGCTTCATCGCCGCGTTCCTGAAACCACTCATTCGTGCAGACTGCGCAGTGATCTTAGCCGCGCCGATCAGCGGATGGGGGGCCCGTTCGCGTAGGGGCAGTCTCGGGCATGGCCAGCAACACTGGCAGAACGCAGCAGGCTACGACGGCGATCATGATGCCGGGGACCAGCGACGAGTTCGTCCGATCCATCAGCAGTTGCGCAAGGTATGGCGTAAACCCACCGAACACGGCAGTTGCCGAAGTTACTCCAAGTGCCAAGCCACTGAGCCGTCCTTCGCCGGGAAACTGCTCGGCGGTGGCTACGGCTCCGACTGCGCTCACGCCTCCGGCCACACCCGCAAGGACAATCGCACCGCCCAGCGCGTTCAAATAAGACGCACCAGCCATCAACCAGAACATCGTCACCGGCAGCGCGGCACTGGCGGCGGCTAACGCAATCAACACAGGCTTGCGCCCCCACCGGTCGGACAGCAGTCCGATTATCGGCGTTACGATGATCACTGCTATAGCCGCAATGGTCGCTAGCCATAGCGACCCGGCTTCATCCAGGGTTCCGATCGAGATGAGGAATACCGGAACGTAGGTTATTCCGACGTAATAAGTGATCGAACCGAGCGCCGAGATCGCGAACCCGCGCGCAATTCCGGCGCGGTGGCTGGTAAGCGTGTGTCGTAACGGATTTACCGGCACCGACCCGCGATCCTGTTGCCGCACAAAGTCGGGGGACTCCTGCATTGTCGATCGCGCAACCAGCACACTGCCAGCCAGCACCGCGCCGAACAGGAACGGGATGCGCCAGCCCCATGAAACGAGCGCCGCATTGCTCATTGAACTGACTGTCACGGCGGCCACGCCTACCGCCAGCAGTGCGCCGATCTCACTGGCGGCAGCGGCCAGCGAGGTGATCAGGCCGCGCCGGTTCGGCGGCGCCCCCTCCAGCAGATAGGCGACCACCCCGGTATATTCCCCGCCGACCGAAAAACCCATCACACACCGGATCAACAACAGCAAAACTCCTGCGATCGGGCCAATCTGAGCAGCTGTAGGCAAGAGCGCGGTGGCCAGCATTGCGGCAGTCATCATGGCCATGGAAAACAGCATCGTCGGGCGCCTACCGTGCCGATCGCCGATGAAGCCAAACACCAGCGCCCCGATTGGCCGCATCAGGTAGGCCAAGGCAAAGCCGGCCAGCGTGACCAGGATCGATGCCTCGCCGTCATCGAAAAAAACCCGCGACAGCACGGTGACCAAATACAAATAGAGCGTGAAATCGTACCATTCGACGACAGTCGAAAAGGCTGCGATCATCATTGAACCGCGCGAGATCGTCTGCGGTGCTGTCATAGTCTCATTTGTATCCGGGTTTCGAGGACGACGGACCACCCAATCTGATCAGCCCATTTACTTCGCGTGCGCCGCGATCGCGCCCGCGATCTGCTCGACCAGTTCGAGCGGCAGGTCGTGGCCCATGCCGTCGATCTCGATCAGTTCGGCGCCGGGAATTGCCGCGGCGGTATCGCGGCCGCCTTCGACCGGGACCAGCGGATCGTGCACCCCGTGGATCACAAGCGTGGGCGTGGTTACCTTGGCGAGGCGCTTGCGCCGGTCACCATCGTCGACGATTGCCGAGATCTGCCGCGCCGCGCCTTCGGGGTAGAAGCTGCGGGTGAAATCGCGGGTGATGTTGGCGCGCAGCCGGTCCTCGCTCGCCGGGTAGCCGGGCGAGCCGATTGCGCGGTTGACCTCGATCCCGATCGGCATGACCTGTTCGAGCGTCGCGCCTTCGGGCGCACGGTTAAGCAGCGCCTGCATCGCCTCGGGCTTAGCCGGCGGAACCTTGCGGTTGCCGGTGGTCGACATGATCGAGGTCATGGTCAGGATCTTCTCGGGATGCTCGATTGCCAGCAACTGGACGATCATCCCGCCCATTGAGGCACCGACCACGTGGGCCTTGGCGATCCCCAGTGCATCGAGCAGCCCGGCAGCATCGGCGGCCATGTCAGAGAGGCGGTAGGGCAGCTTCGAGCGGATCCCGAATATGCGTTTGAGCGCCACGCGGCGGAAGTTGGGTACGCCGGCATGGCCGAACTTCTGGCTCAGGCCGATATCGCGGTTGTCATAGCGGATCACGTAGTAACCGCGCGCCACCAGCGCCTCGACCAGTTCGATCGGCCACAAGGTCAGCTGCGCGCCAAGGCCCATGACCAGCAGCAACGGCGGGTTCGCCTTGTCGCCGTAGGTTTCGTATTCAAGCTGGATTCCATTGGCGGTGATCTGCGGCATTCTGGCTTCCCCCGAAGGTTATGGTTTCGGGGTGAAACTTAACTGGAATGGGAGGTAGCGCAAGCCAAAGGCTGCATTCACTCGGTTCGTCATTGACGACGGGCTGGCGAGGTTACGCCTTCTCGCCCCGCTCGTGAATGACGCTGGCGGGGCCGACGATCCGCCCGTCGACTGCGCCGATACGTTCGGGGTCCTTGTCCTTGTACGGCAGCGATTGCAGCACAAAGCGCATCGCGTTCAGGCGGGCGCGTTTCTTGTCATCGCTCTTGATCACGGTCCATGGGCTGTCGGCGGTATCGGTGGCGGTGAACATCGCTTCCTTGGCCGCAGTATAATCGTCCCACATGTCGAGGCTGGCGAGGTCGATCGAGGACAGCTTCCACTGCTTGAGCGGATGAACCTTGCGTTCGGTAAAGCGGCGGCGCTGTTCCTCGCGGCTGACCGAGAACCAGAACTTGAACAGATGGATGCCGCTGCGCACCAGGTTGCGCTCGAACTCGGGCGCCTGGTGGAGGAATTCCTCATATTCTGCTTCGCTGCAGAAGCCCATCACCCGCTCAACCCCGGCGCGGTTGTACCATGAGCGGTCGAACAACACGATTTCGCCGGTGGTCGGGAGGTGTTCGGTATAGCGCTGGAAGTACCACTGTCCGCGCTCGACCTCGCTCGGCTTTTCGAGCGCGACGACGCGCGCGCCGCGCGGATTGAGGTGCTCCATGAAGCGTTTTATCGCCCCGCCCTTGCCGGCCGCATCGCGCCCTTCGAACAGGATGATCACCTTCTGGCGGTCTTCCTTGACCCACGACTGCAGCTTCAACAGCTCGGTCTGGAGCAGGAACTTCTGCCGCTCGTAATCCTTGCGCAGCATCTTGTACTTGTAGGGGTAACCGCCGCTCTGCCAGTCATCGGACAGCTCATCGATGGTCTGGCGTGGGGGGCGCAATAGCTTCGGCAGGCCCAGTTGCAGGCGGATGCGGTCGGCATCGTCGGGCGCGGCGACCGAGAGCAAAGCTTCGATCCCCTGGCGCGCTTCTTCACCGCCCAGCCCGACAAGGTCGGCGAGCGCGGCATCCTGGTGCGCGGACGAAGCAGCGTGACGCTCGTCCGCCATTGCCCGGGCCAAGGCCGCAGACACGCCCGAGGGTTTTTCCGAAACTGGTTCGGGCAGGTCGTCCCCGTCCGCCGGCGCGCTCATCGTAATGTATCCTTTCACCCCGCGGCTGCACCCAAATCCCGGTGCGCAGCGAATCGCCATACTATGCCGCAATTGTTCCCCAAGGCTTAGCCCCTGACCAGTATGTCGTGACAGGCGTGTGACAAGCGGTGTCAGGGAACCAGTACAGTATCCTTCGCCACCGCCAGCATTTTGGGATAATCCAGCGTGTAATGCAGACCGCGGCTTTCGTGCCGGGCGAGTGCGGAACGGACGATCAGGTCGGCGCATTGCAGCAGGTTGCGCAGCTCGATCAGGTCGGTCGAAACGCGGAAGTGACCGTAATAGTCCTCAACCTCGCCGAACATCATGCTGATCCGGTGCGCTGCGCGTTCGAGCCGCTTGGTGGTGCGCACGATCCCGACGTAGTTCCACATGAAACGGCGGATTTCGGTCCAGTTCTGCTTGATGATCACTTCTTCATCCGAATCGGTGACGCGGCTCGCGTCCCACTGGCGGATCGGTGGCGGGGCATCGAAGCTGTCCCACCGGGCCATGATATCCGCCGCCGCCGCTTCGCCGAAGACGAAACATTCGAGCAATGAGTTGGAGGCGAGGCGATTGGCGCCGTGGAGGCCAGACTCGGTGCATTCACCCGCTGCGTAAAGCCCGGGCAGATCGGTGCGGCCAGTAAGGTCGATCACGATCCCGCCGCAGGTGTAGTGCTGCGCCGGCACCACCGGGATCGGCTGGGTGGTCATGTCAATGCCAAGGCCCAGCAGCTTTTCGGAAATGTTGGGGAAGTGCTCGCGCACGAATTCGGGAGGTTGGTGGCTGATGTCGAGGTGGACGAAATCGAGCCCGTCGCGCTTGATCTCGGCGTCGTTGGCGCGCGCGACAATATCGCGCGGGGCAAGTTCGGCGCGCTCGTCATAATCAGGCATGTAGCGGTGCCCGGTGCGCGGGTTGATCAGCCGTCCGCCCTCGCCGCGCACCGCCTCGGTGATCAGGAAGTTCTTGACCTCAAGGTTGTAGAGACAGGTCGGGTGGAACTGCATCATTTCCATATTGCCGACCCGCGCCCCGGCGCGCCAGGCCATGGCGATGCCGTCACCAGTGGCGCCGCGCGGCGCGGTTGAGAACTGGTAGACGCGGCCTGCCCCGCCCGTGGCGAGGATCGTCGCCCGCGCAGTATGCGCCTCAACTTTGCCGGTCTGCTCGTTGAGCGCATAGACCCCCCAGACCCGGCCCGAACCCGAATAGCGTTCCTCATGCTTACCGGTGATCAGGTCGATGCAGGCCTGGTGCGGCAGCATGGTGATGTTGGGATTGGCATTGGCGGCTTTTAGCAGCGCTTCTTGCACCGCCCACCCGGTCGCATCGGCGACGTGGACGATGCGGCGGTGTGAATGCCCGCCCTCGCGGGTCAGGTGAAGCGCCTCACCTTCGTGATTGAACGGCACGCCCAGATCGATCAGCCGCTGGATCGCATGCGGCGCGCGTTCGATCACGAATTCGACCGTCTCTAACCGGTTGAGCCCGGCCCCGGCGACCATGGTATCGCGGATGTGGTTTTCGAAAGTGTCGCCAGCGTCGAGCACCGCGGCGATCCCGCCCTGTGCCCAGGCAGTCGACCCGCCGGTCAGCTCGCCCTTGGCCAGCACCAGCACCTTGAGCTCTTCCGCCAGCGCCAGCGCCGCAGTGAGGCCCGCTGCACCCGAGCCAACGATGATGACGTCGTGGTTCATGCGGCTTCTTTGGCGGCGCTGGTCAAACTGACAAACACATCCTCAAGATCAGCCTCGCGCGTTGTGACGTCGACAATCGTCAGCCCCTGCGCCTGAACCTGCGCGAGCACTTCGCCGGCGTTGGTCTTGTCCTTGTCGTAAGTGATTTCGATTGTGCGTTCTCCGGCAGATATGCACTTCAGGAAAGCGGGGCTTGCCGGGAGCTTGGCAACGTTCTGGTCGAGGGTCAGGACGACCACTTTTTCGCGCGCCATTTCAACCAGTTCGCGGGTCGGCTTGTTGGCGATCAATTGACCGTGATTAATGATCGCGATGCGGTCGCACAGCTGTTCGGCTTCTTCGAGGTAATGGGTGGTGAGGACCACGGTCACCCCGCCGGCGTTAAGTTCGCTGACCAGTTCCCACAGCTGCCGCCGCAGTTCCACATCGACCCCGGCGGTCGGTTCATCAAGCACGATCACCGGCGGGGTGTGGACCAAAGCCTTGGCGATCAGCAGGCGGCGTTTCATGCCCCCCGAAAGCGTGCGGGCATAGGCCTGCGCCTTGTCGGCCAGATGGACCTGCCCGAGCAATTCCATCGATTTGCGCAAATGCTTGGGCACACCATACAGCCCGGCCTGATTCTCCAGCACCTCGAAGGGTGTGAAAAACGGATCGAAGACAATCTCCTGCGGCACGATGCCGATCGCACGCTTGGCGTTGCGCACGTCTTTGTCGATATCGAAACCCCAGATTTCCGCCGATCCGCTGGTCTTCAGAACGAGGCCCGCAAGGATGTTGATCAGCGTCGATTTGCCCGCGCCGTTGGGGCCGAGCAGGCCGAAGATCTGGCCCTGCGGGACATCGAAGCTGACATCGTCGAGCGCCAGTTTGGGCGGGGCATTCCCCGATGCGGCATAGCGTTTGACCATGTTGCGGATCGAGATTGCAGCGGGCTGTTCCATGCCCCCCGCTTAGCGCCAAGCTTCGGCAAGGCAAAGCCCCACCACGCACCGCCTTGCTGGCGCACCGATAGGCTGGAAATTGCCATGGCGCGCTGCTAGGGTGATCGAATGACCTCTCCGCCCGAAACCGTCCTCGCCACCTCCACCCGCGTCAAGTGCGACGGGGCGAATGACATTCCCGGCGGCGCCGCGCTCGGCCACCCGCGCGTCTGGCTCGAAATCGACGAGCACGGCTATGTCGATTGCGGTTATTGCGACCGCCGCTTCGTGCTCAAAGGCGGCCCGGCCGACGGCACCGATCAGAGCCAACTGCACGATATCGCCTCTGGCGCGAGCTACTGAACTTCCTATATCTTCGGGTATGACCTCACTCGACCCTCGCTCGCTGCTGTTCGCTCAGCTTGATCCTGCCCGCGCCGCGGCGCTGACCCGCGATGCGCTGGCGCGCTGCGACGATGGCGAGCTGTACCTCCAGTTCACCGCGTCTGAGATGTTCATGTTCGATGACGGGCGCTTGAAGACCGCCGACTATTCGCGCGATGCTGGGTTCGGCCTGCGCGGCGTTTCGGGCGAAATGACCGGGTTTGCCCATGCCAATGAGATCAGCGAAGGCGCGATCCGCCGCGCGGCCGAGACGCTGCAGCTGCTCGACCCCACCAAGGGCCAGCCTGCCCCGCCGCCACGCCGCAATAACCGCCACCTTTATACCGATGCGTCACCGCTCGACGGGATCGGCTTTGCCGAGAAGGTCAAGCTGCTCGAAACGATCGATGCTGCTGCGCGGGCGCGCGATCCGCGCGTCGCGCAAGTCAGCGTCAGCCTCGCGGCGAACTGGTCGGCAATCGAGATCCTGCGCGCCGATGGCTTTAGCGCAGGCGATGTGCGGCCGATGGTCCGCCTCAACGTCGGCATTGTCGCCGAGAGCAACGGGCGGCGCGAAAGCGGCAGCTTCGGGATTGGTGGGCGGCGGCTTTACGACGACCTGTTCGATCCCGCGACCTGGAACCGCGCGATCGATGAGGCGCTGGCCCAGGCGTTGATCAATCTGGAAAGCGTCGACGCGCCCGCTGGCGAGATGACCGTGCTGCTCGGTCCCGGCTGGCCCGGGGTGCTGCTCCACGAAGCGGTCGGCCATGGGCTCGAAGGCGATTTCAACCGCAAGGGCACCAGCGCCTTTTCGGGCCGCATCGGCGAGCGCGTCGGCGCGCCCGGGGTGACCGTGGTCGATGACGGCACGCTGCTTGGCTTGGCTGGCCAGGGCCGGCGCGGCTCGCTGTCGATCGACGATGAAGGCACGCCCACCCAGGAAAACGTGCTGATCGAGGACGGGATCCTCAAGGGCTACATGCAGGACCGCTTGAACGCCCGGCTGATGGGGGTGGCGGCGACCGGCAACGGGCGGCGCGAGAATTACGCC
>JANYEY010000024.1 GCA_025359685.1 Sphingomonadaceae bacterium | reverse complement strand
CGGCTGTTAAGCGGCATCAGGTCGTTGTAGAACATCGGCAGATTGGCGGCTTGCGGCGCGCTGGCCATGGTAACTCTCCGGGTTTGAAATCACATCAAGCCGGGGTGATTCCGGCGCGAACCCGCGCCTTTAGGCGCTCGTTTCGCGCGGTGCAAGCAGCTTGCCGGGATTGAACAGCCCAGCGGGATCAAGTGCATCCTTGACCCGCCGCATCAGCTCCAGCGAAACGGGATCGGCCAGCCGGGCAAGCTCTGCCGCCTTCATCTGCCCGATGCCGTGTTCGGCAGAAATCGAACCATGCCACTGGGTGACGAGATCATGGACGAAGCGGCTGACCGCCTTGCCCTGGTCCAGCTCCCATTCGCCGCGCACCGCACCTGGGGGAGCGGTCACGTGGAAATGCACGTTTCCATCGCCCAGGTGCCCAAAGGCAAAAGCGCTGCAGCCGGGCCAGGCCCGCTCAACCTCGGGAATGGCAAAGGCGATGAAGTCCGCCATCCGGGCTACCGGCACCGAGATGTCGTGCTGCATCGCCGCACCTTTGGCGCGCAGCGCGCCCGAAATCGATTCGCGCAGAGTCCAGAACGCATCGGCCTGGCTCTCTGAAGCGGCGATTGCCGCATCGCCGATCGTTCCGTCTGCCATTGCAGGTTGAAGTAGCGCTTCAAGATCGCCCTGAAGGTCGGCCTCGGCCGCCAGGCTGGTCACCTCGATCAGCGCGTGCCAGGCGTGAGGCGCGGCAAGCGGTGCGCGTGCGCCCGAATTGTTGGCAAGCACCGCATCGAGGCAGTTTTGCGGTAGCACCTCGAACCCTTCGAGGGCTGCGCCAAGTTCGGCTTGCGCCTTTAGCAAGAGCGCGCGCGCCGCGCCGATGCTGCCAAGCCCGACCCATGCCACCCGGCGCTGCGCGATCGCCGGTTCGAGCTTCAGTGTCGCCGCGGTGACGATCCCCAGGGTGCCTTCGCTGCCAATGAACAACTGCTTGAGGTCAAACCCGCGGTTGTCCTTCTTGAGCGGGGTCAGCGCCGACCAGACCTTGCCGTCCGCCAAGACGGCTTCGAGACCGAGCACCTGGGCGCGCATCGAGCCGTGACGGAGCACCTGGCTGCCTCCGGCGTTGGTCGAAATGAGCCCGCCCACGGTTGCCGAACCCTTGCCGCCCAGCGTCAGTGGAAAGCGCAAACCTGCGCGTTCGGCCATTTCGTGCAAGGTCTGCAGCACTACTCCCGCGCCGCAAGTGACCTGACGGGCGGCCGGATCGATTTCGCCAATCGAGTTAAGCCGACGCAGCGACAGGAGCAGCGCAGCGCCGCTCGAATCCGGGGTAGCACCGCCCGACATCCCGCTGTTTCCGCCTTGGGCGACGATCGGGACATCGTGGCTGGCGCAGAGCGCGACGATGGCTGCAACCTCTGCAGTATCGGCCGGTGAGGCGAGGCCGCAGGCACGGCCGGTGTAGCGTCCGCGCCAGTCGGTCAGCCAGGGAGCCATCAGATCAGGGGCGATCGTCCAGCCGCGCGGTCCCAGCAGCCCGGCGGCTGCTTCGATGAAGAGAGGATTGAGGGCGGGCATCGCTGCGGCTATGGCACAACCGCCGCCTGTTGCCAGCCCCTGCGCGGTCACTTTGCAAACGCAAGCCAGCCGGGTTAAGCGATGGTTCAAAGACTGGGGCTATTTACACCGTCATGAATCCTGTCGTGCAACTCATGGCTCCGCTGGCCTTGCTGTTCCCCGCTGCCATTGCGGTGGACCAGCAGGCCCCGCTGGAACGTGCCCCGATCCCGGTGGTCGAGCCCGCCGAACAGGTCAGCATTGAACAGCGGGTGACCATCCGGATCAACCCGCGGCCCGCCCCGATGCCGAACGTGGCCAATTTCGTCACTGCTGGGGCTGATAGCGGCGGTGAACCCCGCATGGTCGAGCGCAAGGCCGGCAAGTGCCTCCCACTGGGTTCGATAGCCGGGGTTCAGCCGCTCGATGCCGGGCGGTTGCTGCTGATCCTGCGCGACAACCGGCTGTTTACCGCCAAGCTTTCCAAAGGCTGCGAGGCGCGCGAGTTCTACTCTGGATTCATCGTCAAACGGAACGTCGACGGTCAGGTCTGCGTGAACCGCGACGAACTGCTTTCGCGCAGCGGGTCGAATTGCCAGGTGAGCGGTTTTCGGCAATTGGTCGACGCCAGCGACTGACCCAGCGACTAACGAGGGGTAATCCTCGGGTTTTCTTGACTCCAGCGGCAGAAAGCGCCTAGGGCGCGGCTGCTGGATGCCGCCCGTTTCGGACGACGCCGGACCCGTTCCCCTAGCTTTGAAGAAACCTATGAAATTCGCCGATCTCGGCCTGTCAGACGAACTGCTCGCGGCGGTTACCGCCAAGGGTTACGATACGCCCACGCCGATCCAGGCCCAGGCGATCCCCAGCGTATTGATGATGCGCGACATCATCGGTGTTGCCCAGACCGGCACCGGCAAGACCGCCAGCTTCGTGCTGCCGATGATCGACGTGCTCTCGCACGGTCGGCGCCGCGCGCTGATGCCGCGCAGCCTGATCCTTGAACCAACCCGCGAACTGGCGGCGCAGGTGGCGGACGAATTTACCAAGTACGGCGTGAACCACGATCTCAAGATGGCGCTGCTGATTGGCGGCGTGCAGATGGGCGATCAGGTCAAGGCGCTGAAGGACGGTGTCGATGTGCTGATTGCCACTCCGGGCCGCCTGATGGACTTGTTCGAACGCGGCAAGATCCTGCTCACCGGCTGCGATCTGCTGGTGATCGACGAAGCCGACCGCATGCTCGACATGGGCTTCATCCCCGATATCGAAACCATCTGTGCGAAGCTTCCCGCGACGCGGCAGACGCTGCTGTTCAGCGCGACGATGCCGCCGCCGATCAAGAAGCTCGCGGACAAATTCCTGAGCAATCCGAAATACATCGAGGTTGCCCGACCCGCGTCGGCCAATTTGAACATTGCCCAGCACAAGGTGATGGTCAGTTCATCGCGGGCCAAGCGGGACGTGCTGATCGACCTCCTGCGCGAAGACGACGTGACCAACGCGATGATCTTTTGCAACCGCAAGACCACGGTGCGCGATCTTGCCAAGGCCCTGAAGCAAAAAGGCTTTTCCGCCGGGGAAATCCACGGCGACATGGACCAGCCGGCGCGCATTGCCGAACTGGACCGGTTCAAGGCCGGGACTGTCACCATCCTGTGCTGCTCCGACGTCGCCGCGCGCGGGATCGACGTGAAGGGCGTGAGCCACGTATTCAACTACGACACGCCGTGGCATCCGGACGATTACGTCCACCGCATCGGCCGCACCGGACGCGCTGGCGCGACTGGCAAAGCCTTCACGCTGGTTGCGCCCGAAGACGCCGAAGCGATCGCCAATGTCGAAAAACTGACCGGCATGCAGATCCCGGTTTACGAGATCGGCGGCAAGAGCGCCAAGGCTGAGCCCGCGCCCACGCCGCGTGAGGACAAGCCAGCTCGCGCTGCCAAGCCGGCCCGCGCCGAACGCGCCCCGCGCGCTGCCAAGCCCGAACTTGAAGTGGTGGAAGCGGCACCTGAACCTGTCACCGAAGCCTCGTCGCGCGCCGACCGGCCCAAGCGCGACGGCACCAAGCCGCCGAAGTCCGAACCCCGCCGCGCCGCCCAGCGTGCGCCGGTGGAAGAAGGCGATGCCGATGTCTGGAACGGCCCGGTACCAAGCTTCCTGGGCGTTTCGGCGCTTTAGATCCTCCTCCAATAGGGAGGATCAATCCGCCAGCTTTACAAAGCTGTCGATCACCCGCTTCGGCCCGGCGCTTTCGAACTCGATCTCGAGCTTGTTGCCTTCCTGCGACACGACCGTGCCGTAGCCGAACTTCTCATGGAATACCCGCGCCCCCAACGCGATGTCGCCGCGCGGCTTGGCTGCAAAACTAGCCGCACTGCGAGTGTTTTCGGTGATCCGGCGCGGGGCCGGGTCATAGGTCTGCGCGGCGGCGCGTTGCCAGCCTGGGCCGCGAGTCATCGTCCGGCTGGGCTGGGCTGCAGCGACATGCGCAAACGGGTCGGAATGCTCCGAGAATTGTGCGCGCCACAATGATGCCCCGCCGCTCATGGTATTTTCCTGCGCGATGTGTGCTGCTGGCAGATCGGCGATGAACCGGCTCGGGATCGAGCTGGTCCACTGGCCGTAAATGCGCCGGTTGGCGGCGTGGAAGATCGTGCACTGCCGCCGCGCGCGGGTGATCGCGACATAGGCGAGGCGGCGTTCTTCCTCCAATGCGGCGAGCCCGCCCTCGTCCATCGCCCGCTGCGAGGGGAACACGCCTTCCTCCCACCCGACCAAGTATAAGTAATCGAATTCCAGCCCCTTGGCGGCGTGGATCGTCATGATCGTCAGCTTCTCGGCATCGTCGGCCTTGTCGTTGTCCATCACCAAACTGACATGCTCGAGGAAATCGCCGAGCGTTTCGTATTCCTCCATCGCGCGGGCGAGCTCGGTAAGGTTTTCGAGCCGCCCCGCACTCTCCGCACTGCGTTCGGCCTGCAGCGCATCGGTGTAGCCGCTTTCATCGAGCAGGATCCGCACCAGTTCGGCCGGAGCGAGCGTTGCCGAAGCTTCACGCCAGCGCGCGAAATTGCGCATCAGGCCGAGCAGCGTATTGCGAGAACGCGCGGGCAGCTCGTCGCTGTCGACCATTTCGAGCGCGGCCATTGCCAGCGGCACATTGCGGGCGCGGGCGTGGCGGTGGAGCTTCTCCAGCGTCTTGTCGCCAAGTCCGCGTTTGGGGGTGTTATAGATGCGCTCGAACGCGAGGTCGTCGCTCGGCTGCGCGATCAGCCGCAAGTAGGCGAGGGCATCGCGGATTTCGGCGCGTTCGTAAAAGCGGAAACCGCCGACGATCTTGTAGTTGAGCCCGATCGCGATGAACCGGTCCTCAAATTCACGGGTCTGAAACTGCGCGCGCACGAGGATCGCAAGCTGCGCCAGCGAAGCCCCTTCGCGCTCCAGCCGTTCGGCGTCTTCGCCCACCCGGCGCGCTTCCTCCGGGCCGTCCCAAACTCCGATCACACGGACCTTGTCGCCGCCGTTTTTCTCCGTCCACAGGGTCTTGCCGAGCCGCTGCGAATTGGCGTCGATCAGGCCGGAGGCTGCGGCGAGGATGTCAGGGGTGGAGCGATAATTCTGCTCCAGCCTGATCACCTTGGCGCCGGGAAAATCCTGTTCGAACCGCAGGATATTGGTCACTTCTGCGCCGCGCCATGAATAGATCGACTGGTCGTCGTCCCCCACGACGCAGATGTTGCGGTGGCCCTGCGCGAGCAGCCGCAGCCACAGATACTGGACCTGATTGGTATCCTGATATTCATCGACCAGGATATATTTGAAGCGCTGCTGGTAGCTCTCGAGAATCTCGCGGTTGGTGCGCAGCACGTTGAGCATGTGCAGCAGAAAGTCGCCGAAATCGCAGGCGTTTAGCGCCTTCAACCGGTCTTGATAAAGCTGGTAGAACTTCTGCCCGAGCCCATTGGCATAGGCCTCGCTTTCCGCCACGCCGAGGTCCGCGGGGTTCAGCCCCTTGTTCTTCCACCGGTCAATGCAACTGGCGAGCAGCCGCGGCGGCCAGCGCTTCTCATCAAGCCCTTCGGCCTGGATCAATTGCTTGAGCAGGCGCAGCTGATCGTCGGTGTCGATAATCGTGTAGTTCGATTGCAAGCCCACCAGCTCGGCATGGCGGCGCAGCAGCTTGGCGGCGATCGAGTGGAACGTGCCGAGCCATGGCAGGCCTTCGCTGCTCGGCCCGAGCAGTTGCGCGACCCGCTCCTTCATCTCTCGCGCGGCCCGGTTGGTGAAGGTGACACACAGCACCTCGCTCGGCCAGGCGCGGCGGGTGCGGATGATATGGGCGAGCCGCGTGGTGAGCGCCGCAGTCTTGCCCGTACCCGCCCCGGCGAGCATCAGCACCGGACCTTCGGTGGTCAGCACCGCTTCGCGTTGGGGCGCGTTCAGCCCTTCGAGATAGGGCTCGGACAGGGAGTCGCTGGGGGGTTGCACGAGCGAACAGTTAGGGAACGGGCGACCACTGCGCAAGCGCCGTCTGCCGCTCGTCGCGGCAGTACCACCGTATGTCACTTGGCCCGGCCGCCGCTGGAACCGATTCCCGCGCCATGCGTAATTGTAACGGTATCACGCCCGAAAGTTCGGAGATTTGTCATGCGTAAACTGTTGTTTCCCGCCGCTTCTGCATTTGCTCTGCTGATCGCAGCAGGCCCGCTGATCGTTTCGAGCGGTGCTGCGCAGACCTCAGCTATGGCGCCAATGGCGGCGCCTGTACTGACCGCCGCCCAGCAGACCGATTATGGCAGCTGGGCCGCCGATCAGCGCGCGAGCTATGATTCATGGCCGGCCGACTATCAGTCGTATTATTGGACCCTTAGCCCGGTGCAGATGAACGGTTGGTGGCGCCTGACTGCTGCGCAGCGCGGCCAGATGCTGGCGATGCCGCCTGAGCAGCGCGCAGCCACCTGGACATCGGTCGAAGCGCAGATTTCCGGCCAGGCGCCTGCTGCTGTGGTCCAGGCCAACCCGGTCGGATCGTCTGCAATGCCGAGCGCAACTCCGCCGGATCCAGTCGCCGCCGCCGATCCGGTCCCGCCTGCAACTCCGGCTGATCCGTCCTATCAGGCCGGACCGTACAAGGGCGCACTAACTGCCGCGCCCGTCGAAGCGATGAACAAGGTCTACCCCGTTTGCACCCGCAAGGTGCAGGATAGCTGCCGTAATCCGGGCGGCAAGTGAGCCGGATTTGTTTTGACTTGAGCCCTGGCGCGCAGCAGCGGTGCTGCGCATGCACCCGCTGCGCGCCAACGCCCGTATCTTGACCGCCGCGCTGACTGGCACGGCGGTCGAATTTTATGATTTTTACGTATTCGCGACCGCGACGGCGCTGGTGTTCGGGCAGCTGTTCTTCCCGGCGAGCTCGCCCGAGGCGCAGGGCCTGCAAGCGTTCATGGTGTTCGGTCTCGCCTTTCTCGCGCGGCCGCTCGGCGCTGTAGCTTTCGGGCATTTTGGCGATCGGACCGGGCGCAAGGCGACGCTGGTTGCCTCGCTGCTGCTGATGGGTGGATCGACTTTCGCAATCGCGTTCCTCCCCGGTTACGCGAGCGCGGGCTATCTTGCGCCGCTGCTGCTCTGCGTCCTGCGCTTCGGTCAGGGTTTCGGCCTAGGCGGAGAGTGGGGCGGAGCGGCGCTGCTCGCGGTCGAGAATGCGCCCAAGGGCTGGGAGGCGCGGTTCGGCGCAGCGCCCCAGCTTGGCGCTCCATTGGGCTTTCTCGCCGCGAACGGGCTCTTCCTGCTGCTCGGCCTCTGGCTCAGCGATGACCAGTTTCTCCGCTGGGGCTGGCGCGTTCCGTTCCTCGTTAGCGCGGTGCTGGTCGGCATTGGGCTGTGGGTCCGGCTGAGGCTGACCGAGACCCCGGCCTTCAAGGCTGCGCTGGCCCACGCCCCGCCGCCGGCCGTACCGATCGGCGCCTTGCTGACCCGGCACTGGGGCGCGGTGCTTGCGGGAAGCGCTGGGGTGATCGCCTGCTTCGCGCTGTTCTACCTCTCCACCGCGTTCGCGCTCGATCTGGCGACCAAACAACTGGGTTACGCGCGTGAACAGTTCCTGCTGTTGCAGCTGGGGGCTAACTGCTTCCTCGCCGTGGGGATTATCATAGCAGTCTGGTGGGCGGATCGCACCAGTCCGCGCCGCGTTTTGTTGCTCGGCGCATTGGCCACGATGGCAGTCGGCCTGATCTTTGCCGCGGGGCTGCGTTCGGGATCGGGCGCGGTGGTGTTCGCCACGCTGTCCTTCGCGCTATTCACGATGGGCTTCGTCTACGGCCCGCTCGGCGGCTGGCTGACAAGCCTCTACCCGGTGCCAGTCCGCTATTCGGGGGTCTCGGTGGCGTTCAATGCGGGCGGGATCATCGGCGGCGCAGTGACGCCGCTGCTGGCCAAACAGATGGTCAATGCCGGGATGGGCGGATCGATCGGGCTGCTGCTGGTCGGAGCCGGAGCTCTGACGCTGGCCGGGGTCGCTTTCGCCCGGCCAGCGTCAGCACATTGATCAGGGCTTGGGCGCTGCTGGTGGAGCCGATGGAGTATCGGACACGATGCCCCAGGCTTCCTTAAGCTTGCCCTCGCTATCGCGCTTCCACCCGACCGCCCAGTTACCCACTTCGGTCTTGGGCTGCTTGGTTGCGGGATCGGTGAAGGTGTAGCTGTACTTGGCGCGCCATACCGCCAGATCGCCCGACTTGGCGGCATCGACGAGTACGTCGCTGACCGAGAACTTCATCGCGGGGTCGGCGACCTGCTGCTTGGTCAGTGCGCGGTCCTCTTCCTGACCGTGGACGTCGGGAAAACCGTGAAACGAACCGACGAAATCGGGGGCATCCCATGATACCGCCTTATCGGCATCGCGCGAGGCGAACGCAGCGACCATCTCGGTCATGTTGTCTTTGACCTCGGCGGCGGTCTTGGTTCCGTCACCATGCCTCTGAGCATGGCATCCTGCCAAAAGCGCCAGCGCGCTTGCGGCCACAAGAATTCGGGTGGTGTGATTTGCAGACATCTTCGCTGTTCTCCCCTGACCGACCCAAGCGCCAAGGCTGCGCCTGTTGGGACGAGCGGTCAAGCCGTCGGTGCAACCCGCAACAACGTAATCCGGGCCTTGCCGACCTTGCGCTCGGAATCGATTTCCAGTCCTTTGACCTTGGCGTCCTCCTTCAGCGCGGTCTCAAGGCTGATCCAGGTCACGGGACCGATCCAGCCGAGCCGTTGAAGCTTTTCAAGCGCAACCACCCCAGCGCCTGAGCCATAGGGTGGATCAAGCAGGATCAGGTCGAGCGGGGCTGGCGCCGGGCCCAGCGACAGCACCGAGGCGGCGCGTACATCGGTCTGCGGTGCGGCCTGCAGATTGGCGATATTGCTGCGCAGCGCGCGCAGTGCCGCCGCATCGGTTTCGACGAACAGGCAGGTCGCCGCGCCGCGCGACAAGGCTTCGATCCCCAGCGCGCCAGATCCGGCGAACAGGTCTGCGACTTTCAGCCCCTCGAAGGTTCCGAGCCGGCTGACCAGCATCGAGAATAGCGTTTCGCGGGTCCGGTCGGACGTCGGCCGGGTGGTCTCGCCGGCGGGCGCGACCAGCTTGCGGCCGCGCCACTGGCCCGCAATGATCCGCATCAGCGCTTGCTCCGCATGACGCGGTCGCGCGCGTGGTCCTGCGGACTTTTAACTTCGGTCTTGGCGCCGGGCATTTTGAGCGTCGCGATGAACTTCTCGACCTCGGCCTCGCGCAGTTCCACCGCCATACCGCGCGGCAGGTCAAGCAGCCGGAAGGGCCCGTACGCGGTGCGGATCAGGCGGCTGACTTCTAGCCCGAGATGTTCCAGCACGCGGCGCACTTCGCGGTTCTTGCCTTCGGTGATGGTCATTTCGATCCAGCGGTTACGGCCCGTGCTGCGCTCGATATTGGCGTTGATATTGCCGTAGCGCATTCCGTCGATCTCGATCCCTTCGGACAGGGCCTCAAGCTCGTTCTGGGTGATGTCACCGAAAGTGCGCGCGCGGTAAGTGCGCGGCACGCCCGTGCTGGGCAGTTCCATCGCCCGCTTCAGCCCACCGTCGTTGGTGAGCAGCAGCAGCCCCTCGGTGTTGAAGTCGAGCCGGCCGACCGGCATCACCCGGCCAGCGCCCTCGGGCATGGCATTGCGCAGCGCGGTATAGATCGTCGGCCGTCCCGCCGGATCGCGCTCGGCAGTGATCAGCCCGGGCGGCTTGTTGAAGGCGTAAAGCTTGACGGCTTCGGGTGCCTTCACCGGCTTGCCGTCGACTGTCACGCCTTTGAGGCTGGTGAGCACGGTGTTGGGCGTGGTCAGCACGTCTTCGCCCAGTTTGACCCGGCCATCGGCAATCATCCGCTCAACTTCGCGGCGGCTGGCAATACCGGCGCGGGCAAGAAGCTTGGCAATGCGGTCACCCTGACGGACTGGATCGGAATTGGTCATCGCCGCGCCTTAGACGCGGAAGGGCTCCACGTCACCCTGCCTTAGGTCCTCTCCCATTTTGCGAAGCCAACTGGGGAGGGTGGCAGTCGCTTTAGCGAGTGACGGAGGGGTCTCAAACGCCAGCGTCGACGCCCCTCCGTCTCGGCTTCGCCGATCTACTTCCCCATTTGTGACCGACGCCAAAAATGGAGAGGACCTCATGGGGAGCTGTGAGCGATGATTTTCCTACACCGGCGCTTGGTGATATGCCCGGTCAGGCACTTTCCACCCGTCAAACCGATTGGCTCCGCCGAACCAGTCCGCGCCAAGTGCGTTTTGGTGTAAACTTAATGTGAACTTTGGCGCGCGATGGCTATCCGGATACAGCCATCTGTTCTTCCAGGATTTCATGGAAGCGCCGGATCCCGCTTTCGAGTGTGCCCAGCGTCAGGTGGGGGATTACGCCAGTGCTCAGACCCTGCTGGCCAAGTTCGGCCGCGCGGAAGTCCTCGCCAGCAAAGACCCCGCCATCGAGCAGGTCCCAGCTGCGCTGCCAGTGGCGCTGCGCCTTTTCATCTTGCGGCGCTTCGGGGATCAGCATGAAGTCTTCGACCAGCGTCCGGTCATGCGCCTGCGGCCACAGCGCCATGACGTTGATGTAGTCGGGACTGACCACCACCACAGTCGCCGGGAACAGCTGATAAGCGAAGGTTCCGACGCGGCGAAGCTCGGTCATCTGGGTGAAGTCCACCCCGTCCAGTTCCTCGGCGCGGCAGACCAGGCTGCGCTGGTGCGGGCCGATCTGGTCACCGCTCGATACGCCGTCCTTGAAAAACGGCCCGATGGTGGCGGCGTGAAGCCGGGTGACGTGGTAGCTTTCGAGGAACGCATCCATGATCAGCTTCCAGTTCGACGCGACCGCATGCGTGCGGCGTTCGAACAGGTGGAGCCCGCGCATGTTGAAGCGGTCGAAATCATCGCCCAGTTCGCGGACCAGAGTGAAATCAGGTTCTGCTCCGGGACCATACCAGATCAAGCCGCCCGCCTCGCAGCTGGGCAATTCGACCAAGCCGTTCGCGCCCTTGTCGAGCCCCGGGAAGGTTTCGGGGCGAGGCAGCGCGAGCAGGCGGCCGTCGGTGGCATAGGTCCAGGCATGATAAGGGCAGGTCAACCGTTTGGAGCAGTGAACTTCGCTGCCCTCGACCAGCCGGGTGCCGCGATGGCGGCAGACGTTCATGAACACATGCACCGCGCCATCGTTATCACGGGTGACGAGCAGCGGTCGGCCGGTCGCATCGTGCGGCACGCTCATGTTGCTCTCTGGCAGCAAGGCCGATGGGCACAGCACTTGAGGGGCGCGCGCGAACAGCAATTCTGCCTCGCGCTGCCAATGTGCCGGATCGGTGTAAACCGCCGCAGGTACGGTCTGGATGCCGCGATTTGGGCGGACTTCACCCGCAGCGTTTTGCCGAGCCAGCGCTAGCTGGCCCGCGGTGGGGCTCATCGCATCGGCTGTGTGGATCGTCGCCATCGGGACTGGTCATAGCGCGTTTGTTCGCTAGTCTCGCCCAAAATTTGCGCGAGGGACAAGATGGCCGACGAAGCAGCACCGAAGGTACGGCCAAAGGGGCTCAAATTGCTCGCGGCAGCGGTGGGTAACCGCAAGGCAGCGACCATGCTCGGGTTCGGCTTTGCCTCGGGCCTGCCGTTTGCGCTGCTGGTCGGTACGCTCAACGCCTGGCTGGGTGAGGTCGGGGTCAACCTTGCGACCATCGGCGTGCTGTCGTGGATCGGGCTGGCCTATTCGTTCAAGTTCTTGTGGTCGCCGATTGTCGACCGCGTCAAGCTGCCCGGGCTCGAGGCCTTGGGCCGCCGCAAGAGCTGGATCCTGCTGTGTCAGGCAATCCTGGTGCTGTCCTTCGTGGTGCTTGGCTTGACCGATCCGACCGGTGCCATCGGGCGGTTCGCGCTGGTTGCATTCATCGGCGCGATTGCCTCGGCGACGCAGGACATCGCAATCGACGGGTGGCGGATCGATCAAGCCGATGCCGATGCACCGATCGAGCTACTCTCGGCGCTCAACCAGTTCGGCTATCGCACTGCCTCGATCGTCGGCGGCGCAGTGGCGCTGGTCATGGCGAGCACGATGCTGTGGCCAGTAGTCTATCTGGTCATGGGCGGGGTGCTGCTGCTAACCGCGCTGGGCGTAACGCTGCGTGCGCCTGACAGCCCCCGGCCTGATCCGGGCAAGCTGCACGGCGTTCTTGCGGAACCGGGCGCGCTGCGCCCGCAGTACCGTGCCATTGCCTTGATCATCGTCGGACTGAGCTGGCTGTGGGCGATTTCCATCATCGTCAACTTCATGATCGGGATGCTCGCGACCGGCGCTGCTCCCGCTGGCACGCCTCCGCCGTCGGCGGGCGATTTCACCAAGCATTACGGCCCGTGGATCATTTTTGCGACGGTGCTCGTTCCGCTCGGCGTGGCCGCGCTGACCAATTGGATGGGGAGCCGCAGCAGCTATACTTTGAGCGAAGCCGACCACACTCACCACCCGGTGCGTACCGCTACGAACCACCTCTATTCCGCCTTGGTCGCGCCGCTGGGTGAACTTTCCGGACGATTGCGCTGGGGCGTGCTCAGCGTGATCGGGTTTATCCTGACTTACGCGATCTGCTACAATATCTGGGCGAGCTTCGCTTACCCGTTCTACCTTCAGGAAATGAAGTATTCGAAGGACGAGGTGGCGTTTGCCTCAAAAGTCTTCGGCATTTTCATGACGATGGCGGGGATCAGCCTCGGTGGATATTTCTTCGCCAAGCTTGGCCGGTTCCCGACTATCCTGATGGGCGCAATCCTGCCGCCGCTGGGCAATTTCCTCTACGCCGATCTTGCGGAAGGCGGGGCGGGGCTCGACACCTTCTCGCACCTGCTGCGGCTCGATGTCTTGGCCGCTTGGTTCGGTTCGGATGAACGGATCGTGCGGCTGCTCCTTGCGATCTGTTACGAAAACATCGTCACCGGCCTCGCGCTGACCGCTTTCGTTGCTTACGTTTCCAGCATCGTCAGCAAGCAGTACGGCGCGATCCAGTATGCCTTGCTCGGCTCGCTGGTGTCGCTGGTCGGCACGCTCGGCCGCGGCTGGACCGGCGAGGCATTCCAGCAATACGGCTATCCCGCAGTGTTCCGCTGGACTGCGCTGACTGCAGTCGTTTCGGTGACCTTCGTGCTGCTCGAATGGGCGCGGGTGGCGCATCAGGAGCGCAAGGTCAGTCCGGCCACTCCCGGTTAAGCCGTAGCACTTCGCCCGCGAGGTAAAGCGATCCGGCGATCAGCACCGTGTCCGGCTCGGCGCGATTGTCGAGCCATTGCAGCGCCTGCGTGACTGACGGTGCGGGGTAGCATTCGCGGTGCAAGTTCGCCTGCGCCCAGGCGGCGACGGTGCGCGGATCGTGCCCTGAATGGCCCGGCACCGGCACCAGATAGACCTTACGCACCAGCGGAATCAGCGGGCCGAGCACGTCGTCGATCCGGCGGTTGCTCATCAGGCCGAAGATCAGGTCGAACGGCGCTTGCTCTTGCATCGCGGCTGCAAGCGCTTCCGCTGCAGCGCGGTTGTGTGCGCCATCAAGCAGTACGGTCTTGCCGGGGAGCAGGTTGGTCAGGGGGCCGGGGCCGAGCTGTTGCAAGCGCGCGGGCCAGCGTGCGTCGCGGATGCCTTGCGCCATCGCCTGGGGCGCAACCTCAACTTGCGACTGATGCCGCAACATCGCCACCGCCAGCGCTGCGTTGTCGACCTGGTGCCTCCCGGCAAGCGCAGGCAGGGGCAGGTCGAGTACGCCGTGGCGGTCGTGGTACGCGATGCCTCCGCTCACTTCGGCGAACCAATCGAGATCGCGGATCGCGGTTCTGGCGCCGACCAGCATTGCCTGTTCGATGATCGTGCGGGTCATGTCCGGCTGGTAGGCCTGTGTTACCAGCGGCACGCCGGGGCGAGCGATCCCGGCCTTCTCGAACGCAATCCGGCACAGCGGATCCTGCGGCACGCCTTCTTCGGGCACCAGCAGGAAGCCTTCGTGGTCGATCCCCAAGTTGGCGATCCCGCAGGCGGCTTGGCCATCGAGCACGTTGGTCGCATCGAACCGCCCGCCTAGTCCTACCTCGATTATGCAGGCGTCTGCCTCTTCGCGACTGAACGCCAGGATCGTCGCAGCTGCAGTGACTTCGAAGAAACTTGGGCCAAGGTCTTCGCCTGCATCGAGAACTTCCTTGAGCAGCGCGGCGAGATGCTCGTCTTCGATCAGCTTGCCCGCGATGCGGATGCGCTCGTTGTAGCGCACCAGATGCGGCTTGGTCGCGGCGTGGACGGTGAGACCCTGCGCTTCGAGCATCGCGCGCAGGAAGGCGCAGGTCGAGCCTTTGCCGTTGGTTCCGGCGACATGGAAGACTGGCGGCAGATCGCGCTGGGGGTTGCCAAGGCGGTCCAGCAGCGCGTGGATGGTCTCCAGCCCGAACCGGCCCTGCGGCAGGCTCAGCGCGGCAAGGCGGTCGAGCTGCGCCTGGACTGCAGGCGAATCGGAGGTGGCGAAGTCGCGCAATTTGCCCCTCCGTCAGTGCTTCGCGGTGGCGCGCCCAAAGGGCGTGACGGAGCGGCCGATCACGCCGCCGCCTTTGCGCCCAGATAGTCCAGCACGCTCGCCAGCGTATCGCGCAGCTTGTGCCGGTGCGTCACCATGTCGATCATGCCGTGCTCGAGCAGATACTCGGCCCGCTGGAAGCCTTCGGGGAGCTTTTCGCGGATCGTGTCCTGGATCACCCGCTGTCCGGCAAAACCGATCAGGCAGCCCGGTTCGGCGATCTGGACGTCACCGAGCATCGCGTAGCTGGCGGTCACCCCGCCGGTGGTCGGATCGGTCAGCACCACGATATAGGGCAGCCCGGCGCGCTTGAGGCGCTGGATCGCGACGGTCGCCTTGGGCATCTGCATCAGGCTGAGAATACCTTCCTGCATCCGCGCGCCGCCCGCTGCGGTGCAAATCACATAAGCGCACTTTTCCTTGATCGCGCGGTCGGCCCCGGCGACGAAAGTCTGGCCCACCGCCATGCCCATCGATCCGCCCATGAAGCCAAAGTCCTGAACGCCGAGCACGCATTTGTGCCCTTCGATCGCGCCGAGCGCATTTGTCAGCGCATCGGGGTGCGGGTTCGCGAGCCGCGCTGCCTTAAGCCGGTCAGGGTATTTTTTCTGATCGCGGAACTTGAGCGGGTCTTCCTTGACCTTGGGCGTCTCAAGCACTTCGAAGCCCTCATCGAGCAACTGCGCAAACCGCGCATGGGCCCCGATCCGGCCGTGATGGTCGCAGCGCGGACAGACGCTGAGGTTTTCCTCGTACTCCTTGGTGAACAGCATTTCCTTGCACGAAGGGCAGCTGATCCACAGGTTGTCGGGCGTGTCACGCTTGTCCTGAAAGGGCAACGCTTTGCGAACGCGGTCTAGCCAGCTCATGCGATAACTCCGTGGACCGCTTGGACCACAGTCCTAGCCAAAAAAAATCGGCGGTTTTCGACGCGATGCGGAGGCTGGTCTTGAATGGTCGGTTGCAATGTCATCGATGCCTCTTGGCACATTTCGGCGATGTAGGACAAAGGCGGGCGATATCCAACTACGCCGAGCGCGCGCCGTGGACTGCGTCGGCGAGCGCGCGGGTTAGTTCGCCAACCAAAGCCGGTGCGTTTTCGCCGTGCTGCGCGACCAGTTCGACCAGTGCCGAGCCGACCACCACGCCGTCCGCCACTTTGGCGATTTCGGCAGCCTGTTCGGGCGTGCGCACGCCGAACCCAACCGCGACCGGGATCGTCGCGCTGGCCTTGAGCCGCGCGACCGCTTCTTCGATGCTCGCCTGCGCCGCCTGTTGCAGCCCGGTGATCCCGGCGACCGAGACGTAGTAGAGGAACCCCGACGAGCCATCGAGCACCGCAGGCAGCCGCGCCGCATCGGTGGTCGGGGTGGCAAGCCGGATCAGCGCGACGCCCGCGCCGCGTAGTGCGGGGCCGAGCTCGGGGTCTTCCTCAGGCGGAATATCGACGCAGATCACCCCGTCGACCCCGGCCTTGACGCATTCGGCGGCGAACCATTCCGGCCCGCGCGTGATCATCGGGTTGGCATAGCCCATCAGCACCAGCGGCACGTCCGGGTGACGCGCGCGGAAGGCGGAAGCGATGCGGAAGATTTCGGCGGTGGTAGTACCCGCGCCAAGGCTGCGCAGGTTGGCCTGCTGGATCGCCGGGCCATCGGCCATCGGATCGGTGAATGGCATCCCCAACTCGATCACATCCGCGCCGCCAGCGACGAGCGCGTCGAGGATCTCGGCAGTCGGCCCGTCACCGCCGGTGACGAAGGTGACGAGGGCGGGGCCACGGGAGAAGGCGGATTGGAGGCGATTCAAGAGGATTTGCCCTTGTCTAATGCGATCAAAAAGGCGGACGTGATTAAAGCCCCCAACAAGAATGGGAAAAAATCGGTAAGTGATTTGAGTGGTCTGCCGTTGAACCAATCAAGGGACCAAGTTGTCAGAAGTACGACAGGGAGAAGGATGGCTAGGTTTTTGGCAGCATTCTTGACTGTCACAGCTCTACCCCCAGATGCTCCGCCACCGCGAAGATGTCCTTGTCGCCGCGGCCGCACAGGTTGACCAAGATGATCTGGTCCTTGTCCATCGTCGGCGCGATCTTCTTGACGGCAGCAATCGCGTGAGCCGGTTCGAGCGCGGGGATGATGCCTTCGGTGCGGCACAGCAGCTGGAACCCGTCGAGCGCTTCGGTGTCGGTGACCGAGGTGTAATCGACCCGGCCGACATCGCGCAGCCAGGCGTGTTCGGGGCCGATCCCGGGATAGTCGAGCCCGGCGCTGATCGAGTGGCCTTCGGTGATCTGGCCGTCGGCGTCCTGCAGCAGGTAGGTCTTGTTGCCGTGAAGCACGCCCGGGCGTCCACCCGCGAGGCTAGCCGCATGTTCCTTGTCGAGCCCGTGCCCGGCCGCCTCGACCCCGAGCATCTTCACGTCAGGATCGTCGAGGAACGGATGGAACAGCCCGATGGCGTTGCTGCCCCCGCCGATCGCCGCGACCAGCAGGTCGGGCAGCCGGCCCACCCGGCTCAGCATCTGCGCGCGGGCTTCCTTGCCGATCACGCTCTGGAAATCGCGGACCAGTTCGGGGTAGGGGTGCGGACCGGCGGCGGTGCCGATGATGTAGAAAGTGTCGTGAACGTTGGCGACCCAGTCGCGTAGCGCCTCGTTCATCGCGTCTTTGAGCGTGGCCGCGCCGGCGGTTACCGCGCGGACTTCGGCGCCGAGCAGCTTCATCCGGAACACGTTGGGCGCCTGCCGCGCCACGTCGGTCGCGCCCATGAACACCACGCAGGGCAAGCCGAACCGCGCACAGACCGTGGCGGTGGCGACGCCGTGCTGGCCAGCACCGGTTTCGGCGATGATCCGGGTCTTGCCCATGCGGATCGCCAGCAGGATCTGGCCGATGCAATTGTTGATCTTGTGCGCGCCGGTGTGATTGAGCTCGTCCCGTTTGAACCACACTTGTGCGCCGCCCAGCTCTTCGGTCAGGCGCGGGGCAAAGTAGAGCGGGCTGGGGCGTCCGACGTAATGTTCGAGCAAGTCATCGAATTCGGCTTGAAATGCCGGGTCAGCCTTGGCTCTGGTGTACTCGGCTTCAAGCTCGAGCACCAATGGCATCAGGGTTTCGGCGACGTAACGCCCGCCGAACTGGCCGAAATGGCCGCGTTCGTCTGGCTGATTGCGAAAAGAATTCTGGGTCGGGGCGGTGGTCATATCGCGTTCGCGCTTGGCAGAGGCTTGCGCCGAAGTCCAGCCTCGGCGCAGCGATCAATGCTTAACCAGTCGGTAAGATTACATTCCATTCATATCCGTATCTGTGGCAAAATTGACACAATCGATCGAGTATGTGGTACTTCTGAACGCTTCGTTCATTGCACTGACAGGTCCCGCCACCCATTTTACCGACCTGTCCTCTCGCAGGACTGGAACACCAAGGAGCATACCATGCGTAAATTCATCCTGCCGCTCATCGCCTCGCTGGCGTTCGCCACGCCGGCGCTGGCCAACGACACCCGCGTCGAAGTGCGTGGCGGTGCGATCTGGTCGAACGGCACCACCGAAGCCACCTATGGCGCGGCTGCCGGTTACGATTTCGACCTCGCCCCGATGACCTTTGCCGGCGTCGAAGTGTCGGCTGACAAGATCGACCAGAGCGGCACCAAGGTCGCTTATGGCGCCACCGGCCGCTTTGGCATCAAGGCTGGTCCGCTGACCAAGGTATTCGTGGCTGGCGGTTACACCACCAAGCCGTGCGATCTGTGCGAAGGTAGCTGGCATGCTGGTGCTGGTCTCGAACAGGGCATCGGCATGGGTCCGGTCTATATCAAGGCTGAATATCGCCACTATTTCACCGGTAACAGCGTTCCCGATTCGAATGCTGTCGTCGGCGGTGTCGGCGTACGGTTCTAAGTCACGAGTTTGGCTGGACGCCACCTCCGGCCAGGCAAGAGAAGGGCGGTCCGCAAGGGCCGCCCTTTTTCTATGCGGCGCGAACCGCGGCGCAGAACGCGGCGATCAGGGCTGGGTCTTTGACCCCCGCCGTACTTTCAACACCTGAAGCCGCGTCGACCAGCTGTGCACCGGTCATGGCGATAGCTTCGGCTACGTTGGCGACGTTCAATCCGCCCGCAAGTCCCCATGGCAGCGGCGGCGTCCAACCGCTCAACAGGCCCCAGTCGAACTTGAGCCCCATGCCGCCGGGCAAGCTGCCGGACGGCGTTCGCGCATCGAGCAGCACGAAGTCCGCCGCACCGACGTAGTTTCCAGCGCGTTCAAGATCGGCACGGGTGGCGACGGCGATCACTTTCCACACTGGCAGCCCGTGGTGGCTGCGCAATTCCGCCACCCGCGCCGGACTTTCCGCGCCATGAAGCTGCAACACATCGAGCGCGCCGGTTGCTACAGCCTGGGCTATCGCATCATCAGCTGCATCGACGAACAGGCCCACCCTCTGGAGCTGGCCAGCGGCTTGCGCGCCCAGAGCCTGCGCCTGGTCCAGCGTCACAAAGCGCGGACTGGGCGGGTAGAAATTGAACCCGACATAGCCGGCGCTGGCGGCGATCACCGCCGCCAGCGTTTCCGGAGTCGATATTCCGCAGATCTTGATGGCAGGCGCAGGCATAACCCGCCCCTTAGCCGATCATGTTCACGGTGCCAGTTCGAACTGCACCGTGACACTCACTTGCGCCTCAACCTCACCCGCCGAGATCGGTGTGGAATCGGCCTTGGCGCGCACGTCCATCGCGTACATCGGCTGCGGCGGTGAATAGCCGCCGCTTTCGCTGATCGAGACGATCCGCACTACGCGCAGGCCAGCGGCGCGGGCGTAGAGATCGGCGCGGGCGCGCGCGGTCTTCATCGCGCTGATCCGTGCTTCGTCGGTTGCCGCGTCGCTATCGGCGAGCTGGAAGCTGGGGCCGTTCACCTGGTTCGCGCCCGATGCGACCAGGGCATCGAGCACTTTGCCGAAGTTCTTGATATCGCGGCTGCGGATCGAGACCGTGTTGGTGGCTTGATAACCGACGATTTTCGGCTCCTGCGTGACCATGCCGTTGGGCTGGACCACCGGCTGGCCGTAGATCGGGTTAAGGCTGATCTGGCTGGTCTGGATATCCTTGTCGGCGATCCCGGCCTGCTTGAGCGCGGCAATCACCCGGGTCATGTCCGCGGAATTGGCGCTGAGCGCCGCGCCGGCGGTTGCGCCTTGACTGGTCACGCCAGCATTGAACACCGCAAGGTCGGGCACGCGCGCAGTCTTGCCATCGGCGGAAACGGTCAGCAGCGTGCTGGTCGCGGCGATCGGGGTCTGCAGGTCATTGGCCATGGCGGCTCCGGGAAGGGCGAGGGCAAGGGCAAGCGGGGCGAGGGCGAACTTGAACGATTTCATGGGACTAACTCCTTTGCCCGCACGGCTAGCGGTGGCGAGCTTGCGCCAAGCTGAATTCTAAAGCGTCGCTTCGATTGCACGGGCTGCCGCAGCCGGATCCTCAGCGCGCGCGATCGGCCGGCCGATCACCAGCACGCTAGCCCCGGCATCGCGCGCGGCGCGCGGAGTGACCGCGCGCTTTTGATCGCCCATCGCGTCGCCTGCAGGGCGTAGTCCCGGCACGACGAAGAAGCCGTCCTTCCACTGCGCATGGACCGCGCCAATCTCGTGGCCCGAGCAGACGATTCCGTCGAGCCCCGCCGCCTTGGCGAGTTCCGCCAGGCGCAGCACGTGATCATGTGGCTGCCCGCCGATCCCGGTTGCCGTCATGTCGGCCTCATCAAGGCTGGTGAGCAGCGTTACGCCGACCACCCGGCAATGTTCACCCGCCGCAGCTTTGGCATCCTCCATCATCGCCTGCCCGCCGCTGGCGTGGACGGTAACTATCGAGGGTTCGAGCACGTGGATTGCCTGCATCGCGCCGGCAACGGTGTTGGGGATATCGTGCAGCTTGAGGTCGAGGAAGATCGGCAGACCGAGTTTGTGGACTTCATGTACCCCGTGGTGACCGTGGGCGAGGAAAAATTCGAGCCCTAGCTTCAGCCCGCCAATGTGGGCAGAGGTCTTTTTCGCGACTTCAATCGCAGTATCGAGCCGCGGAAAATCGAGCGCCAGATAGATCGGGTTGGTGTTCATAGGGTGCCGAACGGCGGCTCCGTCGTCGTGGTTACGACCGGGGCCGGTGCAGTCTCAACCGGCGTGGAAACGCTCGCCGCGCGCACCGAATTCTCCAGCGTCCCGATCCGCCGGCGCAGCCGCCATGCCGCAGTCTTGTGCAGCAGCCACATCGGCAGCAGGCCGAGCAGGAACGAGGCGACTACCAGCGCGGGCAGCTTGGTCTGGAGGATCAGGCCTTCCCAGATCTTTACTTCAACATCCTGCCAGTTGTTGATCGAGAACAGCAGCAGCGCAATCAGCAGGATGACCCAGACGATGGTGCGGATAATCTGCATGGGACTTTCTCCTGTTCGCTTAGACCTCTACAACGAAGCTAGGCGGTATTGGTCGCAATGAAAAGCGTCAGTCGCTTCCGAACACCCGCGCGAAAATCGTGTCGACCGCCTTGAAGTGATAATCGAGGTTGAACTTCTCTTCGAGCTCGCTGGCGGGCAGCGCGGCGGTCACTTCGGGATCGGCCTTGAGCAGTTCAAGGAGGTTGAGCGCGCCATCGCTTTCCCACACCTTCATCGCATTGCGCTGGACCAGCCGGTAGGACGTATCGCGGGTCAGCCCGGCCTGGGTCAGCGCCAACAGCACCCGCTGCGAATGGACGAGGCCGCCCATCTTATCGAGGTTTTTCTGCATCCGCTCAGGATAGACCAGCAGCTTGTCGATCACGCCCGTCAGCCGCGCCAGTGCAAAGTCGAGTGTGATCGTCGCGTCGGGGCCGATGTAGCGTTCGACCGACGAGTGCGAGATATCGCGCTCGTGCCACAGCGCGACGTTCTCCAGCGCCGGGGTCACCGCCGAACGGACCACCCGGGCAAGGCCGGTGAGGTTCTCGGTCAGGATCGGGTTGCGCTTGTGCGGCATCGCGCTCGAACCCTTCTGCCCGGGCGCGAAGTATTCCTCCGCTTCGAGCACTTCGGTGCGCTGGAGGTGGCGGACTTCAATCGCCAGTCGCTCAATCGAACTGGCGATCACGCCGAGCGTGGCGAAGAACATCGCGTGGCGGTCGCGCGGGATCACCTGGGTGGAGACCGGCTCGACGGCCAAGCCGAGCTTCGTGGCGACGTATTCTTCAACTGCCGGATCGATGTTGGCGAAGGTTCCGACCGCGCCCGAGATTGCACATGTGGCGATTTCTGCGCGCGCCGCCACCAGCCGCGCCTTGCAGCGATCGAACTCGGCATAGGCCTGCGCGAGCTTGATACCGAACGTCGTCGGCTCGGCATGGATGCCGTGGCTGCGGCCGATAGTGGGCGTGAACTTGTGCTCCAGCGCGCGGCGCTTGATCGCGGCAAGCAGCTCGCCCAAATCGGCCAGCAGCAGGTCGCTCGCCTGCGCCAGCTGCACCGACAGCGTGGTGTCGAGCACATCGCTGCTGGTCATCCCCTGGTGCATGAACCGCGCTTCCGGCCCGACTTGCTGCGCGACCCAGTCGAGGAAGGCGATCACATCGTGCTTGGTCACCGCCTCGATCGCGTCAATCGCCGCGACATCGATCTTGGGCTCGGTCGCCCACCAGTCCCACAGCGCCTTGGCCGCGCTCTCAGGCACCACCCCCAGGTCAGCCAGCTTCTGCGTCGCATGCGCCTCGATCTCGAACCAGATCTTGAACCGCGCCTCAGCCTCCCAGATCGCGGTCATCGCGGGGCGGGAATAGCGGGGGACCATGTTCGACTCCTGTTTGTCAGATGGTGGAGCCGCTAGGGGGAGGGGGGGCGGAAGGCAAGGGTAGCGGGTGAAAGGTCACACTAAGTTTACACCAAAACCATGCCGCAGCGCCGAGGGGAGGAACCGCGGACGCGGTCGATCAAATGAGAATCGAAGCTGAGAATGAGCGGGTTGGCGTGAGTGTGGCAGTTTGCGCAAGTGTAGGAAAGCAGGTCGTCCTAACCGCTTGTGTCGGCCCCGGATGCAGCTCAGCAATAATCAAGATACTCGACGCCCGAAGCCCTTCGTCGGCGGCGTGGCAGGCCGCGGAGATTGATCGCGCTTCGTGAGGTAGTTGGCGAGCGCAGCATCGGGATCGAACGGTTCGTCAGGGCGTTGAATCTCCTCAAACACCTGCGCGGTGCGCTTGGGGTTCTCCTTGTTGGAGCCGAATAGGCCTTGCTTGCGGACCAGAGCGCGAAGGAACATCACGCCGCAGGCGATGGCGCCGATCAGCAGGGCAAGCGCGAGCAGGTGAAAGACCAATGCGGTGCCGCTGTCGCCCTTGGCGAAAGCGGTATCGCCAACGGCTTCAAATCCGTGTGAAAGCCCGAAGGTCAACGCGCCCAACGCACCCCAGGTAATCGGTTTCTGTCCAAGGCTCATCGCTAGAGGCTCCCGCTGATACCTTGAATTCTATACGAAACCGGTAAACAAATTTCCTCTCAAACCGCCACCGGCGGCTCGTTGTAGCTACCTTGCGCGGTGATCGCTTCGTCGGATGTAGCGAGGATGTGTTTCAGCGCTTCGGGCGGATAGGCGATGTTCGGCACCGCTGGATCGTAAGCCGGCTGCGCTACTCGCTCTGCCGCCTTGCACGGCGCTGGGTTGAGCATCGCCTCGGCCTCCTTGCCCGAAATCCCGCAGGCCTCGAGCACCTTGGGATCGACCCAGCGCGCCGGATCGAGCGGGGTCATCTGCGTGGATACTTCCAGCGTCAGCCCCTCGGGTCCAGCGAAGTAGATCGACTTGCAGAAGCCGTGCCCGATTGGGCCGATCGCGGGGACACCGTGGCTGCGGATGCGGTTGCGCAGCGCGATGAGACCGGCCTCGTCGGGTGCGCGGAAGGCGATGTGTTGCATGGTTCCGGCGGCGCTTTTGCCTGCCCCGGTGCCTGAGTGCGTGATGCCGATGGTCGACGGGATATCCGCCACGCCGTCCAGTTCGACTACCGAGAAGAAGCTGTCATCGGCCATCTTGAGGAAGGCGTGCTTGCCGCCCGGCACCCCGTGCATGTCGAACAGCCCGACCAGCGGGAAGCCCAGCACCTGCGTGAAGAATGTCAGCTGCGCCTTCATGTCGGCGGACATGATCGCGATGTGGTGAATGCCGTCGGGCGGCTGGGTGGGCATTAGGTTCTCCCGCTGATTTTGAATGTTCGTATCACGCCCGATTCAAGAAAGGAATTCGATCCATCTCGACAACCCGCCCGAACCACGCCACCACGCGGGCAGTGCAGAGCGCCCAGTTCCATCGCCGTTCGTTCATCGCCGCCTGGGCCGCGCTGCTGTTGATGCCGCGCCGGCTGCGCGCGCAGGAGGTCACCAAGATGTTTCCATCCCAGCGCCCCGATCCTGCCGCGCGGCGCCTTGTCAGCAAGGCGGTTGAGGCTGAGATTGCGCGGGTTTCTGCGCTGATCGCCGATCCGGAACTGGCCTGGCTGTTCCAGAATTGTCTGCCCAACACGCTCGATACGACCGTGTTCATGGGTGAGGCCGAGGGACTTCCCGACGCATTCGTGATTACTGGCGACATTCCCTGCCTATGGCTGCGCGATTCGGCGGCGCAACTGCGGCCCTATCTGCACTTGGCAAAGCAAGATGCGGACTTGACGCGCTTGTTCCGCGGCCTGATCCGCCGCCACGCGCGATGCGTGCTGATCGATCCTTACGCCAATGCCTTCATGCGCGATCCGGCCGCCATGTCGAACCTCGACTGGGCCAAGGTCGACCGGACCGAGATGAAACCGGGGGTCGCCGAGCGGAAGTGGGAGGTCGATTCGCTGTGTTACGTGCTGCGGCTGGCTTGCGATTACTGGCAGGTGAGCGGCGATAGCGAGCCGTTCGATGCGACCTTCGCGGCGGCGGCCAAGGCGATCGTCGCCACCTTCAAAACCCAGCAGCGCTTCAGCGGGGTCGGTCCCTACCGGTTCCAGCGGCGCAGCGACCAACCGACCGAGACGACACTGGCCGGGGTGGGCGTGCCGACGAAGAAGACCGGGCTGATCCATTCCGCCTTCCGCCCTTCGGACGATGCCTGCACCTTTCCCTGCAACATTCCCGGCAACCTGTTCGCGGTGGCGACCCTGCGCGAGCTTGCAGCACTTGCTGATGGAGTGCTGCGCGACGCCGCATTCGCCGATGAAGCCCGTGCCTTGGCGGATGAGGTCGAGGCGGCGGTCTACAAGCACGGCACCATGGTCCTGCCCGACGGTCGCCAGGTCTTCGCTTATGAAACCGACGGTTACGGCAACCACTTGTTCATGGACGATGCCAATGTGCCAAGCTTATTGGGCCTCGCATACTTGCGCTGCGTCCGCGTGGACAACCCGCTGTGGCGCGCAACCGCCGATGCGGTTTGGAGCGACGCCAATCCTTGGTTCTTCTCCGGCAAGGCCGCCGCCGGTGTCGGCGGGCCGCATATCGGCGAGGGGCAGGTCTGGCCGATGTCGATCATCGTGCGCGCCCTTTCAAGCGACGACGATGCGGTGATCGCAGGCGCGCTCAAGACCCTGCGCGCCAGCCACGCCGGGACCGGCTTTATGCACGAGGCCTTCGATCAGGACGATCCCGCGAAGTTCACCCGCAAGTGGTTCGCCTGGGTCAACGGGCTTTTCGGCGAACTGGTGGTCAAGGTGGCGAATGAGCGCTCGCATTTGCTGGCGGCGACTTACGCCTAGACGGGCCAGGCGAAGTCCAGCGCGACTTCGCCAGTTAGCGCAGTGCGTGCATCGAAACTGCGCTCGATGATCCGTCCCCTACCTTCGTCATCGACCAACACCACGGTCGAGCAACGCGTGCCGTAAGCCGGATTGGCGATGAAAACCGGCGAGAACGCGTCTTCGGGGTCCGGACTTTGCGGCGTTTCGTCGCGCAGGGCAGCGAACAGGCGTTCCACCGGCTGATCGCGCTCAAGCCATGCGGCCAGCGCGTCCTCAAGCCGTGCAGTCTTGAACCAACGGTCACCGCGTGCGCCGTTCGACAGTCCGTGCACGCCCGGCTGGAGGTCGTGCTCGGTGCATTCGGGGTGATTGCTGGTGAAGCGCAGCACGTGCCCAGCGGCCAGCCAAAAGTTGAACGGATTGCGCGCCGGGACTGGTTGGGGCGACCGGCCGAGCAGCCCGTCCGTGACCAAAGCGCCGCGCGACGCGAGGCCTTGCCGAGGATAGCCCGACGTCCGCAGGTTGGTGACCAGCGCAAAGCGGCCCGCCGGGTGGACCCCCAGCCAGGTCCCGCCCGCTTCAAGATCACGACCCGCGATGATCCCATTGTCCCACGCCGCCAGCGGCGCGGTCGGCCGCGCGCGGAATTCATCGCGGTTGCCGATCGCCACCAGCCGCCAGCGCGGATGCGCGGCCCACGCGATCGCGGCCACGCACATCAGATCAGCCCCTTGGCCTTGAGGCTGACGTGGCCTTCCCTGCCGATGATCACATGGTCGTGGACGGTGATGCCCAGCAGCCGCCCGGCTTCCGCAATCTTATTGGTGATCTGCACATCCGCCCGGCTCGGTTCGGGTGAACCCGAAGGATGATTGTGCACCAGGATCAGCGCCGAAGCGCCGAGTTCGAGCGCTTTTTTGACCACTTCGCGGGGGTGGATCGCGGCTTCGTCGAGCGTGCCGTCGCTCAGCTGATCATCGAGGATCAGGCGGTTCTTGGTATCGAGGTACAGCACCCGCACGCGTTCGTGATTGAGGTGCGCCATGTCGATCGTCAGATAGTCGATGAGCACCTGCCAGCTGCCGAGCACCGGTGCTTCCTGCAAGCCCGTGCGCGCCATACGCCGCGCCGCGACTGCGACGATCTTGAGCGCGGCGGCGCTGGTTTCGCCCATGCCCTTGTGGCTGGCGAGTGCCCGCGGATCGGCGTTGAACAGTCCAGCGAGGCCGCCGAAGCGCTTGAGCAGGTCGTGCGCCAGCGGTTTCACATCTTTGCGCGGGATCGCGGTCATCAGCAGGTATTCGACCAGCTCGTGATCGGCCAAGGCCTCTGCCCCGCCGCCGAGCAGCCGCGCGCGCAGCCGGGCCCGGTGCCCGGTGCCGTAATCCGGCGGATCGTTCGATGCGGTCACGCGTTTCCCCTTGGCGGCTGACCCGCAATTCATTGCCTTTCCCAGGCACCTCGCGCAAGGGTGGTGCAATGTCCGGTGCCGACCGAGAAGAATTGGAAGACCCGCCGGTCCCGCGCGTTCCGCGTTGGCAGCGTCGGCGTTGGCGGATCGCTGCCGTGGTCGTCGCGCTGCTGGGTGCGACGCTGCTGGGTCTGTGGCTGGCTCGCGACAATATCGCGCACAAGGTAATCAACCGCAGTCTGGCCGACCTTGGCCTGCCGGTGACTTACAAGATCGAGCAGATCGGCCCGACCCGCGAAGTGTTGACCGATATCGTGATCGGCGATCCCGCGAACCCGGATCTTACCATCGAGCGCGCCGAGGTTCGCATAGTCCCGACCTTCGGCCTACCCACCATTGGCGAGGTGACGCTGCTGCGCCCGCGGCTCCATGGCCGCTGGGTGGATGGCAAGGTCAGCTTCGGTTCGCTCGATAAGGTCATCTATGCGAACAAGGGCGGCACCAAGGGCTTGCCGGACCTCGCGCTGGTGCTGATCGACGGCCGGGGGCGGATCGATACCCCATCGGGTGCCATTGGGCTCAAGGCCGATGGCAGCGGCAACCTGCGCAGCGGTTTTGCAGGAACGCTCGCGGCGATCGCGCCGAACTTGCAACTGGGCCAATGCACCGCGCATCAATTGAGCGCTTTTGGCAAGGTTACCACCGCTTCGGCCAAAACCAGCTTCGACGGGCCGCTGCGGCTGAAATCGCTCGATTGCCGCAAGAGCCAACTCGCGCTGCGCAATGCCACGCTGGGCGTTGTCGCCACGCTCAATCCCGCGTTCGACGGGGCCGATGGGACTTACGCACTCGATAGCAGCGCACTCGACTATGCCGGCAACCGGCTTGAGCGGAGTACCGGTGCGGGCCGCTTCACCCTCGCCAAGGGCGATGTGGTGCTGGACTACCAGCTGAAGGGGCAGGGCCTCGCCGCCAGCGGGGTCAAAGCTGCTTCGCTCGAACTCGAAGGTCAGGCGCGCAGCCATGACCAGATGGCGAGCTTCAGCAGTGAGGGCGCGCTGAAGGCGGCTGGCCTGTCGCCGGGCCACGGGCTCGAAACCACGCTCGCCGGCATCGAGAGATCGGGACAGGGCACGCTCGTTGCACCGCTGGCCGCGCAGTTGCACCGCACATTGCTGCGCGAGGCACCGGGCTGCAGCTTTGCCGCGACGTACCAGCTGCGCCAGTCCGGCCAGCTGACCAGCCTGACGTTGCCCGGTGCATTGTGGCGCGGCGGATCGGGCGCACGGCTGGCGGCATTGTCGCGCGTGTCGGTAACATTTGGCGGCAAAAGCGGACCGATCATTGCGGGCAACCTGCTCAGCGATGGGCCGGGTCTGCCGCAGATTGAAGGGCGATTCGAACGGCGCGGCAGCGGCAGCGGGATCGCCTCGCTGGTGCTCGCCCCCTATCGCGCCGGAGATGCCATGATTGCCTTGCCCGTGCTCAAGCTGGTGCAACTGCCCGGCGGGGCAATCGGGTTCGCCGGTCGCGCCTTGGCCAGCGGCGCGCTGCCAGGGGGCAGGGTGGACAATCTGGTGCTGCCGATTGAGGGTAACTGGTCCGCCACAGGCGGGCTGTCAGCGCTGCACCGCTGCACCCCGGTGCGGTTCGACCGCTTGAGCATTTCGAACCTGACGCTGGCCGGCCAGTCGCTGACGCTGTGCCCCGGATCGGGCGGCGCGATTGTGCGCAGCGACGCACGCGGCACCCGGGTCTCTGCGGGCACCGCGGGCCTTGCGCTCAACGGCACGCTGGGCAGTACGCCAATCCGCTTACGCAGCGGCGCAGTTGGCATGGCCTGGCCCGGCGCGCTGGTGGCCAAGAGCATCGATGTGTCGTTCGGTCCGCTGTCGGGGCCGTCGACGCTCAGGATTGCGCAGCTCAATGCCATGATTGGCAGGGATATCATCGGAACCTTTGGCGATACCGAGCTGAAGCTCTTCGCAGTCCCGCTCGATGTCCTGAATGCGGCGGGCAACTGGCGTTTTTCGGGCAAGCGGTTCGATGTCAGCGGGGCCAGCCTGACGGTCAAGGACCGGCTGCCCGAGAAGGAGGCGCGGTTTTATCCGCTGATCGCCCGCGATGCCACGCTAAGTCTGGTTTCCACCACCTTCACCGCCGACGCACTGCTGCGCGAGCCGACCAGCGACCGCGTGGTGACCGAAGCCAGGATCGTCCACGATCTCGATGTCGCGAGCGGCCATGCCGACCTGCTGGTTCCGGGCATCGTATTCGATCAGAAGCTCCAGCCGGGCAAGCTCACCTATTTCACGCAAGGCGTGATCGGCGAAGCGCTGGGCACGGTCTATGGCCGGGGCCGGATCGACTGGGACCCCCGGGGCGTGACCAGTTCGGGTGACTTCAAAACCGACAACTTCGATTTCGGAGCGCTGTTCGGCCCGGTCAAAGGGGTGCGCGGGACGGTCCATTTCAGCGATCTGCTGGCCTTGGTCACATCGCCCAACCAAACCCTGCATGTTGCGTCGATCAACCCTGGGATCGAAGTCAACGACGGCGACGTTTCATTCCAGCTCGAACCCGGCCACCTGCTCGTGGTCAACGGCGCGAAGTGGCCCTACATCGACGGTTCGCTCGAGTTGGCGCCGACCCGCTTCGTCATCGGTGCGTCCGAAACGCGGCGCCTCACCATTAAGGTGCGCGCGCTTAATCTCGAAAAATTCGTCTCACGGCTCAACCTGTCGAACATCTCGGCCAGCGGTACGTTCGACGGTGAACTGCCGCTGGTGTTTGACCAGAACGGCGGACGGATCGAAAACGGGATCCTCGTCTCGCGCGATCCAGGCGGGAACATCTCCTACGTCGGTGAGCTGACTTACAAGGACCTGTCGACCATGGGCAATTTTGCCTTCCAGGCGCTGCGCAGCCTTGATTTCAAGCACATGGAAGTGGCGTTGCAGGGGCGGCTTGACGGCGAGATCGTGACCAAGATGCGGATTGACGGCATCAGCCAAGGGCAGGGAGCCAAGCGCAAATTCCTCACTCAGCGCTTCGCCAGATTGCCGATCCGCTTCAATATTTCGATCAAAGGGCCGTTCCACCGGTTGTTCAGCTCGTTCCGTTCGCTCTACGATCCGTCTTACGTGAAGGACCCGCGCGATCTGGGGCTGATCCCGGGCGCGCCGCCGATGCCGGGCGAACCCATGCCCCCAGCGCCCGCGCCGCCGCCCGCCGTGGTGCCCGCGGCGGCTCCGACCTCGCCGAAGAGCGGCAACATTCAGCATTCAGACAGCAGGACAGGTTCATGAACAGCTTCGAATTGACCTACCGCGCCTTGGCTGCGAAAACCGGACCCATGCAGGGATCATCCGTTCAAATCGCAGCCGAGAAACGAAGGTCGCAGCGCCGGAGGGTAACCGCGGCGATGATGGTGATGGGAAGCGCGCTGGCGATCGGCGGATGTGTCACGGTTTCTGCACCGGACAAGCCGATCGTGATCGAGCTGAACATCAACATCAAGCAAGATGTGGTCTACCGCCTGGCGACTGACGTTGCCAAGACGATCGACGAAAACCCTGGAGCTTTCTAGGGATCTTGCGAGAGAGATTGGAGTTGTTGAGATGACTGTTCAGTTCCTGCGCAATCCCAGCCGCATTGCCTTGCAATCGGCTGCGGTGTTCGCACTTGCCGCGCTTGCCGTGCCGGCCCTGGGCCAGGCACGCGATCCGGCTTACGAAGCCGCGCGGGCCGCGGGGCAGGTGGGTGAGCTGGTCGATGGCTATCTTGGCTTCCCATCGTCACCCACCGCAGAAGTGCGCCGCGTAGCGGACGCGGTGAACATCACCCGCCGCAAGATCTATACCCAGCGCGCGCTGACGCAGCACTCCACGGTCGAGGAATATGCCTTCACCACGGCTTGCCGCCTGATCCTCAAGACTGCCCCGGGCGAGAAGTATCAGGCCCTCGACGGGACCTGGCATACGCGCGCCGCTGGCGAAGCGCCGTCGCGCGATCCCAAGTGCGCCGCAGCCGATGCCATGCCGGGCTGAACGCCGGGCTGAACGGGCTGGAATCGTAAGTTGAATTCGGGCGTCGGCACCAGTTGCCGGCGCCCTTTCTGTACCGCGGTTGACTCGGACCGACGCCTTGCCTAAGGGGACCGCGCGCTGGCGCTCCCGCGATTGCGGAAGCGCTCGGCAAACTCATTTTCTGGCTGGTACGGCCCGCATCGGGCACCGCCGTGAACAGGGCTTTCGCGTGACTGATTTGAGCGAAAACAACGGCGGGGAAGACCTCGACCGGCGGATCGCCGAAGCGCAGGCGAAGCATGATCGGGGCATTTCCACTGCCGAAGGTCGCGCTGAATCGCGCGGTTGGGCCGTGGGTATCGAATTCGTCGGTGCGGTGCTGGTGTCGGGTTTCATCGGCTGGCTGATTGACCGCTGGATGGGGTCGAAGCCGTGGGCGCTGATCGTGATGCTGGTTCTGGGTTTTGCTGCCGGAACCCGCCGCGCGATGCAGACTGCGAGCGATTTCGATACCGATCCCGGCAACGACGATTAAGATAGAGAGTATCGATGGCCAACCCGATGGAACAGTTTTCGGTCGAGACGATCAAGCCGCTGACACTGGCCGGCTATGATGTCTCGTTCACGAACAGCTCGCTGTGGATGCTGATCGCCATCGCGGCGATTTCGGTGTTCCTGTTCGTCGGCACCGCAAAGCCGCAGCTGGTCCCTGGCCGGTGGCAGGCGGCAACCGAATATCTATATGATTTCGTTCGAAAAATGCTCGACGAAAATGTCGGACCAGAAGGCCGCCGGTTTGCCCCGTTGATCTTCTCGATCTTCATTTTCGTGCTTGCCTGCAATCTGCTCGGCCTGATCCCGTGGATCGGCGCATTCACCCCGACCAGCCATGTCACTGTCACCTTCGGCCTAGCCATGATCGTGTTCGTCACGGTCTGCGTGGTTGGCATCTGGCGCCACGGCTTCCACTTCCTCAGCCTGTTCTGGCCGCATGACGCCAACATCTTCCTTGGCGCCTTCGTCTTCGTCATCGAATTCCTGAGCTTCCTCACCCGCCCGTTCACGCTTGCCATCCGGTTGTTCGCCAACATGACCGCCGGACACGTGCTGCTGAAGGTGTTCGGGACGTTCGTGGTCGCGCTCGGATCGTTCGGGGCGCTGCCGTATGTGTTCGGGATCCTGCCGCTGGCGGTCAACGTGGCGCTGACCGCGCTCGAGATCCTGATTGCGGTGGTTCAGGCCTATGTTTTCGCGCTATTGGCTTCGCTCTATCTCAACGATGCCATCAACCTTCACTAATCGTTCCAACCGTCATTTCTAGAATAAGGGAATTCATCATGGATCCAGCATCTGCAAAAGTCATCGGCGCCGGTCTTGCTGCCATCGGTGCGGGCCTTGCCGCTATCGGCGTGGGCTCGATCTTCGGCCAGTACCTCAACGGTGCAGTGCGCAACCCCGAAGCCGACGCCAAGATGGGCGGCCGCCTGATCTTCGGTTTCGCGGTGACCGAAGCGCTCGGCCTGATCGCGGCCGTTGTCGCGCTGGCGCTGGCATTCGGCTAAGCTTTTTCGGCGGTGCAACCGGCCTCCGGGTCGGCTGCGCCGCCATACTTTTGACAGTCGGCAGAACCCACGATGCCTCAGTTTGATTTTGCGCATGTGTTTTGGCCGCAGCTGGCCTGGCTCGCGATAAGCTTTGCCTTGCTCTACTTCGGCGTTGTTCGTCTGACTTTGCCCAAACTGGGCAAGGTGATGGACGCGCGCGACAACAAGATTGCCGGCGATATTGCCGAGGCCAAGGCGGCTAAGGCGAACGCCGACGCGATCGACGCGCGTTACCATGCAGATATGGCAATGTCGCGCGATGAGGCGCGCAATGCGATCGCGCTGGCCAAGGCGGCGGCCGCCAAGTCAACCGAAGCCAGGCTCGCCGTTGCAGCGCAGCAGGCCGAGGCTGAAATCGCAGCCGCCGAAGCGCGCATCGCCGAAGCTGTAACCAAGGCCGAAGGCACGCTGCGTGATGCTGCGGCCGAAAGCGCGGCAGACATCGTCGCCAAGCTTACCGGCAAACAGCCTAAACCCGACGCGGCCCAGGCTGCTGTCGCGGCTCTGGTCTGAGGAGGCAGGGACCATGGCGATTGCACTGAACGTTCTGACCGTTGCCGCCGAACACGGCGCAGGCGAACATGCCGAAGCAACCCTGCTGGGGCTGGGCCCTGAAGGCTGGGTCTACGCCGGGATCACGATCTTTTTCCTGATCGCGATCTTCTACGCCAAGGCGCACCGCCAGGTGCTGGGCGCGCTTGATGCGCAGATCGCGGAAACCCGGCGGTCACTTGACGAAGCACAGGCCGTGCGGGCTGAGGCCGAAGCCATGCTGGCGAGCGCCAAGCAGCAGCAAGCCCAGGCCGCCAAGGATGCCAAAGGCATCGTGGCGCATGCCCAGCATGAGGCAGAGGCCATCGTGGCCCAGGCCGAACTCGACGCTGGCGAACTGGTCGCGCGCCGCGAAAAGATGGCGCTCGACAAGATTTCCGCCGCCGAACGTTCGGCAGTCGAACAATTGCGCGCCAAGGCGGCCAGCGCCGCGGCCGGTGCCGCGCGCGTGCTGATCGCGCAAGGCCACGATGCCAAGGCCGACAAGGCGCTGGTCGACGGCGCTATCGCCGACCTTTAACGAAATTCACGAGCTGGAGAGGGGGGAAGGGGCGGTCCTAAGGGCCGCCCTTCCTTCTTAGGGTTTAGGGGCTCGAGTACGATCTTCCCGACCACTTCCCGCGCGGCCATGGCGTCAAACGCCTCGCGCCAGCGGCTGAGCGGCAGCACGCGGTCGATGCGGGGATTCAGGCGGCCGTCAGCGGCGAGGGTGGCGACCGCCTCGCGGATCGCGCGCCCGCGTTCGGGGAAGCGCCGGGCATATTCACCGGCGCGCACCCCGACCACGCTGAAGCCCTTGATCAGCGGGATGTTGGTGGAGATCTCAGCGATCCGCCCACCGGCAAAGCCGATTACCAGCAGCTTGCCGCCGAAGGCGACGCAGCGCGTGCTCTCATCGAACACGTCTCCGCCAACCGGATCGTAGACCAGGTCGCACAGTGCGCCGCCGGTGAGTTCGATCACGGCCTCGCGGAAGCGGCCCTCGGCCAGGATCACCGCATCGGCGAGGCTCGCCGTCTTGAGCCGCTCGACCTTGCCGGGCGAACCGGTGGTGGCAATAACATGCGCGCCAAGCCGCTTGGCCAGCTCGACTGCGGCCAGGCCCACCCCGCCGCTGGCGCCGTGGATCAGCACCCATTGCCCGGCCTGCAGCCCGCCGATCTCGACCAGTGCCGTATAGGCTGTGCCGTAAGCTGCCCCCAGCGCCGCCGCGGCGGGAAAGCCGACGCTCTCGGGGATGCGGCCCAGCGCGGGCGCCGGCACGACGGCGTATTCGGCGAAGGCCCCGGTCTTGTTGCCGCCGTAGACTTTGTCACCGGGACCGAACCCGCTGTCACCGTCTGCCTCGACGACCTCACCGGCAAATTCCAGGCCGGAGGTGAAGGGCAGTTCCGGTTTGAACTGGTAGAGGCCCTTGGTCATCAGCAGATCGGGGAAGTTGAGCGAGGCAGCGCGGACCTTGACCAGCACTTCGCCGCTGCTGCGCGCGGGCAGGGCGATGTCGACCAGCTCGACCCCGGAGAGGTCGGGGTTTAGCTGCGTTACCTGCAGGGCCTTCATCGCTTAAAAGCTGTCCTTCGCGGCCCGCAGCGCCGCAAACGTCGCAACCGCATCGCCGCCGCCCCAGCGTGCGGCCAGCGCCGGATCGTCGGCGCGCAGGAACGGGTTGGTGGCAAGCTCGCGGCTGAGCACGGTCGGCACGGTCGGCATGCCCTGATCGCGCAGTTTGGCGATCTGTGCGGCGTAATCCTGCAGCTCGGCGTTGTCGGGATCGGCGTGCAGCGCAAACCGCGCGTTCGACGCTGTGTATTCGTGCGCGCAGTACAGCATCGTTTGCGGCGGCAGCGCCTTGATCCGGCTGAGGCTCGCCCAGAACTGGTCAGGCTGCCCTTCGAACATCCGCCCGCAGCCAAGCGCAAACACTGCGTCGCCGACAAAGGCCATTTCTGCCTCGGGCAGGTGGTAGGCGATGTGGCCGTTGGTGTGGCCTGAGACGTCGATCACCGTCGCGGTGAAATCGCCCAGCATGACGGTATCGCCCGCCGTCACTACCCGATCCGGTGCGGTGCCGAGCTTCTCGACCTCTGCGGGTCCGGTGACACTACAGCCCGTGGCAGCCTTGATCGCCGCATTGCCGCCGGCGTGATCGGGGTGCCAGTGGGTGTTCCAGATCTGGGTGATCTGCCAGCCCTTGGCCTTGGCCTCGCGCAGGTAGGCATCGGCATCGGGAGTGTCGATGCAGGTGGTCTCGAGACTCTCCGCATCGTGCAGCAGGTAGCCGTAGTTGTCGGACAGGCAGGCGAACTGGTGGACTTCAAGCATGGCGGTCTCCTGCCTTCACCATACCCGCTTTGATCCAAAGCAAAAGCCCGCCCGGATCGCTCCGGACGGGCCTTGCATTTAGTCGCGTGAAGCGAAGGATCAGTCCTTCTTGGCCTTCAGTGCGGCGCCGAGGATGTCGCCGAGCGAAGCGCCCGCATCCGACGAACCGTACTGTTCCACGGCTTCCTTCTCTTCATGGAGCTGACGCGCCTTGACCGAGAAGTTGGGCTTCTTCGAACGGTCGAACCCGGTGACCATCGCATCGAGCTTCTGGCCGACCTGGAAGCGGTCAGGACGTTGCTCGTCGCGGTCGCGGCCGAGGTCGCTGCGCTTGATGAAGCCGGTCGCGCCATCGTCGCCAGCCTGCACTTCGAGCCCGCCATCGCGCACTTCGAGGATCGTAACAGTGACCACGTCGTTCTTCTTGAGTCCGGTGGTCGCACCGCTTGCAGTCGAAGCGCCGCTGCTGCCGACCGCCGGAGCGCCCTTTTCAAGCTGCTTCATGCCAAGCGAGATGCGTTCCTTCTCGACATCGACGTCGAGCACGATTGCCGAAACTTCTTCGCCCTTGCGGTGCAGTGCTAGCGCGTCTTCGCCCGAGATGCCCCAGGCGATGTCCGACATGTGGACCATGCCGTCGACGTCGCCGTCGAGACCGATGAACAGGCCGAACTCGGTCGCGTTCTTGACTTCGCCCTGCACGGTCGAACCGACCGGATGCTTGTCGGCAAACTGCTCCCACGGGTTCTGCGCGGCCTGCTTGAGGCCGAGCGAGATGCGGCGCTTGTCGCTGTCGACTTCGAGCACGATGACGTCGACTTCCTGCGAGGTCGAAACGATCTTGCCGGGGTGGACGTTCTTCTTGGTCCAGCTCATTTCCGAAACGTGGACCAGGCCTTCGATGCCCGATTCCAGTTCGACGAACGCGCCGTATTCGGTGATGTTGGTCACCACGCCGTGCAGCTTCGCGCCGACCGGGTACTTGGCGGCAACGCCTTCCCATGGATCCGATTCCAGCTGCTTCATGCCAAGGCTGATGCGCTGGGTTTCCTGGTTGATGCGGATGATCTGCACCTTCACGGTGTCACCGATATTGATGACTTCGTTGGGGTGGTTGACCCGCTTGTAGCTCATGTCGGTCACGTGGAGCAGGCCGTCGATGCCGCCCAGATCAACGAACGCACCGTAATCGGTGATGTTCTTGACCACGCCATCGATGATCTGGCCTTCGGCGAGACCCGAGATGAGGCCCGTACGCTGTTCGGCGCGGGTTTCTTCGAGCACCGCGCGGCGCGAGACGACGATGTTGCCGCGGCGGCGATCCATCTTAAGAATCTGGAACGGCTGCGGGATATCCATCAGCGGCTGCACATCGCGGACCGGGCGGATATCGACTTGGCTGCCGGGCAGGAAGGCCACGGCGCCGTCGAGGTCGACGGTGAAACCGCCCTTGACCCGGCCGAAGATCACGCCGTCAACGCGCTTGCCTTCGCCAAATTCGCTTTCCAGCTTGTCCCACGCGGCTTCGCGGCGAGCGCGATCACGGCTGAGCATCGCTTCGCCGTCGGCATTTTCGACGCGGTCGACATAGACTTCGACTTCATCGCCCACGGAGAGGCTGTGCGGCTGGCCGGGCATTGCGAATTCACGCAGAGCCACGCGGCCTTCGCTCTTCAGGCCGACGTCGATGACGGCCTTGTCGTTTTCAATTGCGGTGATGGTGCCCTTGACGACGCGGCCTTCAAAGCCGCCATCCGCGGCACCGCCGAGGGATTCGTCGAGCATCGCGGCGAAATCGTCGCGCGTGGGGTTGGCAGAAGATGCCATATATGAGTGTTCCTACACTGATGTTTCCGGCCGGGCGGTTTTTCCGCCGGTCTTTTCTCCGCTGCGGCGGGATTGCCGCCCCTCCCGGGCAGGGAAGGTTTTAAACGGGCCAAAAGTAGCCGATCTGCCACAGCGGCCGAA
>JANYEY010000004.1 GCA_025359685.1 Sphingomonadaceae bacterium | reverse complement strand
CCATTCCAACCCGGGCCATCGAGATAGTTCGACACCCGGCTTCAATGGATGACGAGCACTCCGAAGATGCTTTCTGGCAGTGGGTGAAAAAGCATGTCGGGTAAGTGACCGCTGTTAAGCGGCTCGATACTCGGAACCAATAACCGCAATCGGGTCGAAAGGAGGTCTAACCTATCACCTTCCCCGGGTTCAAAATCCCCTTGGGATCAAGCGCATTCTTCAACGTCCGCATCAGCGCCAATTCCTCGACCGACCTGGTCAGGTGCAACCACTCCCGCTTTTCCAACCCAATCCCATGCTCGGCCGAGACCGATGCGTTGTACGGCACCAGCGCCCGGTAAACGATCTCCTCCGCGCGGTGGCGTGCCGCTGCATCGTAAGGGCGCGGGCCGACGATCAGGTGGAGGTTGCCGTCGCCGATGTGTCCGAACACGACCAGCTTGGCCGCCTCGCCCCATTCCTCTCGGACGGTGCGGGTGACCTGCGCGACGTAGGCCTCCATCGCCACGATCGGCAGGCTGACATCGAAGGTCACGCTCGGCGCGGCGTAAGCGAACAGGCCTTCGATATCGTCGCGCACCCGCCACATCGCATCGGCCTGCGCGCCGCTGCCGGCGATGGCGGCGTCGGCGATCAGGCATTGATCGAGCGCTCGCCCCAGCACCGCCTCAAACCGCGCGCCGTCATTATCGGGGTCGGTCCCGCTCGCCTCGAGCAGCACGTAATGCGAATGCCCGCCGGGCAGCGGCGGGGTGTGGCGGCCCGATTCCACCGCCAGCGGCAGGTAGAAATTGTCCCACATCACCTCGAACGCGGTCAGGCCTGAGCCGAGTTGCTGGCCAAGCTCGACAAACAGGTCCTGCACCGCGCTGAAACTATCGAGTGCCAGTAGCGCAGTCTGGACCGAAAGCGGCGCGGGGTGCAGCCGCAGCACCGCGCGGGTGACGATCCCCAGCGTACCCTCGCTGCCGATAAACAGCTGCTTCAGATCATAGGCGGCGTTGTTCTTGAGCAGCACGTTCATGCTCGAAATCACCGTGCCGTCGGCCAGCACCGCCTCCAGCCCGAGCAACGAATCGCGCATCATCCCGAACCGCACCACCGAATTGCCCCCGGCGTTGGTGGCAATCCCGCCGCCGATCGTGGCCGAACCGCGCGCGCCCCAGTCGACCGCAAACTTGAGGCCGTGCGCGGAGGCGGCCTCTTGGACGGCTTGCACCACCGCTCCGGCTTCGACGATGATCGTCCGCCCAACCGGGTCAATCGCGCCAATTGCGCGCATCCGTTCGAGTGAAATCTGGATCTGGTCGGGGGTGCAATCGGTGCCGTGGACAAGGCCGGTCAGGCCGCCAGCCGGGACCACGCTTTGCCCGGCCGCGTGGCACAGCGCCATGATCTGGCTGAGTTCCTGCGTCGAGGCCGGGCGGACAATGGCCTTTGCCTGGCAGGTGCTGAGCCCCAGCCAGTCACCCGCGCGGCCCGCTGCATCGGCGCCGGTCAACAGACCTTGCGGCCCGGTGATTGCGGCCATCTGGGTGAGCAGGTCAGTCATGGGGCGAGCTTAACCCGCCCCATGCCAGTCGTCACGTTCAGATCCGCTCGATGATGATCGCCGGGGCCATGCCGCCCGCCGCACACATCGTGACCAGACCATACCGCCCGCCAGTCCGTTCCAGCTCATCTAAAGCCGTGCCGATCAGGATCGACCCGGTCGCGCCGATCGGGTGGCCCAACGCCATCGCGCCGCCGTTGGGATTGACCTTCGAGCGATCAAGATCGAGATCACGGATGAACTTTTCGGCGACCACCGCAAACGCCTCGTTGATTTCCCAGACGTCGATATCGTCCTTGGTCAGCCCGGCCTTGGCCAGCACTTTCTTCGCCGCCGGGACCGGGGCGTTGAGCATCAGCGTGGGGTCGTCGCCCTGATTGCAATAGGCGACGATCCGCGCGCGCGGTTTGAGGTCATGCGCCTTGGCGTATTCGGGCGAGGTAATCAGGATCGCCGCTGCGCCATCGACCACACCCGACGAGTTGCCGGCATGGTGGAAGTGCTGGATTTCGAGATCGGGATAGCGCCGGTTGATCTGCTTGCGGAAGGTCGTCCCGCCAATGTCGAAATCGGCGATGCCGGTGAAGCTGGGCTTCAATGCGGCGAGGCCTTCTGCGGTGGTTTCGGGGCGCGGGAATTCTTCACGGTCGAGCGCGACGGTGCCATCGGGGTTCATCACCGGGATCACCGACTTGTTGAAGCGACCCTCCTTGATCGCCACATCGGCACGCTGCTGGCTGACCAGCGCGAGCCCGTCGAGCGCTTCGCGGCTGATGCCTTCCATCGTCGCGATGGCATCGCCGCACACGCCCTGGTGGCTCTGCGGGTGCAGCGCGTCGAGCGCATCATGGCCCGAGCCCATCAGCCGCGGCGCGATCCCGGCATTGGCCTGCTCGGCTCCATAGGCAGTGGTGTAGCTCATCATCTCGGTGCCGCCGGCGATCACGCAGTCTTCCATGCCAGACATGACCGAAGCCGCGGCCATGTTGACCGAGGTAATCCCGCCGCCGCAGAACCGGTCGAGCGTGGTGCCGCTGGCCGCCACGTCATAGCCCGCCGAGAGCGCGGCCATCCGGCCCAGATCGCCGCCCTGCTTGCCGTTCTGCGAGCTGGTCGACCAGACGATGTCGTCGACGGTCTTGGTGTCGAGGTGATTGCGTTCCTTGATCGCGCCCAGCACGGTCGCGGCCAGGTGCTGCGGGTGGAGGTGCGACAGCGCGCCCTTGCCCGGCTTGCCGACCCCGCGCGGGGTCCGGACGGCGTCGATGATGTATGCTTCGGCCATGGGGATTCTCCTTGGAAAGTTCAGACCAGCATGCCGGTGAGGCGCTGGCGGATGATTTGTTCGGCATCGGCGACGATCCGGGTGACGAGATCGTGACAGGTCGGGATATCGTGGATCAGGCCCTGGATCATGCCCGCCGACCAGATGCCGTGCTGGGTGTCGCCGCTCTGCAGGCCTGCGCGCCCGCGCACACCCTTGACCAGATCGGCGACGGCGCTGAAGTCCTTGCCCTCGCGCTCGGCCTCCATGACCGCCTGCGACACTTCGTTGCGGGCGACGCGGGCGGTGTTGCGGAAGGTGCGGAAAATGAGGTCGGTGCCGCGCTCGTCGGTGGCGACCATCGAATCCTTGAACGCCTGATGGATCGGCGCTTCAACCGTCGCGGTAAAGCGGGTGCCCATATTGATCCCGTCGGCACCGAGCGCCAGCGCCGCAGCCAGCCCGCGTCCGTCACCGAAGCCGCCCGAAGCGAGCAGCGGGATCTTCACCTTGTCTGCAGCGGCGGGGATCAGGATCAGGCCGGGAATGTCGTCCTCGCCCGGGTGCCCAGCGCATTCGAACCCGTCGATCGAGATCACGTCGACCCCGGCGCGTTCTGCCGACAGCGCATGGCGCACTGCGGTGCATTTGTGGAGGATCTTGATGCCGTGGGGCTTCATCATTTCCCACAGTTCGCGCACCGCAGGGGTGCCAGCGGTTTCGACGATCTTGATCCCGCTATCGGTGATCGCCTGGGCATAGGCCTTGTAATCGGGCGCGTTGATCGTCGGGAACACGGTCATGTTCACCCCGAACGGCTTGTCGGTCATCGAACGGCAGCGTTCGATTTCGGCGGCGAGCGCCTTGGCGTCGGGCTGAGTGAGGCCAGTCAAAATGCCGAGGCCGCCCGCGTTGGAGACCGCGCTAGCCATCTCGGCCACCCCGACCCACTGCATCCCGCCCTGCACCACCGGGTGTTCGATCCCCAGCATCTCGGTGATCCGCGTCTTGATCGCCATAGTCTCGCCTCTCGCCAATTGTGTTCTGTGATTCGTGTTTAACCGATCAATTAAATTTGGCAATCGCAATGCGACCGGAGTAGCGTTTCCACATGACCGAACGGCCTCAATCCCCCGCGCGCTATCACTCCGCGGCAATCGTGCTGCACTGGCTGCTGGCGGGCTTTTTGGTGTACCAGTTTGCCCTGGGTTTGCGGCTCGACGAGCTTAAGGGCGGCGACAAGTTCATCGCCTTCCAGCTGCACAAATCGATCGGGATCACGGTGCTGCTGCTGAGCCTTGCGCGGGTGGCGCTGCGGCTGTTCGTGGCACGGCCAGCTGAATTCGGCGATGGCGCGCAAAAGCTGGCCGCGCGGCTGGTGCACTGGGGCTTTTATGCGGTGATGCTGCTGGGCCCGCTGACCGGCTGGATCATCGTCTCGACCGCCAAGATCAAGGTGCCGACGATGCTGTTCGGCGTGATGCCCTGGCCGCACCTGCCGCTGCCCGCCGCCTTCAACGCAGCGGCGGACCTGGCGCACACTGTGCTCGTTTGGTCGCTTCCGGCGCTGATTCTGCTGCACGTGGCGGGGGTGCTCTATCATTGGCGGCTGCGCGATGAGGTGCCGGGGCGGATGTTGCCAGCGGGAGTGGCGCAGCTCTCCGGCATCGGGGCGGGCCTGGTCTGGCTAGGCGCCAGTGCCGGGCTTGGCTTCGCGGGCCCCCTGCCAAACCTGTGGGCGATAAGCCCGGCGCCCGCAACGGCCCCAACTTTCGCTCCCGAACCGGCAGCAAGCGAAGCCGTCGACACCGCGAGCGCCGAACCCGTCCCGACCGAAAGTGCTGCGGGCGCTGATGCTTCAGTGAGCTGCGACTGGACAGTCGAGCCCGGTAGCCGGCTCGGCTTTGTCGCACGCTATGGCGGCGACCCGGTCAATGGCACCTTCCGCAAATGGCAGGCCAAGATCAAATTCTGCGCGGACGACCTGCCGCACGCCAGCATCGCCGCCACCGTCAGCCTTAATTCTGCCTCGACCGGCGACCCCAGCCGCGACGAAAACCTGCACGGCGCGAGCTTCTTCGACACCGGACAATTCGCCCAAGCGCACTTCACCGCCACCGGGTTCAAGCAACTCGGAGCCGGACGATATGCTGCCAATGGCAACCTTTCTTTGCATGGGGTCAACCGTCCGGTGCGGGTAGTTTTCACGCTTGTGCAAAGCGGTGCCAAGGCAACCGCGCAAGGCAGCACCACGCTCAGCCGCCTCGCCTTTGGAGTGGGCAGCGACGAATGGGCCGCGACCGACCAGATTCCCGATGTGGTCGCAGTGCAGTTCACGATCCGCGCAACCCGCGCTAATTGAGCGCCGCATGACCGATCCGATTCGCCCCGTCACGGTGGCCGCGCTGTACAAGTTTGCGCGGCTGACCGATCCCGCCGCGCTGCGCGAGCCGATCCGGGCGCTGTGCCGGGCGCAGGGGATCAAGGGCACGCTGCTGCTGGCGCGCGAGGGGCTTAACGGCACGGTGGCCGGCTCCGATCACGCCATTGCCGCGCTGCTCGGCCACTTGCGCACCCTGCCCGGCTGCGCCGACATCGACGTGAAATACGCGCAGGCGGAGGCGATGCCGTTCTACCGCATCAAGGTCCGCGTGAAGGCCGAGATCGTGACCATGGGTCAGCCCGACATCGACCCGCTGCAAAGCGCAGGCCACTATGTCGAACCGGCCGACTGGAACGCGCTGATCAGCGATCCCGATGTGGTGCTGATCGACACCCGCAACGATTACGAGGTGGCGATCGGGACCTTCGCCGGAGCAACAGACCCGCAGACCACCTCGTTCCGCGACTTTCCCGCGTGGTTCCGCGAGCAGCGCGAGCGCCTGCTCGGCGAAGGCCGCCAGCCCAGGGTCGCGATGTTCTGCACCGGCGGGATCCGTTGCGAGAAATCGACCGCCTTCCTGAAGTCCCAAGGGGTGGATGAGGTGTTCCATTTGCGCGGCGGGATCCTCAAATACCTTGAGCAGGTCCCCGCCGAGCAGAGCCTGTGGCAAGGCGAATGCTTCGTGTTCGATGAACGGGTCAGCGTCGGCCATGGCCTCACGCCGGGCAGCTACGAATTGTGCCGCGCCTGCCGCCGCCCGCTCTCTGCAGACGACCGCGCCTCGCCGCTTTACGAAGAAGGCGCGAGTTGCCCGGCTTGCCATGACAGCCGCGACGAGGCACAGCGCGCGCGATATCGCGAGCGGCACCGCCAGGAGCAGCTCGCCGCACAGCGCGGCAGTGCTCACATCGGCGCGCCGCCCAAGGAAATCTGAGACTTTTCATGTTGAATTTGAATGATATCACCGTGCGGCTAGGGGGCCGCGTCATCCTTGATGGCGCGACCAGCCGCCTGCCTCCGCGCGGCCGCATCGGCCTGATCGGCCGCAACGGCGCGGGCAAATCGACTTTGGTGCGGGTCATCGCCGGGATGCTTGAGGCCGATACCGGCAGCGTCGACATGCCGCGCGGGGCCCGGATCGGCTATATTGCACAGGAAGCGCCGGGCGGGCCGGACAGCCCGTTCGAGACCGTGCTCGCCGCCGATCTCGAACGCGCCGCGTTGATGGCCGAGAGCGAGAGCTGCCACGAACCGCACCGGCTAGGTGACATCCACGAGCGACTGATTGCGATCGACGCGCATTCGGCGCCGAGCCGCGCGGCACGGATCCTCAGCGGCCTTGGCTTCGATGAGGAAGCGCAGGGCCGCCCGCTAGAGAGCTTTTCGGGTGGTTGGCGGATGCGCGTTGCGCTCGCCGCGTTGCTGTTCTCCGCGCCCGATTTGCTGCTGCTTGACGAACCTTCGAACCACCTCGATCTCGAAGCGGTGTTGTGGCTCGAGGATTTCCTCAAGACCTATCCTGCAACGATCCTGCTGGTCAGCCACGAGCGTGATTTCCTCAACAACGTGGTCGATCATATCCTCCACCTGACCGGCGGCAAGCTGACGCTGTACCCCGGCGGCTACGATGCGTTCGAGCGCTTGCGCGCCGAACGCCAGGCGCAGATCGCCTCGGCCCGGGCCAAGCAGCAGGCCCAGCGCGAACACCTGCAAGAATACATCGCCAAGAATTCCGCCCGTGCCAGCACGGCCAAGCAGGCGCAGTCTCGCCAGAAGGCGCTCGCCAAACTCCAGCCAATTGCCGAACTGATCGATGACCCTTCGCTGAGCTTTGATTTCCCCAGCCCCGAGGAACTGCGCCCGCCACTGATCACGCTGGATATGGCCAGTGTTGGTTACAGCGACGAACCCGTGCTGAGCCGGCTCAACCTGCGGATCGATCCCGACGAGCGGATGGCGCTGCTTGGCCGCAACGGCAACGGCAAGACCACGCTTGCCCGCCTGCTCGCGGCGCAACTAACGCCGATGGACGGCGGGATGACCGCTTCGGGTAAGATGCGGGTCGGCTATTTCACCCAGTACCAGGTCGAGGAGCTCGACCGCGGCGATACTCCGTTCGAGCACATGACCCGGCTGATGAAGGGCGCCACCCCCGGCGCGGTGCGCGGCCAGTTGGGGAGGTTCGGGTTCTCCGGACAGAAAGCCACCACCGAAGTTGGCAAGCTCTCGGGCGGCGAACGCGCGCGGCTCGCCCTGGCACTGATCACCCGCGATGCGCCGCACTTGCTGATCCTCGACGAGCCGACCAACCACCTCGATGTCGATGCGCGCGAGGCATTGATTCAGGCGCTTAACGACTACAACGGCGCGGTGATGATCGTCAGCCACGATCGCCACATGCTCGAAATGACCGCCGACCGACTGGTCTTGGTCGATGCCGGAACCGCCAAGGATTTCGACGGCTCGATCGAGGATTACATCGCCTTCGTGCTCGCCAAAGACCCCGGCACCGCGCGCGGCGGCGAGGCCAAGGGTCCGGTGATCAACAAGAAGGACCAGCGCCGCGCCGCCGCCGAAGCGCGCGAGCGCAGCAAGATGCTGCGTAACAGCGCAGGCAAGGCCGAGGCTGAACTCGCGCGGCTAACGAACGCGCTGAGCGCGGTTGACCTGGCGATGTTCGATCCATCGGTTGCCGAACCTTCGCTGGCCAATCTCGCCATGTCGGATCTGATGAAACGCCGCGCCGAAACCGCGCGGCAGATTGAGGTCGCAGAAGCCGCGTGGCTGGAAGCCTGCGAAGCGCTGGAAGTGGCTGCGGCCTAGAGACAGTTGATATCGACCACGGCAAGGCCGTGCGCGGCAACCAGGTCTGTCACATCTTCGATCCGCGCCATTTCACCGTCGTCGCGCATGATTGAGCAGATCACTGCAGTGTCCCCGGCACCGGCGCGCCGGGTCAGTTCGATCGCCGCTTCGAGCGCTGCGGGACGTTCGGCAATTCCGCCCGGAGCAGCGATCAACGGGAAGACGTGGCCGGGTGAGACGAGATCGTCGGCGCTCGCCTGGTCGTCAATCGCCACCGCGATGGTTTGCGCGCGGTCGGCGGCGGAAATCCCGGTCGAGACCCCTTCGCGCGCCTCGATCGAGCGGCCGTGTGGCCGGCCCGATTGACGCGCGGCGCCGGGGTTGATCAGCCCGATGCCCAGCTTCATCGCCCGGGTCGGTGTCAGCGCTAGGCAGATCAGCCCGCGCCCGTGCGTCGCCATGAAATTGATCGCGGCAGCGTCGGCGTACTTTGCCGCCACAGCAAAATCGATGTCGCCGCCGCGCAGCCGGTCGCCGGTCAGCACCACGATCCGGCCTGCGGCCAGTGCGGCCACCGCCTGCTCAAGCCCGCCGGTCATTGTTCACCTGTGGCAAAGGCGGCAGCACCGCGGCGGACCTGCGCTCCGACCATCTCAAGCTGCATCCGCGCGCGGTCTTCCAGGCATTCGCCATCGGGCGAGAACAGCCCCTGATAGGTGCGGATCGTCGCCCCCATCGGGGTCGGCCAGCCGCGCAGCGCGTGGACGATCGAGCGCAGCGTCTGCAGCGTGCTCATCGTCGCTTGATCGCCGTAAGCGGTCGCAATCAGCCCGACCGCGCGGCCATCGAGATAGGGCCGCTCGTCCCGCGCGAGTTCCTCAAGGTAATCAAGCGCGTTCTTGACCAACCCCGAGATAGTGCCGTGATAGCCGGGCGCGGCGATCAGCAGTCCATCAGCTTGGCGCACCGCCTCAACCATGTCCGCGCCGTCAGCCAAGGTGTGACCCTCACCCCGGTAATGCGGCAGCGCCCCCAGATAGGATCCGCCGAAGATCTGCACCTCGGCCCCGTCTTTGCCGGCTTCAGCGGCGGCAAGTCGCAAGGCCTGCTCGGTGGTGCTGCCCGGATTGACGGTGCCGCCGATGGCGACGATGCGGATAGGCAAGATGAATTCCTTCGTTAGCCGAAGTCCAGCGGTCCGTGCTGGAGCTGCGGCAAGACATGGCGGGCAAACAGGTCGGCTTCCGCCGCATGGGGGTAGCCGGAGAGGATGAAGGCCTCAATCCCTTCGGCCTGATAAGCGCGCAGCTTCTTGAGCACCTGGTCGGGATCGCCGACGATTGCCGAACCGCAGCCCGAACGCGCGCGGCCAACGCCGGTCCACAGGTTCTCCTCGACATAGCCGTCGGCGTGCGCGGCGGCGCGCAGTTCGGCCTGACGCTGGACCCCGTAGTTGGCGGCATCGAGCGACTTTTCGCGGATCGCCCGGCCGATATCGTCGTCGAGCTTGGAAACGAGGCGGTCGGCGGCGGCGCGCGCCTCATCCTCGGTATCGCGCACCACCACGTGGACGCGGTAGCCGAACTTCAGTCTGCGGCCATAACGCGCCGCGCGGGCCGTCATGTCGGCGATGGTTTCGCGCACCTTGTCCATCGTATCGGGCCACATCAGGTAAACGTCACAACCCTCGGCCGCGCATTCGCGCGCTTCGTGGCTAAGCCCGCCGAAGTACAGCGCCGGGGGCTTGCCCGAAATCGTCGTCATGCGCGGCGGATCGAGTTCGATATTGTAGAAATCGCCTTTGTGGCTGAGGTGCTCGCCCGCCAGCAGCGTCTTGATAATCTTGATCGCCTCAGTCGTGCGGGCATAGCGCGGGCCGCTGGCAATCTTCTCACCCGGCATGTCTGAGGAGATGATGTTGACGTTGAGCCGCCCGCCGGTGCCGGCAGCATTGGCGCCGAGAATCCGGTCGAGCGTGGCGATCCGCCGCGCCAGCTGCGGCGGCCAATCCTCGCCGATGCGGGTGGCCCAGAGCAGCTTGAGCCGGCGCAGGAACGGCGCGATCGCGGCGGCGAACACCGTGGTGTCGAGCCCCAGCGCATAACCCGAAGGCAGCAGGATATTGTCATACCCGCCTTCTTCGGCGGTCATCACGATATTGCGGCAATGCTCCCAGCTCGATTGGAGCCGCGGGTCGGACACCCCAAGGAATTCGTAGTCGTCGTCGCACAGTGCCGAAAACCAGGCGATTTCGCATTGCTGTTCACTCACGGCAGGCGCTCCCCACGCGCGGCGACCAGCACCGCGTACCAATCCTCACGCGTCCAGCGCACCGTCAGCGCCGCTGCTCCTTCGGCGATGCGCTGGGCATTTTGCGAACCGATGATCGGGATGATCCCGGCGGGGTGCGCCATCAGCCAGCTGTAAGCGGCGACGCTGCGCGGCACCCCGGCCTGCTCGGCGACCACATCGAGCGCTGCCGCGACCTGCAAGGCGCGGTCGCCCGCCGGTGTCGCCAGCCGTCCGCCGCCAAGCGGCGACCAGGCCAGTGGGGTCAGCCCAAGCTGCATCGCTTGATCGAGCTCGCCATTCTCGAAGCAGTCGATCCGGAGCGGCGAAATTTCCGGCTGGGTCGCGACCAGCTTGTGGCCGAGGAAGTGGTTGAGCGCCGCTACCTGCGCGGTGGTGAAGTTCGAAACCCCAAGCGTGCGAATCTTGCCCGCAGCGACGGCTGCGTCGAGCGTGCGCGCGACTTCCTGCGGATGCGCCAGGATGTCGGGGCGGTGGATTTGCCACAGATCGATCACATCGGTCTTGAGCCTCTTCAGCGAGGCATCGATCGCGGCGTTAAGGTATTCGCTGCTCTGGTCATAGGGCAGCGGCGGCATGATCCCGCCCTTGGTCGCCAGCACCATTCGGCCGCGCAGACCCGGTTCCGCTGCCAGCACTTCGCCCAACAGTGCTTCGGCATCGCCAAACCCGCCTGCGCCATCAAAGCCGTAGATGTCCGCCGTGTCGAGCAAGGTGATCCCGGCATCGAGCGCGGCATGGACCAGCTTTGCAGCATCAGCGGCGCTGCGCCCGTCTTCGGCGAGGCGCCACATCCCCCAGGCGATCGGCGAGACCGCGATCCCGCTGCCTCCAAGGGTGCGGGTGGCGGGAACTGCGGCGAGTTGGCTCATGATTTTGTCCTGGTTGGCGGCGCGACCGAGGCGCGCTCGATGAGGGTATGGGGCAGGCGGCGATGGGTCAGACCGCCGCCGCCGATGAGGATTTCCGCCGCGGTCCGTGCCAGTTCGGCCATCGGCTGGTGGATCGTGGTGAGCGGCGGCCAGACCGTGCGGGCCAGCGTGGTATCATCGAACCCGGCGACCGAAAGTTCGCCCGGCAGATCGATATTGCGGTCGTGCGCCACTGCGAGCACCCCGGCGGCCATATCGTCATTCGAAGCGAAGATTGCAGTCGGTCGGTCGGGCAGGCCCAGCAGGTGGTTGGCCCCGCGAACCCCGCTTTCGAAGTCAAATTCACCGTCGCACACCAGCGCCGGATCGACGGCGATCCCCACCCGCTCAAGCGCGCGGCAATAGCCGCGCATACGGTCGAGCGATCCCATGTGGTTGGGGTGGCCCTTGATGAACCCGATCCGCCGATGCCCGCAATTGATGATATGCGTGGTCATGTCGTCGGCGGCCTGCGCGTCGTCCATATAGACCGAGCTGGTCAGCGCGTGGTTGGTGCCGGGCGAGATGCGTACGAACGGCACCTTCATCGCCTCAAGCGTGCGCAGCACCGGATCGCAATCGGTCACCGGCGAAGAGAGGATGATCCCATCCACGTGCGTTGCCCGGATCAGCCCGCGAACCTGTTCGCCGACGTCGGGATCGGCCACGTCGACCGGCTGGGCGAGCAGGCGGATGCCGTCAGCTTTGCAGGCTTCCCAGCACCCGGTCTGGATCTGGAACATATAGTAGGGGCTGTGGTTGTCATAGATCAGCGCGACCTGGCCCGACTTCGCGCCCGACAGAATGCGTGCGGCGATGCTCGGACTGAAGTCGAGCGCCTTCATCGCCTCGTCGACCCGCGCTTTGGTTTCTGCGCTGACGTAGGGGTGACCGTTGAGTACCCGGCTGACCGTCTTCACCGCCACCCCGGCGAGCGCGGCGACATCGCGAATGTTGGACCGTTCGCTCATTCCCCCAGCGCCCCCGGAAGACCGGCGAACACATCGGAGAACCGGCTGGTCGGCGCAACGAACACCGGCGGCTCGCCGATCGGGGCGGACATCACGTGAATGCCGGGTTGGTAGATTTTGCCCGACCACAGGTGCCGCCACGGCATCCCGCCGGGAAGGACCACTTGCCGCGATACCGCGCCTTGTTCGATCACCGGAGCCACCACCATGTCGGCACCGTAGAGGAACTGGTCCTGCACCGTCCATAGCGACGGGTCGTCCGGGTAATGCAGGAACAACGGGCGCTGCGCCGGGAGGCCCTGCGCCTGGGCTTCATCGCACAGATGCCGGACGTAAGGCGCGAGCGCGGCATGGACCCGGCTCCACCGGGCGAAGCAGGCGAGCAGTTCGGGGGTGGAATCGTATTGCAGGTTATCGTCGGGCCGGTTGCCTTCGTGGCTGCGCATCACCGGGGCAAAGGCGGCCAGTTCGCACCAGCGCAGCATCAGCTCCTTGCTGCGAACATTGCCGAGCAGCGAAGTATAGCCGCCGCAGTCCGAATGGCTGTAAGCATTGCCCAGCAGCCCGGCCGACAGCGCGGCGGTGATGACCGTGCCGATCCCGTCATGCCGGGTGAAGTCGACCGACTGGTCCCCCGCCCACAGCAGCGGGCAATGCGCCTGCACGCCCGAAAAGCCCGCGCGCATGAAGAACACTGCATCACCGGTTTTGCCCCGGCTGGCGAGCGCAGCCGCGTTGACCTCACCCCACAGCACCGGCCAGCGGTTGTGCGCTTCCATCGGGTCCGAGCCATCGGCAAGCCGCACATCCGTGGGCAGGTATTCGCCGAAATCGGCCATCCAGCCCGAAATCCCGATATCGAGCAGCTCGCGGCCAAGGACCTGTTCGGCAAACCAGTCGCGCGTTTCGGCGCGGGTGAAATCGAGCACGCCGGCTTCGAACTCGCCAAAATCGACCAGGTAGGGCTCATCGCAGTCCTGGCGCAGCGCGAAGTGACCGCCCTCGCGTGCTGCCTCGTAAAGGATGCCGTCATTGGCGAGGTAGGGATTGGCATAGGCGAGGAAGCGGATGCCGCGCGCCGCCAGCGCCGCGATCTTGCCCGGCAAGTCGGCAAAGCGCTGCTCGCTGCGGCGCCAGTCCCAGAACAGGCGGCGGCCAAAGCTCGTTTCGCGCACCCCGGCCCAGTCTTCGCACCACAGGCCGGACACAGCAGTTCCAGCTGCGATGAATTTCTCCAGCCGCTCGAAACTGCGCAGCCCGTCCTTCAGGCCAACCACTGCCCCGCCGATGATCCAGTCGGGCAGCGGCGGCTGGCGGCCGAAGCGTGTGGACAGCTGGCCGACGAGGTCGATCGGGCCGTCGCCGGCGAACAGTTCGAACCGCGCCGCGCTGGCCCAGACTTCGACACGGTGGCTCGCCGGGTCGGTGAAATCGAGCACGCTGTAGCAGCTCGCATCCAGATGCACCGCGAGCGAGCGCGAGGTAAGGAAAGTCGGCTGCGGGTAATTGGTGTTCCAGTAATCGCCGCCGGCCATCCCCTGTGCGTCCATTGCCTGGGTCAGCGCGGTCGACTTGTCGCGCCCGACGCCGGGTTCGCTGGTCCACATCGGGAAAGCGCGGCCATTAAGCGCAAGGTAGCTCATCTGCTCGCCCCCGCCCCACACGGCTTCTTCCGGTTCGGCATGGAAGCGCAGGTGGATCCGGTCATGGCCGGGGCGCAGCGCGGTCACTTCGATAATGTTGTCGGCAAAGCTGAGCCGCGCGGCGGGCTGATCGTTGAAAAACAGCGTTACCGCGTCCTCGTCAATCTGCCACTCCGCCGGTTCGATTGCGTCATGGGGATCGTCGGTAATCCGGAAGTTGCCCTTGTCCATGACCACTTCGCTCCGGCCCATGGCGAGCGAAAGCACCGGCGCCTCGCGGCGATGCGACAGGACGAGTCGCCCGGCAAAATGCAGGTCGAAACCGTCATCCGCATGGCTGAGCTCGAATGCCAAGGCCTGCTTTTCCTCTCCCCGGGCGGCGGCTGTGGATTTTTTGCAACAGCCTGTCCGCTTCGTATGACACCGCTTGACATATCGAGCATGGCGACGCAATTCAAGCGGCCTGATGCAGCCGCTTATCGACGGCTGTGCGGGTTTGGCCGGACGGCGCAAAGACGCTGGCCGGCGTGAGGGAGAACAGTTCCATGAAGACCTTGCTGCGTGCAACATCCGCCATGCCGCTCGCTGCGTTCGCGCTTGCCGCTTTCGCTGCCCCGGCCCTTGCCCAAACGGCACCGGCTGCAGATCCTGCTGCCGAAGCCGACGATGCCGCCCCTGGCGAAATCGTCGTAACCGCGCAAAAGCGCTCCGAAAGCCTGCAGCGGGTGCCGCTCGCGGTCTCGGTGCTGTCGGGTGAATCCCTTGCGCAGAGCTCGCGCCCGTCGATCGAAAGCGCGGCGCAGATGGTGCCCTCGCTCAACTTCCTGAAGTCGGGCACGACGCTGAACCAGACGATATTTCTGCGCGGGGTTGGTACGGCAACCTTCTCGATCGCGGGTGAGCCTTCGGTCTCGACCGTGGTCGATGGCGTCGTCTACGCCCGCTCGGGCGAGGCATTCAGCGATCTCGTCGATATCAAGCAGATGGAAGTGCTGCGCGGGCCGCAGGGCACGCTGTTCGGCAAGAACGCTTCGGCCGGTGTGATCAACATCACCACCCTGATGCCCGAGCACAAGCTGGGCGGCAGCGTTGAAGCGAGCTACTTCGACCGCAACGAATTCCGGCTCAAGGGGGCGATCAACCTGCCGTTGGGCGATGACCTTGCCGCCCGTATGACCGCGTTCTACGGCGATTATGACGGCAACATCCGCAACCTGACCACCAACCAGTGGGTCAACGGGTACAAGCACTGGGGCCTGCGCGGGCAGCTGCTCTATGATCCGGGCAACAACCTGAAGCTCTATTTCGCCGCCGACTATCACAAGAACAACGACGATTGCTGCGCCGACCTCATCGGGACCCGTACCGCGACCCTGACCGGCACCACCGTGGCCTACAACACCACCTCTCCGGTCTTCACCGCGCTGCCGACCCCGCTGTTCGCGAATACGCGTCAGGTCCGGCAGAACCTTGTCACTTCGACCAAGGAAGAAGGCTGGGGCATGTCGATGCAAGCCGACGTCGGTGTGGGCGAGAACACGCTGACCAGCATCACCGCCTATCGCAAGTACGACAACACCGAAATCCGCGACGGGGACTGGCTCGACCGGGCCTATACCTCGACCAATGGGCTGACCACGACCAACTTTGGCCAGCTCCATGACAGCGGACCGCAGACCAGCAACACCTTCACCCAGGAACTGCGCCTGACCTCGCCGGGCAACCAGCCGCTTTCGTGGGTTGTGGGCGGATTTTACTCACGCGCCAAATCGGAACGGATTTTCACCCGCAGCGACGAGGTTTGTGCGCCGATTGTCGGCGCTCCGATTAACGTCCTGATCCCGTGCGGCAGTGCCAACGCGTTGCCTTCGACCTTCCCGACCGCGACGGCGGACTTCGGTTCGACCTTCAAGAACTTCGCGCTGTTCGGGCAGGCCACGGCTCGCGCAACCGACAACTTCCGCGTGATCATGGGCATTCGCTACAGCCACGATGAACTGTCGGTCTTCCACAGCCGCAATACCACGCTGGCGGGACCCGGCATTCAGCCAAGCTTCCCGGTGACCGGCACCGGCACCGGGGCCCCGGCGACGGTGTTCACCGCTTCGACCAAGAAGGACAACGTCTCGGGCAAGGTTGCCCTGCAGGCCGACCTGTCGCGCAACGTGATCGCCTATGCGAGCTACGCGCGCGGCTACAAGGGTCCGGCTTTCAACGTGTTCTTCAACCTGACCGCGACCGGCACCAACGTGATTGAAGCGGAAACGTCGGACGCGTTCGAACTGGGCCTGAAGAACACTCTGCTTGACGGCAAGCTGACGCTCAACATCGCGGGCTTCTATGCCAAGTACCACAACTTCCAGGCGAACAACCCCGATCTGGTAGCCGGGGTACCGGTTACCCGCTTCACCAATGCAGGTGAGGTTTCAACCCGCGGCGTCGAACTTGATATGAACTTTCGTCCGGCGCGTGATTTCACGATTAGCGGCGGTGTCGCCTACACCGATGCGCACGTGAACAAGTTCAAGGCCGCACCTGGCGCAACCGCAATTGTGCCCGCGGGCACCCCGCTCGGCTTTGCGCCGAAGTGGAAAGGTTCGCTGGCGATGGATTACCGCGTGCGCACTGGCGGCTTCGCTGACGTTGCACTTGGCGGACAGATGAGCTTCCAGTCGAGCCAGCTTGAATTGTTCTCTGACGTTTTGCTCAAACGGCTGGTCGGCACGCAACCGGGCTACGCGCTGGTCAACCTGCAGATCGGGCTGGTTGATCCCGACGACAAGTGGAAGCTGACCTTCCAGGTTCGCAACGTGTTCGATCAGGCCTACGCGGCGGCTATCCCGGATACCGGGCCTGCCGGCAGCTATCGCTACCAGATCCCGCGCGATGTGGATCGGTATTGGGGTGTCACCGGCAAGATCAGTTTCTAGAGCCGAGCTGGAATCCAGACGGGTCGCAAACGGGGCCCCGGCATCTCAGGATGCCGGGGCCCTTAGAGCGTGATGACACCACGCTCTAGCTATCAGACCAGTTCGTCCTCGGCCACGATCCGCGGGACCATCAGGTGAACCCAGCCCAGCGCCGCGAGATAGGCGACCGCGGCGGTCAGGAAAAGTGGTTGGTAGCCATAGCCACTGACCTGCAGCCATCCATTGATTTCCTGTATTCCCGCCCCGGCGAGGTTCCCTGCGATCGCCCCGATGGCCATCACCGTCCCCACCCGGCTCGCGGGAACAGCATCGGCGGCAAAGCCGAAGATGTTGGTTGAAAAGCCCTGGTGGGCAAACAGCCCTAGGCCGATGATCGCCGCCGCAGCCCACGGACTGCTGACCATCAGCGCCAAAGGTATCGGCAGGATCACCAGTCCGTAAAACAGCATCCCGCGCTTGCGGGCGGCGTTGACGGTGGCCCCGCGGCTGAGCAGTACCCCGAACAGTTTCCCCGCAGTAAGCGCGCCAAGCGCCGCCAGGGTGAAGGCCAGCGCGGTCGGTCCGACCAGTTCCGACTGGCTCAGATGGAACACTTTGTTGAACAGGTCGGGCAGCCAGAAGGTGAAGAACCACCAGAACATGTCGGTGATCGCCTTGGCCCCGGCGATCGCCCAAGTCTTGCGGTCGGTCAGCGCCTCGCCAATTTTCGGACGAGCCGTTTCGGTACCCGAAGCCCGGGCGATCGGATGGAGGTTGCGGGTACCCACGATCCAGAACGCCAGCCAGATGAAGCCCAGCGCACCGGTCACCAGAAATGCAGCCTGCCAGCCATAAGCCACGGCAAAGGGCACCACAGTCAGCGGCGCCAGGATGTTGCCGATATTAGGCGCGGTGTTGACGATCCCCACGGCCATTGTTCGCAGCCGCAAGGGCAGGAACTGCGCTGCTGACTTGACCGCCGCGGGGGTGTTGACCGATTCCGCCGCGACCAGGACCGCGCGTGCGGTGACAAATTGGGTGACGTTGGCCGCGAAGGCATGCGCCATTCCCGCCAGGCTCCAGATTGCGACAGCTGCGCCATAGGCGAGCTTGACCCCGAAGCGGTCGATCAGCCAGCCGACGAAGACCAGCGCAAATGCCGCAGAAACCAGGGATACCGAGGCAAAGTGCGCGAATTCGGCATCGCCCCAGCCGTAAGCTTTTTCGATTGTGGGCTTGAGCAGGGAGAGCACCTGCCGGTCGATGTAATTGATGATCGTGCCGAAGAACATCAGCGCGATCAGCAGCCGCCTGGCCGAATGGCCCTGAGCGTCATCGCCGGTCACAGGTTCGACCGGGGCACTAGCTGGCTGGTCCAATATCGCTCTCCCAAGCTCGCCCCGCATCGCGGTGGCAATTCAGCCCAGCATAGACTGGGCTGCGGTATTGGAAAAGCGGATATGACACCGGCAGACAGATACAAGGCTCCCGCCTCGCTCCGGGCCCGCAGGCACGGCACTCCCGTCGTTGCTCAACGCGCGGTCGCACCGCCATCAACGGTCAGGACGCCGCCCGAAATGAAGCTTGCTGCCGGACTAGCCAGAAAAGCCACGGCTGCGGCAACTTCATCCGGTTCGCCATAGCGTCCCATTGGCAGCCGTGCCGCAAATTCGCGCGCAAACGTTTCCGGATCGTCGGGCATCCGGGTGTGCGCGAGTTCGCGCATCATCGCGGTATCGGTTGGCGCCGGGCATACTGCGGTGACCGATCCAGCCAGCGTCGACGCGGCGATGGCGGCAACGCTGGCCGCGTTGGGCAAGGTTGACAGCTGCTTTGCCAATGCCGGCGGCGCAGGGGTACGCGGCCCGCTGCTGGCGCTGCAACCGGACGATTGGCGCCAGACGATGGAGCTCAACTATCACAGCGTGATCAGCACGTTCCGCGTGGCAGCCCGGCATATGGCCGAGCGCGGCCAAGGCGGACGGTTGATCGCCTCATCCTCGATTGCTGCGCTGATGGGCATTCCGGGCGGTGCCGGCTATTCTTCCAGCAAGGCTGCAGTGACCGGTCTCGTCCGCGCCCTGGCAATCGAGCTCGCACCGGCGGGGATTACCGTCAACGCCATCCTGCCAGGTTATATCGCAACCGAGATGTCGCTCGATACACCGCAGGCATTCCGCGACGCCGTGGCGCGCCGCGCGGCGTCAGGTCAGATCGGCACGCTTGAGGACATGGAAGGCATTGCGGTCTACCTCGCCTCGCGCCAGTCCCGCCTGATGACCGGGCAATCGATCGTGCTGGACGGCGGCCACACGATCCATCCGATGTGATGCTTGCGGGAAACGCGTTTCAGGCGCTGTTGCCGCAGCTGCAATTCTGTCATCTAGGCACTTCATGAAGCTTAGCGTCTGCTATTACCCCGAACACTGGCCCGAAAGCTGCTGGGCCGAAGACGCGCGACGCATGGCCGAATTGGGCATTTCGCACGTGCGGATCGGCGAATTCGCCTGGAGCCGGATCGAAGCCCGGGTCCGATCCTATACCTGGGAGTGGCTTGACCGCGCGGTCGCCGTCCTCGCCGATGCTGGCCTCAAGGTTGTGATGGGCACGCCCACCGCAACGCCGCCCAAGTGGCTGGTCGATACCATGCCCGAGATGATTGCGATCGATGCGGGCGGGCGTCCGCGCCGCTTCGGTTCGCGCCGTCACTACTGCTTCAGCCATCAGGGCTATGCCGGGGAATGCCGCCGGATCGTGACCGCGATGGCGCAGCGCTACGGCAATCACCCCGCCGTGGCCGCATGGCAGACCGACAACGAATACGGCTGCCACGATACCGCAATCAGCTACTCGGAAGCCGCGGCACAGGCTTTCCGAGAATGGCTCGTCGACAAATATGGCGACGTGGCCAGCCTCAATGCGGCCTGGGGCAACGTGTTCTGGTCGATGGAATATGCCGCATTTGGCGAAATTGATTTGCCCAACCTGACCGTGACCGTGCCGGGCCCCGCGCACGAGCTCGATTTCCGGCGGTTCTCCTCGGACCAGGTGGTGCGGTTCAACCGGATGCAGGCAGACATCCTTCGCGCGCATTCGCCGGGTCGCGACGTGATCCACAACTTCATGGGCTTCTTCACCCAGTTCGATCATCACGCGGTCGGGGCCGATCTCGATGTAGCGAGCTGGGACAGTTATCCGCTGGGCTTTCTCGAGCAGTTCTGGTTCTCGGCCGAGGAGAAGCAGCGCTACGCCCGGCAGGGCCACCCTGATATCGCTGCGTTTCACCACGATCTCTACCGCGGCTGCCAGAAGGACGGGCGCTGGTGGGTGATGGAACAGCAGCCCGGCCCGGTGAACTGGGCAAGGTTCAACCCGGCGCCGCTGCCCGGCATGGTTCGGCTGTGGACGCTGGAGGCCATGGCGCACGGGGCCGAGCTGGTCAGCTATTTCCGCTGGCGCCAGGTGCCGTTTGCGCAGGAGCAGATGCACGCCGGGCTGCTGCGGCCCGATAGCGTTGAGGCAGAAGGCGCGGGCGAAGTCCGCCAGGTTGCGGGGGAGATTGCCGCCCTGCCCGATCCCGGACCGCCTCCCCGCCGGACCGCGCTGGTGTTCGACTATGCCAGCGCCTGGGTCACCGACATCATGCCGCAGGGTCAGGGGTTCAGCGCGCTCAGGATCGCGTTCGAATACTATTCGGCGCTGCGCCGTCTCGGCCTCGATATCGACATCGTGTCGTCAAAGGCCGAGCTTGACGGATATGCGCTAGTGGTGGTTCCCTGTCAGCCGATCGTCGACCAGGCTTTCGTCGACCGGTTGGCGGCGAGCGGCGCGCAAGTGGTGATCGGCGCGGCAACGGGTAGCAAGACTGCGGACTTTGCGATTCCCCCGGGGCTCGCGCCGGGCCCGCTGGCCGCTCAGTTGCCACTGCGCATCGCCCGCGTCGAAACGCTGCGCGGGCAGCCCTGTCAGTGGCTTGAACAGGTCGAGACCAAGCTGGACCAGCCGCGGCCCGGCCAGTTCGTAAGCGGCAGGTTCCACTATCTGGCGCGCTATCCTGCCGCGGACTTGCTTCACGATCTGCTGCCGGAGCTGGCCGCCGCGGCCGGACTGGACGCGGTACCGCTGCCCGATGGGGTTCGGGTTCGGCGAACTGCCAATCTGGTTTTCGCCTTCAACTATGCGGCGGAAGAACGGACCCTGCCCGAAGGCCTGTTTGCCGCACTGCTGAGCGGCAGCCAGACCCTCGCCCCGGCCGGAGTGGCGATCGGCACCGCCCCGTGAACGAGAGCATCGAATTGCGCTGCGGCGCGATGCGCTGCGTGGTCCTGCCCGGTAACGGCGGAAGTCTGGCCGGCTGGTGGCATGGTGAGCGCGCGCTGCTGCGCGAAACTCCGGCGCGGGAATGGGCGCATGGCGATCCGACCAGCCTCGCCGGATTTCCGCTCGTCCCTTTTTCCAACCGCGTGGCTGGCGGTTCATTCAAGTGGGCCGGGAAGACCATTCGCCTGCGCCTCAACCGCGCGGGCGAGCCGCATGCGCTGCACGGGATCGGCTGGCAACGCGCTTGGGATCTGACCCGGCAGACCAGCGACAGCCTGGTCATGGAGCTCGTCCATCGCGGCGATCCAGACTGGCCGTGGCCCTTCACAGCCCGGCAGGAGATCGTCCTGTCCGCGCGCGGCCTGACCATCACGCTCGCCGCGCGCAACATGGCTGACGAAGCCGTGCCGCTGGCAATCGGCTATCATCCCTATTTCGAACGCCGCGCCGCGCGGCTGGCGCTGGAAGCGGAGCGGGTCTGGCACGCCGACGCAGACAATCTTCCGCTGCGCGCGGAAGTTCCAGGCGGAGCTTTCGATCTGTCCGATGGCCCAGATGTTGAAGGCCGCGAGATCGACAATTGCTATGAGGGGGTCGAGTGGCCGGTGCGCATTGGCTGGCACGGCTGCGCCGAGGAATTGGCGATCGACGGGTCGGAAGGGCTGCCTTGCGCGGTGGTTTACTCGAACAGTGCGGCAGGCGCGCTCTGCGTCGAGCCGGTCGCCCATCTGAGCAATGTCTTGAACATGCCGTCCGCCTCGTCGCCGATGCCGGTCGCCGCGCCGGGGCAGGAGATTTCCTGCCGGATTGCCATGACGCTGGCCAACCCTTCATTTTTTTCGGAGCCGGTGTAACCAGAATGACGTGGCTTCCGAACAAACTCAAAGTGGTACGCGAAGGAGGCACGTTGCCGTTGGATAGGTTGCCAGACAGGAGGCGCGGCGAATGATTGCCGATGACGCGACAATGTCGCGGCTGGCCCTGATGGCCCAGGCCGGTGATCGTCAAGCTTACGGGACGTTGCTGACCACCAGCCGCGATTGGCTGGCCCGGTATTACCGGCGCAAGGTTCCCCCCGTTCAGATCGATGACCTGATCCAGGACACCCTGCTCTCGCTGCATCGCAGGCTGGCGAGTTATGACCCGGATCGATCATTCTACCCGTGGCTCGCGGCAATCGCACGCTACCGCTTCATCGATCATTTGCGGCTGGTCTATCGCCAGTCGGTCGAGACGCAGTCCGAAGATGCGGACTTTGCGGTTGATTCCGGTGAAGACGCGATAGCCGCTCGGATCAGCCTCGAACGGCTGTTCGAAGTTCTGCCCAATGGCCAGAGGGCAGCCATAGAACTCGTAAAAATCAAAGGGTTGTCAATTCGCGAAGCGTCCGACAAGACGGGCCAAAGCGAGGCTTTGATCAAGGTAAATATCCACCGCGGCCTTCGGCGCCTCGCTGGAATGGTTGAGAAGGCCTAGCGCCATGAAGACAAACACAGATGACATGATCGGCCGCCTGGTCGCCGATCTTACCCCGGTTCGCCCGCTGCGCCAGCGGACCGGCATGGTTCGGACCATGCTGGCTTTTGCGGTCAGTGTCGGCATCGTGATTTACGCCATCGGGGTCCGCGCCGATATCATGGCCGGTCGTCCCGATCCGATGTTCCTTACCTCCAGCGGACTGTTCCTGGTACTGGCTCTGGCCTCGACCTGGGCGGCGATCGACATGGCCCGCCCATCGGTCGGCACGCGCCGCGATGGCTGGGCTTGGACCGCCATGATGGCGGCTGTCCTGCCAGTGGCCGCGCTGGGCCTGATCGCGATCGATCTGTTCACCGGGCAGCCGGTCAGGACGGCACCCGGCGGCTATGAATGCCTTGCCATCGGCACTGCGGCTGGATCGCTGACGCTGGTATCGCTGGTTACCTGGCTGCGCCGCGGTGCACCGACTTTTCCGACGCTTGCGGGAACATTGGTCGGCGTCGCCGCTGGCTCGGCCGGTATATTCGGAGTATCGCTATGCTGCCCGCACAACGACCTCATTCATATCGGCATCTGGCACGGCGGAACGGTGGTCTTGATGGGTGTTCTGGGCCGGTTGTTCCTGCCGCGGGTTCTGGCTTGGTAAGATCGGGTCAGGATAAGCTTGGCACCCGGCGCAGCGCGCCTTGCCACGGGGCGTTGCCAGTCCGAGAATAACAACTGATCGACTCGAGCGGCAAACGCGCATAGGTTGCACAGCGGGTCGCGACGTGGGGGCCATGGCAGATATCTTCCTCTCCTATAATCGCGAAGATCAAGCGGTTGCGCGCCGGTATGCGGAAGCGTTCGAGGCGAACGGGCTGAGCGTCTGGTGGGACACCACGTTGCGCGTCGGCGAAGCTTATGACGAAGTGACCGAGGCCGCTCTGCGCGGGGCCAAGGCCGTGGTGGTGCTGTGGAGCCCGCGTTCGGTGGTGTCGCGCTGGGTCCGTTCCGAAGCCACGCTGGCGGACCGCGCGCACACGCTGGTCCCGGTGATGATCGAGCCGTGCGACCGCCCGATCATGTTCGAACTGACCCAGACCGCCGATCTGATCCACTGGCAGGGCGATACCGGCGATTCCGCCTGGCTGGCCTTCGTCGATCAGGTCCAGCATTTCGTCGGCGACGAACGCGAGATCGACCTGTCGGTCATACCAATTGGTAAACAGCTGCCAAAGTCGCGCGAAACACTGCTTGCGGTGCTGGCCTTCGACAACCTCTCGAACGATCCTGAGCTCAGCTATTTCTCCGACGGGGTGAGCGAAGAAATCCTCTATACCGTCGCCCGCACCAAAGGGCTGCGGGTTATCGGCAAGGGCTCCAGCTTTCAGTTCCGCGGGCCGGAAAAGACCGCGCGCAATATTGCCACTGCGCTGGGCGCGACCCACATGCTCGACGGATCGGTTCGGCGCTCGGGCGATCACATCCGGATCAGCGCCGAACTGGTCGACACCGCCAGCCTCGAGACCCTGTGGAGCCATCGCTACGACCGCGCGTTGACCGATATCTTCGCGCTGCAGGACGAGATCGCGGCGGCCATCGCCGAAGCGCTCGACCGGCACTTCTCGCCCGATCGCGCGCCGCAGCAAGTCGATCCTGCCGCATACGATTTCTACCTTCAGGCCCGGGCGATCTTCTCGCAGGACCTGTCATGGGAAGCGCAGCAGAAGTGCATCGGACTGCTCGAAAAGGCGATCGAGGCCGACCCGAACTTTGCCGAAGCCTGGGGTGCCCTGGCGATCTATCGCCGCGGCAGCGGCGCGGTCGCGGCGGCGAGACACGCGCTGAACCTCAATCCCAATTGCTCGACTTCGCACGCGGCCCTCGCGCTGAACAGCCCGCCGTTTGCGCGCCACGCCGAGAAGCTGCGCTTCGCCGAGCGCGCCTATGAACTTGAGCCCGACGACCAGCTGGTCTGCGGGGTCTACATGTCGGCGCTGATGTCGCTTGGCTATCTTGAACGGTCCTGCGCGGTGGCGCTCGCCAACTACCAGCGCAATCCGCTCAGCCCGCAGGTGGCCGGCGGACTGGCGCTGGCCTACCGCTACGCCGGGCGCGGGCGCGAGGCGATTGCGGTGTGCGAACAGGCAATCAAGGATTTCCCCCAGGCCGAATATCCCAAATATGCTCGCGGCGTGATCGCGATCTTCGATGCCGATGTCGAACGCGCCGCCGCGCGCGACGATGAGGTTTCGGCGACCGGCGCGGTCTCCTCGCTGCACGCGCTGGTCGATTTCATGCGCGCGGTGGCGGCGCTTGAACCGGCCGCGCGAGCCGTCACGGTCGATCAGATGATGCGGCGCAAGTATCCCCGCAGCTTTTTGGTCGACATCAGCCTGGCGGGTGCCGTGGGTGAACGCGAAAAGGGCATCGAATACCTGCTCGACACAATCGCCGAGGGGCGGCCGCTGGAGTTCATCGGTGAAAACGATGGCCGCGATCCAACCGGCGGCTCGGTAACGCTGGGCCTGTTCATGCCCAACTTCGGATTTCTGCGCCAGGACCCCCGGTTTGCCCGGGTGTGCGTCCAGCTGGGGCTCCATGAAGGCTGGAAGGAACTAGGCCGCTGGCCGGACTGCACGGTGGAGCTGGCTCCGGCTTACGATCTCAGCGCAGAATGCGCCAAACTGGCGGATGAGCTGCCGCGCTACAAGGCCCGGTCCAAGGCGGAACTGGCGCAATAAGCAGCCCGTAATTGTACGTGACGGGCCATAAGGCGCGTGTTACCCATCGGCTAACGGGCAGGTACGCTTGTCCGGCCGGGTCGCGCCAAGTTTCGTATCGAGGGGCACCCGCGACCATGGCCGATTCACCCGCAGCCGTTATTCCGCCGCAATATCGCAATCCGATCATCCACGATCGCGGACCGTCGAGCTATCCAGGCAATTTCCAGATCACCGATACTGCGCTGGCAAAATACAAGATCGCCCGCGATCTGTTCGGCACCACCCAGATCATCAACGCCGACGGGTCGACCTTCCGGGTCAAGGACGCGCAGTATATTCTCGCGAGCGGGTCTGTGGGGATGACATTCCTGCCGGTGTGCGACACGGGCGACGGGATCTGCCCCGATGGCACTGTGGTGCACGGTTCGGTGCTGGTCGACGCGCTGCTGCGCCAGGAAATGAACCTCGGTCCGCAGGATCCGATCTTCGCGCTGATGTATTACTTTCATCCTGAGCTCAACAGCGGGACCGTGCTGCAGTTCGCCAAGACCGACAAGACCGAGATGGGGATCAGCCACTGCGGCGCCTATCACGGCAACGGACGGACCAGCAACGCGCCCGAGCTATACCACAACCGGGTGTGGAGCGTCGGCCCCGACGTAGGCAACGATTTCGGCTACCCGGCCAACCTCGCGGTCCTGTCGCTCGACGGGGTCGCGCAGGTCACGCTCAATCGCAACCTCAACCTGGTCGACGATATCCTCAACTGCGGCGTGCGCTTCCCGGCGGACTACAAGAACTCGCAGTTCCGCATGATCGACCTCAACACCTCGTTCATGTTCTACCGCGATTGGGTGGAGCAGGCGCACTACCTGCGCGAGGATACCTCTTGGTTCACCTATTGCGCCGCGCACAAGACAGTGGTCACCAACATCGGCTTCAACCTGCCGCACAATCTGGCGAGCTTTCAAGAGATCTGGGGCCAGGACGAAGGGACCAAGTTCTGGAACACTTTCTGCATCTATCACATGGAGATTTTCGGCGTCCCCTTCACGCCTGACCTGCAGACCAGTTTCACCCCGCTGTGGAAGCAGCAAGGCCTGACCCCGGCCCAGATCAAGCCCTTCACCCTGCCCGAATATATCGCCTGGGACGCGGCACGTTTAGGCGGTGTGCTGGGCAGCTATCCCGGCTTCAAGCCCGTGCCGGTTGGCGCAGGACTGCCGTGGGGCGCGCAGATGAATGCCGATCTGGTCAACGATTTCGTCCAGTCCTATGCCGATTTCGTCGATGCCGGACCGATAGCCTTTACCGCGACAGTCTTCGGCCTGTCCGCTCCGGTTTGCGAGCGCGCCAAGATCCCGGTGCTGCAATACCTGTTCGAAGCCATGCCGATCGCCCAGCAGGCCATGCGCGCCGACGCGACGATCAATGCGCCATCCGTGCCGGGATCGAGCTATCGCGACAGCGCGTGGTATCATGCCCGCTTCGCGGCGCTCTATGCGGCACTGGGCGGCAAGCCGGCCGATGCTGATGCGGCGCTGGCAGTGCTGGATGGAGCCGCGCCCGGGGCCAGCCTGTGGCAACGCCTGCTCAACATGGCGAGCAACGAAATGGGACCGGACGTGATGGCCTGGCTGGCGCTCGACCTGGTCCGGACCGACTGGGACGCGATTATGGCGGCGGGCCAATTGCCGTTCGATCAGGGCTATGATGCGTTCATGGCCGCGATCCAGAGCGACTTCCAGAAAGCCCGCGATCTGCTGGTGCGCGATCCGAACGGCATCCAGTTCAACGCCTCGCCGCCGATCGTGCACATGATCATCACCGGCATGTATTCCTGCGCCCCGCAGGTGAAGGTGCGGACCATCGCCACGATCATGAACTATGCCGAAATGGAAACGGTACCCGCCTGAACAAGGACGCGACACCATGCCGCAACACGCCGATATCGATCCGGTTCCGCCAAGCGCGCTACCGACGTTTTCACCGGTCACTTCGCCGGCTCCGGACATGCCCGCGGCGTGGAGCGCAACCGCGCTGCTCCACCCCTTCGGCCCACCGCCCAGCGCTCACCCGAAGATCAATCAGCCGTTCTACCAACTCTGTATTGCCCAGCTCGATTACCTTGCCGGCGTCTATTTCTCCGCCAAGGTGGTGGGGACGCAGTACGGCCAATGGTGGTACATCATCACCCCTGGCGGGACCAAGCTTTCGACCGACGGGGGGATCTTCTGGAACCCGGTTAACATGGGCTGGTCGCTGCCGACGAACTGGTACGGCGCGCAAGTTGCCACCGCGCACAGCCCGGGCGCCGCGCCGCTCAACTGGATGAGCGACCGGCTGGCCGAATGGTGGACGATCAAGGTGCCGCTTCCGCCCGCCCCGGTGCCTCTGTCGCCGTCATCGACGCCGATACCATTGCTCCCACCCCCGCCGGTCGCGGCGACCTGGCTGTGGTTCGATGCAAAGACCAAAGCGCCGATGCGGATGATGTTCGGCTATGGCCCGCCGCTGCCGATTTTCGGTGACCCGACGCAGTTGGCCTTCCTGCAGATGTTCTCGTTCAGCTATTTCACCGGATATGTCGAATTGCCCGCCGAGGATGCGCCAAAGGAGCCTTTCGGCTGGTCGAAGCCGACGATTTCAGGCTTCACGGCGGGCAATCCGCAGCAGTTCAAGCCTTTCGTGTGGAACGGCAATTCCGGGATCACGGCGTTCATGACCCCGGTCAACGGGTACTACGACCCACTGCCGACCCGGGTCCTGTACCGCTGGGCCGCTGACGCCGACTACAAGGTTTACACCGACCGCGTGCAGGACACGCTGATGCACTACAATTACAACCCCAAACAGCCGCCTTTGCAAAAGCCGATCGCCAACCAGACTGCGCTGCTGACCGGCTTCGCCCCGCCCAGCATGCCCACTCCGCCCGCTTATGCCGGGAAAGGTTTCCTCTACACCCAGAACGAGGACGGTAGCCAAGACTGCGTCAGCGGGGGCCATTTCCGGTACGGACAGGAACCGCCGAACTGGGTTTCGATCCCCGGCGCGCACGGCACCCTTCAAGGCACCATCGTCGACAATCCAGACCTGTGCCCCGGCCACACGATCACCGTCTATTCGGTGCTGTTCCCGCCTTCCAAGCCCAACTATCCCGAGGCGACTTACCTGTGGACCTGGTATGCCCCCGATCATGGCGGCGACGGCACGGCCAGCCGCCCGGTTACCTTCATGCAATCGCAGTCCCAGCTCAGCCAGGGCACCAGCCTCGCGCTGGCTGATTATTACTACTACAAGGTATTCACCGTTCCGATCGATCCGGGCAACCTGACGATCCCGCCCTATTGCCTTTCCGGCAACTGCACAGTCGCGCCCGACGACGATTCCGACTGAGGCCGCGCAAACCGGCTCCCGCCCAGCCAGACCAGTTTAGCGGCTTGGCTGGGCCTTGTGCAGTTCGAGGCCCAAAGCCCAGCGCCGCTGGAACCCGCGCCAATAGCCGGGCTGGTCTGGCCCGGCCTGCGTGCCGTTGAATTGCTCGGCAAATGAGGTTGGCCACTCACCCTGATCGGAATCGACTGTAGGCACATTCAGATAAGCGCGCTTGCCTTCATCGCCCTTGAGATTGAGATCGAGAAACGCGGTGACGAAATGCTGGTTGATCGCATTGAGCCGGTCGCTGCGCCACGTTTCGCCGTCCTGAAAATTGACCACGTCATCGCGGTTGCCGGCGGCGAGAGAATTTCGAAGCCTATCTGGCGGCAATGTGGCAGTTCATCGAAGCCAAAGAAATGCCTTGAGGCAACAGGTGCGAACGGGAGTGGGATCTATGGGGAATGACGAAGCGTTGGTTCAGCCGGCGAGTACGGCGGCAATGCGTCCCTCGCTGGGCGTAAAACTCGCCTACAGTCTTGGCCAGGCAGCGCAGAACGGCGGTTTCGATGCCGCGATCGGCTTCATTTTCTTCTACTATTCCGCCGTGCTCCAACTTTCGGGTACGCTGGTTGGGGCAGCGCTGGCAGTCAGCCTGGCGTTCGACGCGGTGGTCGATCCGGTGGTTGGCTCGTGGTCGGACAACATGACCTCGCGGCTTGGCCGGCGGCTGCCGCTGATGATCGTGGCGATACCGTTCATCACCCTGTCGATCGGATTGCTGTTTTCGCCGCCGCACGGGCTTGGCCAAATGGGCCTGTTCGCCTGGCTAGCGGTCATGTCGGTGGCGGTGCGCAGCTTCATTTCGCTGTTCAACGTCCCTTACATCGCGCTCGGCGCCGAATTGGCCAGCGGCTATGCCGAACGGACCAGCGTCGTCGTCTACCGCGCCTTTGCCGGGATCTGTTCGGGCGTCGCGGTCACCGCGATCGGCTATTCGGTGTTCTTTGCTGGTGGCGGGCTGCAGCGGCCAGAAGGCTATCCGGGGTTCGGCTGGTCTGTGGCGCTGCTGCTGCTGGTCTGCATGACCATCTGCTGTCTGGGCATCCGCCGCTATGCCGCTGCCCTGCCCCAGCCGGACGCGACCGAGGGATCGATGCTGCGCCGCCTGCCGGGCGAGCTCAAGGAGATCTTCGGCAACCGCTCGTTCCGATTGCTGTTCATTTCCGCGGTGGTCCTGTTCATCGCGATCGGCGTCAACATGAGCCTTAACAACCACGCCTTCGTGTTCGTCTGGCAGATGAAGAGCGAGAAGATCCAGTTTATCGGCTATGCCTATCTGATCGGCATTCTTCTGGGGGTGCTTGGTGCACCGCTGCTGCAAAAGATTATGGAAAAGAAGAACGTCGTAATCATCGGTTTCCTGCTGCTGATCGGCAATTGGCTGGTGCTGCAGGGGGCGATGCTGGCCGGGATCTATCACCCGCTGGGCGATGCCGCGCTGGGGCCGATGCAGTTCAACTCGTTCATTGCCGGGATCGGCACGGGCTTAGTCTCGGTCGCCTATCCATCGATGATGGCCGATGCCGCCGATGAGCACGAATACCTTTACGGCCAGCGGCGCGAAGGGCTCTATTTCGCCGGGCTCGGCTTTGCCGGCAAGGCCGCGACCGGGCTCGGCGTCATGGTCGCCGGCGTGGCGCTTGACCTCATCCGGTTTCCCCGCGCGGCCGGGCAAGAGGTCGCAGCGGTGCTGCCTCAGGCCATGCAGTTCCGGCTGGTCTCGATCTGGGGACCGGTACCGGCAGTCATCGCGGTTGCCGCGCTGCTGATCCTGGCGGCTTACGGGATCACGCGCGCCAGGCACGAACAGATCGCCAGTGAACTGCTGCGCCGGAAAGGCCAGTAACCGGCTGGAACAGACACCGCGTTAGCGACAATCGAAGGATTTATCTGGCGGAGAGGGTG